>JBJHBH010000167.1:0-2547 GCA_050485365.1 Desulfuromonadales bacterium | reverse complement strand
CCCCGCCCCCCCCCCGCCCCCCCCGCCCCCCCCCCCGCCCCCGCCACCACCCCCGCCCCGGCCTCCGCCACACCCGCAGCCACCCCCCGCCCCCCGCCGCGCCCAATCCCCCCCTCCCCACCCTCTGCTGGGGGGGCGGGGGGCCCATCCCCCCCCCCCGGTTCCTCCGCTTCGCTCGGCCCCGGCGCTGGGAAGCGCGGGTCCGTCATGCTAGCTTGATGGGTGGTATCGTGGCTGCGGTCCGGCGGTCGGCTTGAAAGCCGCCGTGCGGGACGCCACGTTCCTGCCCTGTTGCGACATCGTTCGCATCCGGAAGTGAGGTAGCATGCCGCAGTCCCCCGAGACCACCATCTTTCCCGTCCTGCCGCTGCGCGACATCGTGGTGTTCCCCCACATGATCGTGCCGTTGTTCGTCGGCCGGGAGAAGTCGATCGCGGCGCTCGAAGAGGTGATGAAGGAGGACAAGCAAATCCTCCTGGTCGCGCAGAAGAACGCCTCGCAGGACGACCCCGGACCGAGCGACATCTATCGCGTCGGCACCGTCAGTTCGGTGCTCCAGCTCTTGAAGCTTCCCGATGGCACGGTGAAGGTGCTGGTCGAGGGGCAGAGCCGGGCGCTGATCAAGGCGTTCGTGGACAACCCGCGCTTCTTCCAGGTGGCGGGCGAGGTTCTGCCGGAGGCGGACGCCGATCCGCGCGAGTTGGACGCGATGGCGCGCGCCGTGGTGACCAATTTCGAACAGTACGTGAAGCTCAACAAGAAGGTGCCGCCGGAGGTTCTGGTCTCGCTCGGCCAGATCGAGGATCCGTCCAAGCTCGCCGACACGGTGGCAGCGCATCTGTCCTTGAAGATCGCCGACAAGCAGGAACTGCTGGAGACGCCGTCGCTCGCCGAGCGCCTGGAACGGCTCTACGGCTACATGGAAGGCGAGATCAGCGTTCTCCAGGTGGAAAAGCGCATCCGCTCGCGGGTGAAGCGTCAGATGGAGAAGACGCAGCGCGAGTACTACCTGAACGAGCAGATGAAGGCGATCCAGAAGGAGTTGGGCGAGCTCGACGACGGCAAGGACGAGGTCTCCGAGCTGGAGGAGCGTATCCGCAAGACCAAGCTCTCGAAGGAGGCCCGCGACAAGGCGCTGACCGAGGTCAAGAAGCTGCGGTCGATGAGCCCGATGTCGGCCGAGGCGACGGTGGTGCGCAACTACCTCGACTGGATGCTCTCGATCCCGTGGAAGAAGCCCTCCAGGATCAAGAAGGACTTGAAGGCGGCCGAGGCCATCCTCGAGGCCGACCACTTCGGTCTGGAGAAGGTGAAGGAGCGCATCGTCGAATACCTAGCGGTGCAGCAGCGGGTGAAGAAGATCAAGGGGCCGATCCTCTGCCTCGTCGGCCCGCCCGGCGTCGGCAAGACCTCGCTCGGCAAGTCGCTGGCAAAGGCGACGGGCCGGCAGTTCGTCCGCGTGTCGCTCGGCGGCGTACGCGACGAGGCCGAAATCCGCGGCCATCGGCGCACCTACATCGGCTCGATGCCAGGCAAGATCATCCAGTCCATGAAGAAGGCCAAGGCGTCCAACCCGCTCTTCATGATGGACGAGATCGACAAGATGGGTTCGGACTTCCGGGGCGACCCGGCCTCCGCACTCTTGGAGGTGCTGGATCCCGAGCAGAACCACGCCTTCGCCGACCATTACCTGGAGGTGGAGTACGACCTCTCCGACGTGATGTTCGTCTGCACGGCGAACACGCTCAGGATGCCGCAGCCCTTGTTGGACCGCATGGAGATCATCCGCATCCCCGGCTATACCGAGGACGAGAAGTTGGAGATCGCCAAGCGGCATCTGATCCCCAAGCAGCAGCGCGACCACGGGTTGAAGGCGGAGGAGTTCGACCTGCGTGACGACGCGGTGGTCGGTCTGATCCGCCACTACACCCGCGAGGCCGGCGTGCGCAATCTCGAGCGTGAGATCGCCAACCTCGCCCGCAAGGTGACCAAGACGATCCTGGTCGACGGCAAGGACCGCATCAAGGTGACCGGCAAGAGCCTCGACAAGCTCGCCGGGGTGCCGCGCTACCGCTACGGCGAGGCGGAAGCCGAGGACATGGTCGGTGTCTCCACGGGCCTCGCCTGGACCGAGGTCGGCGGCGAACTGCTGACCATCGAATCGGTGATGCTGCCGGGCAAGGGCCGCATCACCATGACCGGCAAGCTCGGCGACGTGATGCAGGAATCGGTGCAGGCGGCGAAGTCCTACGTGCGCTCCAAGTCGGTCAGTCTGGGCATCAAGCCGCCGACCTTCGAGCGCACCGACATCCACGTCCACGTGCCGGAGGGGGCCACGCCCAAGGACGGCCCGTCGGCGGGCGTCGCCATGGCGACCTCGATCGTGTCGGTCCTGACGAGGATTCCGGTGCGTCACGACGTCGCCATGACCGGCGAGATCACGCTCCGCGGCCGGGTGCTGGCCATCGGCGGGCTGAAGGAGAAGCTGCTTGCGGCGCTGCGCGGCAACATCAAGACCGTGCTGATCCCGAAGGAGAACGAGAAGGA
>JBJHBH010000166.1:0-2583 GCA_050485365.1 Desulfuromonadales bacterium | reverse complement strand
CCGGCTCACCTGCTCGCCCCTCTCCCGCTCTCGCCCGCCCCCGGCGGGCGACCCCCCACGCCCCACGCCCAACACCCCACGCCCCTCGTCCCGAAAGCAGGGCCCGGGGCTTGCTGCCGCCCCCGCGGCGGCTACCATTGAGTCACATCCGGGGTGTAGCGCAGCTTGGTAGCGCGTCTCGTTCGGGACGAGAAGGTCGGAGGTTCGAATCCTCTCACCCCGATTAGTAGTAAAACATCTGCATTTGCCGGGTTTTATCGTTCGCCAGTGTGCGACCGAATGGGCGAAGCAGGCGCGGCGTGAGATCAGGTGATGCGACTCGGCCCGTAACGGCTTGAGGTGGGCTACACTCGCTTCTGAAGCGTCCGATACGCGGCCGAGAGGCTACACCAATCAGCCATAGTAAGAGAGGTACCGTCGCAAATGCCAAAGACTACGGCCAAGGCTTTTCCAGCAATTGAAATCGACCCCCAGTCCGCGGAAGCCCCCAGAAACACCATTCTTATGGGGGACGCACTCGCGGCGCTGGAGGAACTGCCGGGCGAAAGTATTGATCTTACCGTCTTTAGTCCTCCATACGATGGCATCCGGGACTACGGGAAGAATTGGAAGCTGGATTACCAGACTCTCGGCACTCGGCTGTTCCGAGTCACAAAGGACGGCGGAGTCTGCGCCGTTGTCATCGGTGACGGGACGAAGAATTTTGCAAAATCGCTGACCACATTTCGATGGGCAGTGGATTGGGTGGATCGGGCCGGTTGGAGACTTTTTGAGTGCTGCATCTATCAGCGCCACGGGAATCCAGGTGCGTGGTGGACACAGCGGTTCCGGGTGGATCATGAATACATCTTGATCTTCCTCAAAGGAAATCGGCCGAGGCATTTTGACAAATCAACGCTCATGGTGCCTTCAAAGCACGCGGGCAAGGTCTACACAGGCACAGATCGGCTCACGAATGGCGGATTCAAGAAAATTGAACGCAAGGCGGTCAATGGAATGAAGTGCCGTGGCACTCTGTGGGAGTATGCGACAAGTAACTCTGAGGGCAACCGAACGAAGTTGGAGCATCCGGCGACCTTCCCCGATCGGCTGGCCGAAGACTTGATCCAGTGCTTTTCAAAGCCTGGCGATCTTGTGCTCGACCCGATGTGCGGCAGCGGTACAACATGTGTAATGGCGGCGAAGATCAAGCGGGACTTTCTCGGGATCGAGATCAGTGAGGAGTACCACAAGATCGCCAAGAAGCGAATGGAAGAAGAAGTGAATAATGACGCCCGCCTTTTCTGAAGATATTGCGAATGCGAAGGCGGCCCTCGCTGACCTCCCCCGTGTCTGGGAGGGGAAGAAGTCTATTCTAGAGCTCAAGGAAGCAAATTATAACTGGAGGCAGATGGAATGGTGGGCGTTTTATTTTGAGCATCTTTGCCACCAGCGACTTCGCGGAAAGTTCCAGATTCCTGGCGAGCGGTTCGGAAGTGTCGGCTTTGATCTGAAAGGGTGCGTGAACTGGGACTTAAAGGCTAAGGCAATCAAGTCGGACATGCACAAGTGCATTCTTAACGACTGCGCGGCAATTGATAATTCAGTTGAAAAGAATGGAGCGCACGGTGTAATCATCGCTCTTTGCGATGTTGAATACAACGATGTGGATCGCACTTTTCAGGAGTGGCATAGCCAGCTCAAAGGCGGTCTGTCCGCGTACGAAAAAGAGCGCCGAACGCGAACTGAAGTCTCCCGATATCGTAAAACAAAGGCTGAGTTGGCCGAAGTGCTGTTTCTTCGGCTCGACAAGGACGGTGTTGGTACTCTCAGCCAAATGAAGCAAGGTCGTAATTCAAATGGCAAGCCTCGTCCACCCAAGTACATGCTCGATCTCGATGCTGTCGACGGCTTGATAATGGATCGAATCAAATTTGATTGATTCGTTCCGCGATTTCGCTATCACTGGTAGCGACCCCATGCATCTCCGCGGCCTGCCGGGGTCCGAGTGCAAGATCTGGCATCACCACCCGGTCTGGTTTCTCTGGCGCCAATCCGATCGTCGGCTACAGCAAGCTCAAGGGGTGCGTCCGCCTCCTGTTCTGGAGCGGGCAGTCGTTCGATGAGCCGGGGCTGAAGCCCGAGGGGAGTTTCAAGGCCGCCGAGGCCCGCTACACCGACGCCGCCGAGATCGACGGGGCCGCCCTCGCCCGCTGGCTGGCCAAGGCGACCGAGATCCAGTGGGACTACAAGAACATCGTGAAACGCAAGGGGAAGCTCGAGAGGTTGAAGTAGGGCGCGGGGCGCTGGGGAAAGCGTGGAAATCATCGACTACAACGGCGAGGGAGCGTGGACGGCCGAGCGGATCCGGGCCCGGTACGCCGCGTATGCGGCTGAGGCGGGGATCGTTCCTCGCGATCTGCCGCCGGACGAGCATGTCGAGGGCGAACGACGCTGGATCTATCCCGTGATGGACAGGGTGATCCCCGGGATTGACGAAGGCGACCCCGCGTGCATCCGGATCGGGATCGAATTCATCCAGGAAGACCGCGGCTTCCCGTTCGGCCGCATTCTGAAGGCGAAGACGGCCCGGGCGCTGCGCAG
>JBJHBH010000165.1:0-2735 GCA_050485365.1 Desulfuromonadales bacterium | reverse complement strand
GTACCAGCTGGACTTGTAGGGGTTCTGGCACGCGGGCGGCTGCGGCACGATCCCCTCGGCTTCGCGGCGCACGATCTCCTCGACGAGGGAGAAATCCCAATCGGGGGAGAGCACCTCGCTCCATTCCTCCAAACGGCTCCCCGCCCGGCAGTCGTGGATCTCGGTGCCGACCCCGCCGATGACGAAGTCCGCCTCGGGCAAGGGGCTGGTGGCGACGAGCTGCAGCACGTCGTCCACATGGCGGCCGCTGTTGTAGACGAGCCGAGGGGCGTCGCCCGCCGCGCAGGCCCTCTCGTGCCAGCAACGGGCGAAGAGTTCCGCCGTCTCTGGTCCGTCGTAGACAGTGCCGTCGATGTCGGTTGCGAAAAGAAAACTCACTCCCTTATCCATCCCTCGCATGGCAGCGACTGTCAAGCGAGGCGTCGCCGCGGCAGGCCTGTTGCCTCAAAACTAAAGGACACCGAAGGGGCGGATGATTAGGCGGCTCCGGGCGCTTCCGTGGCTTCTTGTTCGGGTGGTTGTTTGTCGTACGGATTCAGAGGGGACTTCCGAGCGGGTTCCCGTTTTTGCGGGGCCTTCGGAGCGTAGCGGAGAAGGCCCCGCAAAAACGGTGCCGCCACCCCCTCCAGGTCGGGCTCGCCTTCAGCTTCGGCCAAGGTGAGCAGAGAGTCCAGCTTCCAGATCGCTGCCAGGCGCTCTTCGATCCAGTCCTTCAGTTCGAAGGGGTCGTGGGGCTTCCTCCACACCCGCAACGCTGCGGCGCGCGCGCGGTCGCCTCTTCCCTGATGATACTCGATGAGACGCTCGCAGGGGGTCTTGGGGACCTTCTCGTGCCGACGCACCCTCTTGCTCCCCACCCGCTCGCAGCTGATCTGCTTGAAGCTCGTCGTGTAGCCGTTGCGCCAGATGCTCCATGCCTCCAGCAGACCGACGACCAGCGGCTCCAGAAGACCGTGCCCGAGCCGATCGAAGCCCAGCAACTGCCTCACGTGGGTCGAGTTCTTCTGCTCGACATGCGCTTGGTCGTTCTTGTGGTAGGGGCGCGAACGGGTCATCTCCACGGGCTTCTCCCGGCCCGTGAAGTGGCGGTGCAGATGGTGGTTGAGGAACTCGCCCCCGTTGTCGGTGTCGACCCCCAGGATGCCGAAGGGCAGCGAGGTCTCGATCTCGCCAAATGCGGCGCAAACCCCGTGCTGGCCTCGGTTCCAGGTGGCTCGCACTTCCGTCCAGCCGCTGAAGATGTCGGTGGCCGTCAGGCTCCAGAGGAAGCTCCCGCCCATGTCCCCGCCGCAGTGCGCGACGGTGTCGGCCTCCAGCCAGCCCGGCTCCCTCGCGTCCCAGCACTCGGCCCTCACCGGCACCAACGCTTTGATCGCCGCGTTGGTTTTCGGTGTCCGCCGGTTGACGGCGCCCGTGCCGACCTTCCTCGGCGCGAGCACCCGGTCGATCTGCGAAGCGCTGATGGCCAGCACGCCCGCGCGCACGCTCCTGCGCAGCTTCCCGCAGCGTCTCTCGTAGTACGGCAGCCACTGCTCGAGCATCGGCTTGAGGCGCTTGCCGCAGGGCTGCTCGGAGTGCTTCCAGATCGCGAAGACCACGCTCGCTACCTCCGCGTCGTAGACCGGCGGGCGTCCGCCCCTGGGCCGGACGCAGCCCGCCTCGCAGGAGCGGCCCCTGCGCCTGGAAAGCAGCTTGCTGGCGTACTTGCGCTCATGCCCGGTGACCTGGCAGAACTCGTCGAGCAGGCGCCCTTTGGCAGGTTTTCCGGTGTAGCGCGAGTAGCGGTCGCGCATTCGTTCAAGGTATTCGTCGCGGCTGGTTCGGCTCATGGTTTTTGCCATTCGCCACGGTGTCCTCGGTTATGAGGCAATGGACCTCAACCGCCTTCTCACAAATCCCGCTCTCGGTGTCCAAAATTATGAGGCAACGCGGCCCGTGTTCGCGCCGCCTCTTTCGCCTTGCCACAGTCCATCCCCTTCCGCTACACTCGCTGCAATGCCGACCGACCGACGACACTTCCTTTCACGCGGCGCCCTCGCAGGAGCGGGCGCGATGCTTCTCTCCGGCGAACGCGCCGCCGCCCAGACGCGCCGCGAAGACGCCGACCCGGAGTTCGTGGTCCAAAAAGGCCGCATCCGCCAGTCCGTGATGGGCTGGTGCTTCAACGACCATTTTAATGCCATCGAGCTCGCGAAGCACTGCAAGGCCCTCGGCATGGCGGCGATGGAGGGCATTCCCCGCGCGGCCTACCCCGAAGTCCGGGCCATGGGGCTCGAGATCTCCCTCGTCAGCAGCCACGGCTTCGCCGTCGGCCCCTGCGACCCCCAGCACCACGAGACCGTCCTCGAAAAGCTCGAGGAATCGATCGAAGCCGCCGTCGAGGCAGAGTGCGAGACCGTCATCACCTTCACCGGGATGCGCTTCGACGGGATGGACGAGACCAAGGCCGCCGACGACTGCGTCGCCGTGTGGAAGGAAATCGTGCCCGTGGCCGAGAAAGCCGGGGTCACCCTCGTGCTGGAGCACCTCAACTCGCGAGACGGATCCCATCCGATGAAGGGACACCCTGGCTACTTCGGGGACGACGTGGACTTCTGCGTCGATCTCGTGAAGCGCGTCGACTCTCCCAACTTCAAGCTGCTCTTCGACATCTACCATGTCTCCATCATGAACGGCGACATCATCCGCCGCATCCAGGAGTACCACGAGCGCATCGGCCACTACCACACCGCCGG
>JBJHBH010000164.1:0-2878 GCA_050485365.1 Desulfuromonadales bacterium | reverse complement strand
TATCTATTCACCTTGTGGGGTCGCGGCTCCCATGAGAAGGATGTCTGGCGCCATGGACGGCGCCAGTCAAGCGGCCATGGACGGCGAAAAGCGTCCCTTGGCATGGGAGGTGGGACCCCATGCTGAACAGTTGCAACCGATAAACAATTCAGGCGATTTGCCGTCTCCTGCTTCCTCGATTAAAATTTAACACCAACCGGGAAGTGGCTTGTGCGGGAGTGCTATGGAAATCGCCCTTGTCCTGATTATTCTCCTTGCGGCCATCGTCCTTTTCGCCACCGAATGGGTGAGGATGGATCTGGTCGCCCTGATGGTGCTTCTGGCCCTCGCCCTGACGGGGCTGGTGACGGTGGAGCAGGCCTTCTCCGGCTTCAGCAACCCCGCCGTCATCACCGTCGCCGCAGTCTTCGTCATCAGCGCTGCCCTCACCAACACTGGCGCGCTGGCGCCGGTGGGGGACAAGCTCGTGCGCTTCGCCGGCGGCAGCGAAAAGCGCATGATCGTCGCCATCATGCTGACGAGCGCCTTTTTTTCCTCCTTCATCAACAACATCGGCGCAACGGCCGTCCTCATGCCGGTCGTCATCTCCATGGCCCAGCGCGGCAAGGTCAGCCCCTCGAAGCTGCTGATGCCTCTGGCCTTCGGCTCCCTTCTGGGCGGAGTCTGCACCCTCATCGGCACCCCTCCCAACATCCTGATGAACACGCTGCTGCAGCAGTACGACGGCAGCAGCTTCGGCATGTTCTCCTTTACCCCGGTGGGGATCATCCTTCTGGCCTTCGGCGTTCTCTACATGACGCTGGCCGGGCGACATCTTCTGCCCAAGCGAAAAGCCGGCACCCTCACCGAGGCGTATCAGGTGAAGGAGTACATCACCGAGGTGGAAATCCAGGAGGGCTCGTCGCTGGCCGGACAGACGATCTCCAAAAGCGCGCTGGAGCGCGATTTCGGCCTGGAGGTTCGGGCGATCCTTCGCGGCAAGATCAAGATCCCCTTCCCGCACCGCAACCGCAAGCTGCGCGAGGGGGACATCCTGTTTCTGAAGGGGAACCCAGAGTCGATTCTGAAGGTGCGGGAGAAAAAAGGGGTGGAGGTCGTTCCGGAGCGCGACAACCCGGTGGGTCCGGTAGGGAAGAAGGAAGACCTCGTCGTGGTGGAGGCCTCTCTCACCCCCACCAGCGAAATGGTCGGGCGGACGCTACGCGAGGTGCGCTTCGCCGACACCCACGGCCTGACCGTGCTGGCCCTGTGGCGCAGGGGCTCGCCGGTGGTGACCAAGGTCGACCACGTCGTCCTGGAGTTCGGCGACGTGCTGCTGCTGCAGGGGCCGGAGGAGCGGGTCATCCATCTCGGCAAGGAGCACGGTTTTTTGCTGCTGGGGGGGGTCTCGCCCGACCCCTACCGGCCGAAGAAGGCGCCCATCGCCGTGCTGACGCTGCTGGGGGTGATCGTGCTGGCGACCACGGGGGCTCTGCCCATCATGATCTCGGCGGCCCTGGGCGCCCTGGTGGTCGTGCTCACCCGCTGCATCACCCCCGCCGAGGCCTACGACAGCATCGACTGGATGATCATCATTCTCATCGCGGGGACGCTGCCGCTGGGGCTCGCCATGGAGAACACCGGCGCCGCCCGATTCCTGGGCGATCTCATCATCGGCGTCCTCGGCGACTACGGCCCGTGGGTGGTGCTGGCCGCGGTGATCCTGCTCACCTCGCTGCTGACTGAGATCATGAGCCACGCCGCCGCGGCGGTCCTCATCGCCCCCATCGCCTACAACACCGCCATCTCGTTGGCGGTGAGCCCGCGCCCCTTCTTCATGGCCGTGGCCATCGCTGCCTCCTCGTGCTTCATGACCCCCATCAGCCACCAGTCCAACGCCCTCGTCATGGGTCCGGCGGGGTACCGCTTTCTCGACTATACCCGCGCAGGCGCCCCGCTGAATTTCGGCGTCTGGGTCCTGGCGACCCTGCTCGTGCCGGTCTTCTTTCCGTTTTAATAAGGCAGGCGAGAGGCATCGCCCATCGCCCATCGCCTATCCCCCAGAGCCTTGCCTTTGCCGCTGCGCCTCGTAGACGAGGACGGTGAGGGCCTGGGCGACGTTGAGGGAGTTGACGCGTCCGCGCATGGGGATGGCGACGCGCAGGTCGGCCGCTCCGAGGATGAGGGGGCTGAGTCCCTCCTTTTCGGTCCCGACGGCGATGGCGACGCCGCCGCGAAGGTCGGCTCCCCAATGGTCCGACTCGGCGGCCGGGGTCGCCGCGACGAGGCGAATCCCCCGCGTTCGCAGCCAGGCGATCGTCTCGGCCGAGCCCGCCTCGACCACCGGCACCTGAAAGACCGTCCCCTTGCTCGATCGCACCACGTTGGGATTGTAGATGTCCGTGACGCGGTCGCACACGATCACCGCGTCGGCGCCGGCGGCGTCGGCCGAGCGCAGAATCGCCCCGAGATTCCCCGGCTTCTCCAGCGCCTCGGCCACCACCAGCAGCGGCGCGGGGCCGAGGCGCAGATCGTCCAGCGACCTCTGCGGCATCTCGGCCACCGCCACCCACCCGTCGGAATTCTCCCGGTAGGCGAGCTTCTCCATGACCGCCCGGCTCACCTCGATCACGCTCGTGCCCGCCGCCTCCATCCGCTGGCGCAGAGCGCCCTGCGGCGCCCGGATCAGCTCGGGGCAGACGAAGAGCTCGAGGGGGCGCAGACCGCACTCCCAGGCGAGGGCGAGCTCGTCGTACCCTTCCACCAGCATCCGGCCGGCGCTCTGTCGTCCGCGGCGGTCGCGAAGGCGGATCGCCCCTTTGATGCGGGGGTTCTGAAGGCTGCTGATCGTCATGGGCGAAGACACGTCTAATCCTCCGGCAGGGCGCGAAGCTGTCTC
>JBJHBH010000163.1:0-2897 GCA_050485365.1 Desulfuromonadales bacterium | reverse complement strand
GCGGTGCGAGGTCGACCGCGAGAGGATCGACGAGGACGATCTCGTCGCCCCAGGCGATCTGCACCAGGGCCACCTGAGGCCAGTAGGTCCGCTCCCGGTGGAACTCGGTGTCGACGGCGTAGGTCTCGGCCGAGGCCAGCGCGTCGACCCCCGCGTGGGTCCAGCCCCGGTCCGCCTGGAACGCCGCCCCGCCCCGCTCCGAGACGTCGACCGCGTCAAGTTGAGGTCGACGGAGCAGGAACGCCGCGTCGCTCAGGCCATCTAGGATCGGATGCTGGGGACCGATCGCCATGAGCGTCAGGCTGCGCCGGGCCCGTGTCATGGCGACGTAATAGAGCCGCCGCGCTGCATCCCGGTCTTCTCCCGTGGATCGCTTTTCCCAGGCGCCATCCAAGACGACCACGTCGTCAAACTCGAGGCCCTTGGCACGATGGGCAGAGAGCAAGAGCAGACCGGTCTGGCGCTTGCGGATGTCGCGCCCCCATTCGGCGAGCCATTCGAGAACGTCCTTGCGGTCGGTTTCGCGGTCCCCGACCTCGCGGACAAAATCCTCAATTCCCTCGCGCAGGATAGACCACCACGGTCCGTCTGGCTGAGCCCCCATCCACGTCGCGAGATCGGAGACGTTGAGGCCGGATCGGTCACGGTTCCGGAGCCAGGTCACGAGGGTCTGGGTTTCCCGTAGGCGCCAGAAGTTCGGCGGTTCTGCATTCGCGGTCTGGACCGGGATACCCCGCGCTTCGCAATAACTGCGCACCGGTTGCAGATACCGCCACTCCCGCGCGATGATTGCAGCCTTGCTCCAGCTCCAACCGGGAACGGTTCTGGAGAGGCGTTCGAGTTCTTCCACCGCAAGGACAGCCTGCTTGAACTGGTCACCCGTCTCCTTGAAGATCTGCACGCGGCCACGTCCTACGCTGTCGAAGCGCTCAAGCGGTCCGCCTGGGCGATCATCCTTGCGTGCGCGGTCGACCGTGATGTCATGGCCTACCTTCATGCGTTCCGCGGCCGGCGCGATCACCTGGTTCGAGGCGCGGATGATGTTCCCCGTCGATCGGTAATTCTCGATCAGATGGGTCGGCTGAGCCTTGTAGTCTTCTTCAAAGCGGCGAATGAACTCCACTGATGCGCCTGTGAAGGCGTAGATGTTCTGGTCATCGTCTCCCACGGCAAAGAGGCTCAGGCGCCGATCCTCATCTTCGATCGAGCGTCCCGCAACGGCAGCGATCAGTTCGTACTCCTCTGGCCCGATATCTTGATATTCGTCGACAAGGATCCATCGGTAACCTTCGATGAGGGTGTCGCGTTGAGCTTCGGCCTCGTCGCGGGACAACCCCTCGCCCTTCAGCAGGGCAATCGCCTGGGCCATGATCCCGTCGAAATCAACGCTCTCGACCTTATCGGCCCGCTTTGCAAAACTGGCGCCCACCATTCGCATCGCGAGACCATGACAGGTTGAGATGGTTACGCCACGGGCATCATCACCGATGAGGTCGGACAGTCGCCGCCGAATCTCGGTTGCGGCATGGCGGTTGTAGACCAGGGCCAGAATGCCGCGTGGATTCTCGCGCTTCACGCGGATGAGGTAAGCGATGCGGTGGACGAGTACCCGCGTCTTGCCGGAGCCAGGACCTGCCAGGACCAAGACATTCGTTTGTTCCCGGTCATCTGCCACGATCCTGGATTGATGGGAGTTCCTTAGGGATTCGACGATCATCCGCCATGACTCTGGCGTGGTCTGACGGCGGAACTCCGCACCTCGGCCGGGAAACCACCTCTGAACAAAGGCGTCGCGGTCGAGCGTGAAGTAGTCTTCGGCGAGCCTCAAGGCGTCGCTCATGGAGCCAAGGCCCCGCTCTGCATAGATCCCCATGATATGTGTCTGAAGGATCTGTTCCTGGTAATGCAACTTGAGGGGCTCGAAGTCGGCTTCCGTGAATGGCTGAGTCCCAGGGGCCAGATGTATTGTCATCGCAGGTCGGAAGATCGTGAGACCCTTGCCGAGCGTCACGACGCCCTGCTCATGCAGCCAGAGCAGGGCCCGATCGAGAAGCTTTGTCGGATCCGCGATGGCACTGGACAGCTCGAAGTCGCCATTCAGGGACGCCATCAGGGTTCCCAAAGTCGTTTCTACCTGAATGTCTTTGCCCCGGGTGTTCCGGGGTGCTGCCTTCTGCAACTCACTCAACAGAACGCGCCCCGCCAGGCGACGGAGTTGTGCGGTCACCGATAGCGCGTGCCACTTGCGTTGCAGACGAACCGAAAGATGCTCACGGTCTATTTTGCGGACCTGTAGGCTTCCAATGCCATCGCTGTCATCCCGCCCGTCGCGCGCGATCCCTCGAACGAGCTTGTCCACGATGTCAGGGCGAACCGTAGTGTGACCGAGGTCGCGGAGTTCTTGTGAGGCGATCTTCAGATTGAGCATCGATGTCGAGCCCTGCTCGAGATCGGGTGCGAACTCTCGAAGTTTGTCGATCAGGTCCTTCTCGAGACTGTTCGCCTCCATGAGGCGCTTCTCCGAGGAGTCTTCGACGCCAAGATGCACGAAGATCGTGATAGCCGTGTCATTGGAGGCTATGCCAAGGGCTTCAAGATCGTTGAGCGCCTTGCGCATCTGCCCGGGCGAGAAGCCCGAAATGCCGCAGAGTTCATCAGTCGAGATGCCTTTGTCCGGAGGGGCGTTGATCAGGCTCTGGACGAGGATCTTGAGCTTCATGCGGTAGCCGTCCGTCAACTTGGCCTCCGCGATGATCCTCACAGCCTCTTCAAGGGTCGGGATGCGAAGGGACGACGGGAAAACGTGGACGCGGTTCTCCTCCCGTTTCAGAAGCACGGCTTCCTCCAGCCACGAAACGGCCGTCTTGACCCGCGTGTCGTCGGTTGCGGAATCCCTC
>JBJHBH010000162.1:0-3015 GCA_050485365.1 Desulfuromonadales bacterium | reverse complement strand
CCTGGACGCTGAGGGTGACAATCTCGCCGGTGAAGCCGTTTTAGGTCAGCCGTCAACTGTCTTTTCGCGTCGAAGCTGTTGATCTGACTTCGAGATTCTCTGAAGGACACTTCTGGGTGTCCTTTTGCCGGGCTGCGGCGCCCCGGAATGGAGCGCCGCGTCCGGTGGGAGGTCGCCTCAGCGCGACCAGATGAGGGCGTATCCGTCCTCGTTCTCGACGAGGCTGGCGTAGATCGGAGCGGGGAAGCTCGGATCGTCGAGCTTGACCGAGTGATACTCCCGGCCGGTCTCCTTGGCGGTCTTCTTCCAGCCGGCGCCGATCTCGATGGTGCCCGCGAGGGCGCGAAGGTCGGGCGACTTCTCGCTTTCCTTCTCGGCGACGACCAGGCGGGCCTTGATGTTGAGGTTGAGCGTCTTGATCACTCCGGCGAAAGAGCCGTCTTCGTTGCGGGTGAAAGTGCCGATCTGAGCCATTTGTCTTCTCCTTTGCTGCATCAGGTCGCGACCATCGCGGCCTTGATGGCGATCGGAGAACACCGGGCGACCGACCCGCACCCGAAGGGCCGAAATGGAATGGAGGGCGGCGCAGCGCCGAGCTTCTTGCCGCGCGAGGAAGCCGGCGCAGGCGACAGCCGAGCACGGCGGGGAAGAAGATCGGCGCTGCGCTGTTGCGGGATCGAGGTCGGGCTGAGCAGCAGCCGAACCCGGTGTGAGATACGCCAGCAAGAAAGGCCGCAATGGGCGCACCTCATGGAGCCCGATCGAGGAGAAGGCCTCGGCTCATGACGCCGAAATCCGGACGATGGCGACATGCCGAGATCAGGCGCCGCCTTGCATCACGTCTGGCCGCTCACTGCGGTGATAAGAAAGGCGAACCTCGCCACTTTGCTCTTCGGGGATCAGCTTACCGGCGCATCGCGATGGGCCGCGTGGCATGGGCGGGGAGTGTCACTGTTCAGCGTCGCGCCGTATCACCCTCTGGTAATCGCAGCAGCCTCGGGCGGCGGAGAGTGTCGACCTCCTTCGTCAACTGCGCGCTGCGGCGTTCGGCCCGGTCGGCGCGACGTTCCGCCTCGATGGCGCGCCGCATGAGTCCGGCATTCTCGGTCGCGAGCTGGCGAATCTGCTGCTGCATATCTTCGATCACGCTGCGCTGTTCGGTGATCTTGTCTTCGATGGTGGTGATTTGGTCGGGCACGCGCTGCGGCTGGCGGGCTCGAATGAGCTCGTCGAGGATACCGCGGTGATTGGCGTAGATGGCGTTACGGCCGACGCCTGCCTCACGTGCGAGAGCGGCGACGGTCAACCGCTGCATCGAGGCGCCAGAGCTCTCCCCCGTTGCTCCCTTCAATCGATCCAGTGCGGCGCGCAGCTTCTCGGCCGTCGCCTCCATACGCCTGTCATGTGGGTTTGCGGCTGGCGGCTTGGCCATGAGATTCCTCTGTGGCGGAAAGATCAGACAGAATGCGCTCGCACTCGGCGATACGCGTTTTGGCGAGAACGAGGCTTGCCTCGTCGAGCCGTTGGTCGGCAATCAGAGCGAGATTGCGATCAAGGCGAGCCTGCCAGACGGGCCGGTGACGCTCTGTGACAGCGAAGTTCGCGCAGCTCATGCAGGTGCTCTCGGTGCGCCATAGCGGGTTGGGGCCGCGTTCGTCACCCATACAGGCGGCGGTCTCGGCGCGATAGACGCAGTAGCCCCAATCGCAGACGCCGAGCCGCATACCGCTATCCTCGATGAGGAAGTCGACATGGGCGGCAAGCTCGCCGTCACGGGTGCGGCCCCGGAAGCGCGATCGCGATGACAGCAGACGTCCGGCCTTGCCGCCGAGGCGTGAGGCGGTGAGCAGCTCCTCGAGAGCGGATCGCGTCTCTTCGAGGGTTTGGGCGTCCACGAGCTCGCCAAGATCGAAATCCGTGCCGACATAGGCGCTGTCGGTCATGATGCGGGTCACGTGCCCGAAATGATGCTGGAGGGCATGAAGGCCGGTGCGGTCGCGTTTGCCGACAAAGCGGGCGAAGGTCTTGCGGCCCTGATGCGTGGTCAGGTGCCAGGGCGAGCCGTCCTCCTTGCACGGCAGATCGATGAAGGGGGCAAACCGCTCGTTCAGGCGGATGACGAGGGAACTGGCGGTGATGACCTCCGGGGCACGACGGTCGACGATGCCGCTGCCGGCAAGGGAGAGCCAGAGTTCCGATCGCCCGGTCTCGGCGCGAAAAGGCTCCGACAGCCGATGCAGAATCTCGATGGCGCGCAGGACGGGCGGCGGCGCTGGCCACAGATGCGGGGTTCCGGCTTCATTGGCGGCGGTCTTGAATATCCGTCCGCGGAGATAGGCAAACGCTTCGCTGCCATCTGCGGATGGGTGCTCTTCGATGCAGTTTGCCTCGAGCGTCAGGATCTCCGAGACCCGCGCGCCAACCAGATAGGCGATGGTGATGAAGCAAGCTTCCTGGATCCGGTTGATCAGCAGACGCAGATCCTTCGTCCGCGTCAGCGGTGGATGCCAGGGGGCCTCCTCGCCATCGATGGTGGAAAAGCGGAACGATGCGACGAGATTACGAACGGCCTGCCGGTGAGTGAAGAAGGAGCGCCCCTGATCATCCATACGGAACGGAACAGCCTGGTCGCGCAACGCGATGACGTCATCGGCCGGCTGACCGATCAACCGGATTGCCGCCGAGACGAGTGGAACGGCGATGGCGTCCGGCGTGAAGGGCAAGCGCCGAACGGTGTGGCCGCTGAACCCGGAAAACCGGCTGGCACGCTCGTCGCCGAAGGGATGGTCGGGCGGCGGGAACGCGAGCTTGGACCTCTGCTGATAGAGGGCGAGCAGAAGATTGGCGTAGTCATGTCTGGTCCTGGGCCTGATCGGCGCGCCCGCATGCGTTCGTCGTCCGGCGACGTGATGCATGAAGCGCTCTGCAGCATCGCGATCCAGTTCGTCGAATCCGTGCATGGTCTGTTCGGTCATCCATCGGATCAGGACACGAAGCTTGAGCGCAGTCGTGACG
>JBJHBH010000161.1:0-3039 GCA_050485365.1 Desulfuromonadales bacterium | reverse complement strand
GGCTGGCACTTTCGGGACAGTCGCACTTCACGACGGACCAGCCGGTCGACATGCTGCTGCTTGTCCTGTGCGGGCCCGTGACGGCTGTGCCGCTCATCCTGTTCGCCTTCGGGGCAAAACTTCTGCGCTATTCGTCGATCGGCATCATGCAATATGTAGCCCCGACGATGATCGCCTTCATCGCCGTCTTCATCTTTCAGGAGCCGTTCGGCCCGGCGCGCATGGCCGCCTTCCTGCTCATCTGGATCGCGTTGGCGATCTTCACCTGGTCGATGCTGAAGCAGAGCCGCGAAGCCCCGGCGGCCAAGGCGCCGGGGGCCCACTGAGGCCGGCTGTTCAGTCTTCGCTCTCGCGGTCGCGTTCGTAACGGCGTGCAACCGGGAAAGGGGGCAGCCAGGCTTCGCGGCGGATGGTCCAGCTTTCGTAGGACGGCGCGAGCCGATCCGGCGCGTCGAGGGTTCCGAGATGGATTTCGATCTCATCGCCGGAGCGGGCGAAGACCGAAGAGCCGCAGCGCGGGCAAAAGTGCCGGCCGCGATAGTCGCGGGTCTCGCCATCGATGGTCACGGCCGCCAGAGGAAAGATCGCCGCCGCGTAGAACATCGCACCATGGTGCTTGCGGCAGTCGAGGCAGTGGCAGATCCCGACCCGGGAGGGGCGTCCCTCGGCGACCAGACGGACGTCCCCGCACAGGCAGCCTCCGGTGAAACGCTCCATGAGCAAGCTCCTTGCCGTTCCTCGGCGGGATCATGCATCGACCGCACCAGCCGCCCTTGCGGCGGTGACAGAGGCTACAGCCTTTCGATGACCTGTCGGTCGCCTTCCTCGGGCATCTCGGCGGCCGCTGCTTCCAATATGGCGGGCACGATCTCGTCCGCCTGCTCCACCACAAGAGGGCGGACGCGCTGAAGGGAGTGGAGGAAGCCTTCCTGCTTCATGTGGTCGAGCAGGGCCAGCACGGGATCCCAGAAACCGCCAATATTGGCGAAGACGATCGGCTTGGAATGCCGGCCGAGTTGCGCCCAGGTCATGATCTCGATCACTTCTTCGAGCGTTCCGATGCCGCCGGGGAGGGCAACGAAGGCATCCGACTCTTCGAACATGGTGTGTTTGCGCACATGCATGTCGTCGGTGAGCACCAGTTCCAGATTGGGTATCTGGACAGGGCCGGATGTCTCCTTGCCGACAAGAAACCGGGGTATGATACCCAGAATCCTGCCTCCGGCCTCCGAGGTGCCGAGAGCCACGGCTCCCATGATGCCCTTGGTTCCGCCGCCATAGACGAGGCGCAGGTCGTTGCTTGCAAGGCTAAGACCCAGTTCGCGCCCGGCCTGCAGATAGGTTTCGCCACGACCGTCGGAAGAACCGCAATAGACGCAGATAGATCGAATCGAAGTCATGGACGTATTGGTCTGCGGGGATGTCGCGCGGGTCAAGGAGGCACGGCCCTTTTTCTTGTGGCAGTGCGAAAAACACGCTATGGCCCGACGATCCGGCTAAGAAACGAGAATCATCATGGCGTATTGGCTCAAGATCCTGCTGTTCGGGGGCGGCGTTGCTGTCGCCGGCGTCGGCACGGCATACCTGACCGGATCTCTGGATCCCTGGTTCGAGCCCGAGCAGTCGGTGGTTGCGGCCCTGCCGGAAGCCGAAGCGCTTCCCGAGCCGGCGGCGCTGCGCCAGGAAGCCGCCGAAGAGGTGGATGAATCCGCCAGTGTCGTTGAGGAGGAAACCTCCGAGACGGCTGACGGCGAAGACCTCATCATACCGGCCTTCGATCTCGTGCGCGTCGAACCGGACGGCTCGGTGGTCATTGCCGGGCGCGCCGCACCCGATGCCACGGTCGAAGTCCTGACCGGCAGCCGCGTGATCGCGACCGTTCAGGCCGGACCGGATGGGGATTTCGCCGCCGTGCTGGACGATCCGCTGGAGCCCGGTGACTATCAGATCGTGCTGCGCTCGACGACGGCCGACAATGTCGTGGTGACTTCGGTCGAAACGGCCATCGTGTCCGTGCCCGAAACGCAGGATGGCCAGGTGCTGGCGCTGGTCGAACAGCCGGGCAGCCCCTCGCGCCTGATCACGGTGCCCGACGCATCCGACGCCCAGCCCATTGAGGACGAGGCCGATATCGCGGAGGCACCAGAGGCGCGTCCCGATGAAGATGTGACCGAAGCCGCCGAAGCACTGCCCGAGGGCGAGGCCGTAGCGGACGCGGCTGAGGACGAAGCAACCGAGGCCGACGCGGCGCCCGCGGAAACTGCCGAGACGGAGCTTGCCGAGTCCGAGGCCGATATCACGACGGAAGAAGATCTCGCCGGGGTGGCGCCCACGACGGAAGAACCCGCCGCACAGCCGGACGAAACCGCGGCAGAGGCAGAGACAGCCGAGCAGGATCTGGCCGAGGCGCCGAGCGCGGAAGAAGAGACGGTCGTCTCAGACGCCACGCAAGAGCGGGCGGAAGCGGAAGCGGCCGAACTTCCCTCCGAGGCGACCGAGGAAGACGCGGCGGCCGATACGGCGCAGACGGACGAGCCTGGCGTCACGGCCGAGGCCACGCAGGCCGAAGAGGATGTGGCAGCCCTCGAGCCCGAGGCGGCGCCGGTGATGGAGGCACCACAGCCCGCCGGTCAGGCGCGCGTCTTCGTCGAGGCGGTCGAAATCGACGGCGGAACGGTCTTCGTCGCGGGCCATGCCGAGGCCGGTCGCTTCGTGCGTGTCTATGCCAACGACATCTTGCTGGGCGAGACGCGGACTTCCGAAGGCGGACGCTTCCTGATCGAAGCGCGGGTCGACCTTCCCGTCGGCGACTACATCATCCGCGCCGACCTGCTGGGCAGCGATGGCAGCGTCGTGGCACGGGCGGCAGTTCCGTTCGAGCGCGAGCCGGGCGAGACGATTGCGGCTGTCGCGCCGCGCGCGCCGAGCCCAGGCGATGAAGAAGAAGCTGCTCAGCCCGCCCCGGAAGAAGAGGTGTCGACCGACACTGCGCGTATCGAGGAGGACGAGGCCGATAGTGCGCCTTCCGAAATCGCCGCC
>JBJHBH010000160.1:0-3043 GCA_050485365.1 Desulfuromonadales bacterium | reverse complement strand
CCCCATGGAGGCGATGTGGCAGCCGTCCTTGACGTTCCCCCCGATATCGGCAAGATCCATCAGCAGCGCGTAGCGGGCGTAGCGCAGCGCGTTTTCGTCGTCACCGACTTCGGCCGCGATGATGCTCTGGATGCAGGCCGAAAGCGACGAGTCGCCCGTGGTGAGGGGGTCGTAGTAGTTGAAATTGCGCTTTTTCTGCTCCAGCGTAAATTCGTTGCCCAGAAGGAACATCGCCAGCACCACGTCTGCCTGTTTGATGACCTGGTGACGGTAGATCACCAGCGGATGATGATAGAGGAGCAGCGGGAAGCGCTCTCTTGGAGTCGCCTTGATGTCCCAGACCTTCAGATCGAGGAAGCGATCGTCCTGGGGATTGATTCCGAGGGACTCGTCGTACGGAACGTACATCGCCTCGGCGGCGTGGCGCCACCTGCCCACCTCGTCGAAATCGAGGGAGGTGCGATGCACGAGGGTGGCGTAATGTTCGGGGAAGCGTTCGCGCATCTCGCTCACCGTCTCGGCTGCGTAGCGCAGATTCTCGCGCGCCATGAGGTTGGTGAAGGTGTTGTTGTTCACCACCGTGGCGTATTCGTCCGGCCCCGTCACGCCGTGGATGCAGAAGGCACCCCCCCGGCGGCTCGAATAGAATCCGAGATCGAGCCAGAGCCGCGCCGTCTCGACGAGGATCTCCGCCCCCTCTTCGTACAGCAGCGACTTGTCATCGGTGATGTCGACGTATTTTCGCAGCGCGAAGGCGATGTCGGCATTGATGTGGTACTGGGCGGTCCCGGCGGCGTAGTACGCCGAGGCCTCCTCTCCGTTGATGGTGCGCCAGGGGAAGAGCGCCCCTTTCTGGTTCACCTCCCCCGCCCGCTTCCTTGCCTTTTCGAGCATGCTGTGGCGAAAGCGAAGGAGGTTTCGGGCGATGGTGGGAGCGGTGTAGGTGAGAAAGGGGAGTAGATAGATCTCGGTATCCCAGAAATAGTGCCCTTCGTAGGTCTGCCCGGTGAGACCCTTGGCGGGAATGCCGACCCCCTCGGCCCGCGC
Source organism: Desulfuromonadales bacterium (assembly GCA_050485365.1). GTDB lineage: Bacteria > Desulfobacterota > Desulfuromonadia > Desulfuromonadales > JACZKF01 > JARFUG01. The sequence goes on along the minus strand of JBJHBH010000160.1, from coordinate 1,996 downwards.
CGACGCCTGCAGGATCTGGAAGAGATTCCAACGCAGGGCCTGCTGCATCTCCCCGCATTGCCGGTCGCCGCCGGGCACCTCCTCGATGGCGATGTCGCTGCGCTTCCAGAAATCGACGAGATACCGCCGCTGCGACTGCAGCAGGGCGCCGAATCCTTCCCGGCACGCGCGGTCCAGGGTACGCTCGGCCCGGTCGCACAGCTCTGAGGTCGACGCCTGCCGAGAGGTGTGATAGGTGATGAACTTGACGAGCTGGATCGGCTTTCCTTTGCAGGCATCGACCGAGAAGACGATCCTTGCCGAATCCCCATCCAGGTCGGTCTGCACCCGCCAAGGGCACTCGGCTTCGAAAATGTGGTCGCCCCCCGCAGCGATGGTCATCCGGCTGCGCTCAGCCTGGTGGCTGAGGAGGAGGCGCAGGTCACGGCTGTAATGCTCTCTGGCGTGCAGCACCTTGGCACTGAAGCCGCGGGCCTTTCGCGGATCGTCGACGCCGCCGGGGTTGGGCTGATTGCCTTTCATCTCGGAGGAGATCACCACCGGGGCGTCGGCGTTGAGGAGGGTCACCTGATAGGAGACGGCGGCGAGGTGGCGATGCTCGAGACAGACAAGGCGGCGCGACTCGATGAGGACCCGCTTTCCGGAGGGAGTTTCCCACAGCACTTCGCGATCGAGGGTGCCCCCCTCCATGTCGAGAGTTCTCTGATAGAGCTGCAGGCTCGCCGTGGGGAGGAAGAACGGTTCGTCATCGACATAGAGCCGGATGACCTTGGCGTCGGTGATGTTGAGCATCGTCTGGCCGGTTCGGGCGAAGCCGTAGGCATCTTCCCCGTAGACGATGGGCCACGTCTCGTGAAAACCGTTGACGAAGGTGCCTGGATGCACCGACGGATCTCCTTCGTCGTAGGTGCCGCGCATGCCTAGGTATCCGTTTCCGATGGCGAAGATCGTCTCGGTCTGCGCGAGAAACCTCGGATAGAAGGAGGTTTCGATGATCTTCCAAGGATTGACCGGGTAGATGTGCTGGGGGGGGTTGAGCGTTTCGTGACGGATCATGACGGACTCGCGTTCGCGGCTTGGAGCCGATAGGGAACGATGGGAGCTGGCGCTGTTGGTCCAGCCAAAATATCAGAATATTTGGCGTTCTGCAAAATTATAGGGCTCCGAATAAAAATGCCCCGGCAGCCGAAGCCGCCGGGGCTGGAGTGAAGCCCTTTTGTTTGATTCTCTAGAAGACCGCCAGCTTGGCGATCTCCATGACCGCTCCGGGGAGGACACCGAGGTACAGAACGCCGACCACCGACAGGACGATGGAGACGACGGCGGCGGCAGGCATACGAACCCAGGCGAAATCTTCGGCGGGATCCTTGAAGTACATGTAGACCATGACCCTCAGGTAATAGTAGAGCGAAACCGCCGAGTTCAGAACGCCGATGACGACGAGCCAGATGTACCCGGCTTCGACCGCGCCGGCGAAGATGTAGAACTTGCCGGCGAAACCGGCTGTCGGCGGAATCCCCATCAGCGAAACAAGGAAGATCGACATGGCCACGGCGAGGAAGGGGCGCTTGTAGCCGAAGCCGGCCATCCCGTCGAGGGTGAGGTTCTCCTCCCCCTTCTTTCCGGCCAGAACCAGAACGGCGAAGGCGCCGATGTTCATGAAGGTGTAGGCGAGCATGTAGAAGAGGATGCCGGAGATGCCGATCTCGTTGGCCGCCACGAGGCCGACCAGAGCGTAGCCGACGTGGGCGATGGACGAGAAGGCGAGCATCCTCTTGATGTCGGTCTGGCTGATGGCGATGACGTTGCCGACGATCATGGTGAGGACGGCGAGGATCCACAGGATCGTCGACCATTCGGGCTGCAGTGCCGGCAGCGCCAGAAGGAAAACGCGCAGGAAGGCGGCGAAGGCCGCAGCCTTCGGGCCGGCGCTCATGAAGGCGGTGATCGGCGTCGGGGCACCCTGATAGACGTCGGGGGTCCACATGTGGAAGGG
>JBJHBH010000159.1:0-3150 GCA_050485365.1 Desulfuromonadales bacterium | reverse complement strand
GTCCTCACCCCCGACCCCTCTCCAGCTGAGCTGGAGAGGGGAGACAGCTCGCCTTCACCGTCACCCCGGCCCCGGCATTCGCCGGGACAGGCTCCGGCCGGGACGATTTCGCTTTTTGGAATGAAGTCGTTCAGCCCCGTCATCCCCGCGGAGGCGGGGATCCAGTCAGCGCAGGGCTGATAACGAAGGAGTCATTTGACTACGTTATCAGAATGGAGTGCGATGCCGGAAAATCCGAAAGGAGCTCTGACGAAGGGCGGGATACGATATCTGTTTGCCAGCTTGGTAAAACTGCAAGCCCCGCAGATCGCTGGCGGGGGCAGGGAAGCTTGCCGATTGGGCGTACGACGGACGAGTATCTGCGGCTGATTCGGGGGAATTAGGACCCATACTACGGCGTGTTCGACGCCTCGGGCAGAATCCGGAATGTCGCCTGAAGGTTGCGAAGTCATTCCTGTGGTTCGTCCAAGCGGCGTCTCCCAGGAATCTTTGCATGGAAAACAAGAATCCGTTCGTATACATCCTTGCCAGTGGTCGCAATGGAACCCTCTACATCGGCGTGACCAGCGATTTGACCAAACGCATCTGGGCGCACAAGAACAAAACCCTGAAGGGGTTTACGAGCCGGTACGAGGTGTTCGATCTCGTCTACTATGAGGCCCACGCATCCATGGAAGCAGCGATCCTTAGGGAGAAGCAATTGAAGAAGTGGAAGCGGCTCTGGAAGATCCGGTTGATCGAAGAGATGAATCCGGATTGGAAGGACTTGTGGGGGGATATTTTGAGGTGACGGCAGGAGGGGCCAGCACATCTACACTGTCATCCCTGTGTTCATCTCCAGGGGAATGACGCGTCGTTTAGACCCGTCATCCCTGCGCAGGCAGGGATCCAGTCAGGAGGCAGTTGCCTGGAAGGAGTATCTTCGTTGTTTTCGCTCCGCTGGACTGGATTCCCGCCTTCGCGGGAATGACGCTTACTTGTCGCTTACTTCGAAGCGCAAACGTTTCTGGATGGCTTCTTCAAGCTCGTCTACAGTTTTCTGAAGCTCTTCAGTAAGATTTTTGTAGAGCTCCGAAGAGCGCCTGTGCCATGGAGTTTCGTTGCTTTCCGGGAACTCCAAGGATACATCAGCACTAATTAGGGTGGACTCAATTCGAGAGAATAGTTTATATAAATCTCTTGATAGAAATATTTTATTCCGCATAAGGAAAATCCTTAGATCATGAAGCTTTTCTTTCGCCTTACCGAGTCGCATCCAGTAAACTTCGCTGCGGAAGTTTTTGGATCTTTCCTGTGAGCCTCTTAGTCTTTTTTTCTGCTGTTCATCAAGTTCAGAATGCGTTAGAAATTCCTCAAAATCATCAATAGACATCAGATCCAGACTATTCGGGAAAATCTGAATCGGGTTAGCTAGCGCGATAAATTCGTTGCGTGTTTCTGACAGTTTTTCCCAAGCGAGGGGGAGTACTTCGAATTCCTTTTCGTGAATTTTTGAGACGCGATTATACAGAGTGCCGATTTCAAGCCGGTAGAGTTCCATCCTCTTCGAAAAGAAGCTTTCAATCCACTTGGCCCCAAATAATCGAATTAGTAGCAGGGCAACACCCGTGGCGATTCCTGCTGGTACCGCTATATCGAAAAAACTTTGCATTACAACAACTCCCCCTGCCCGGGATCCCGCGCCGGCGAGGTGAGGCCGAGGTGGCGGTACGCGTTCGCCGTGGCGACGCGGCCGCGCGGGGTGCGCTTGAGGAACCCGATCTGCAGCAGGTAGGGCTCGTACACCTCCTCCACCGTCTGCTCCTCCTCGCCGATCGATGCGCCCAGCGTGGAAAGACCCACCGGGCCGCCCTCGAACTTGTGGATGATCGTCTTCAGGATGGTGCGGTCCATCTCGTCGAGGCCCAGCGCGTCGATGCCCAGCATCTCCAGAGTACGCTCCGCGGTGGCGGAGTCGATGACGCGCGCGCCCTTGACCTGCGCCACGTCGCGGCAGCGGCGTAGCACGCGGTTGCCGATGCGGGGAGTCCCCCGGCAGCGGGAAGCCAACAGGGCGCGCCCCCCCTCATCCAAGGTCACGCCCAGCAGCTTCGCCGATCGCGAGAGAATGCGCGACATCTCCGCCTCGCTGTACATCTCGAGCCGGAAGCTGAGGCCGAAGCGGTCGCGCAGGGGAGAGGTGAGCATGCCCGTGCGGGTGGTGGCGCCCACGAGGGTGAATTTCTTGAGCGGGAGGTTGATGCTCTTTGCCGACGGCCCCGGCTCGAGCAGGATGTCGATCTTGAAATCCTCCATCGCGGGGTAGAGGAATTCCTCGATCACGCGGTTCAGGCGGTGGATCTCGTCGATGAAGAGGACGTCGTGGGACTCGAGATTTGTCAGCAGGCCCGCGAGCTCCGAAGGCTTCGACAGCGCGGGGCCCGAAGTGATGACGAGTTTGGCGCCCATTTCTTTGGCGACGATGTGGGCCAAAGTGGTCTTGCCCAGACCCGGCGGCCCCGCCAGCAGGATGTGGTCGATGGGCTCCTTGCGCTGCTTCGCCGCCTGCAAAAAGACCGAGAGGCTTTCCTTGAGCTTTTCCTGCCCGGTGAAATCACCCAGCGTGGCCGGGCGAAGGCTGACGTCCCCCTCGGGGTCGTCTCCCAGCTGTTGCGGCGCGATGATGCGTTCGGGCATTCGACAAATGTAATCGGCCGTAGGGGCAAATAATTATTTGCCCCTACATGCCCGAACGCGCCATCGCGCCGTGCAACACCCTACGCCTCCTGCAGTGCCTGCGCGATCAACGCGCTGGTGTTCGCATCCGCGCCGAGCTTGGCCGAGGCTTTGCGCACGGCTTCCTGCGCCGCGGCATCCTTGACGCCGAGCGAGACGAGCGCCATCACCGCATCGCGGAAGGTCGCGCCCTCGGCGGATCCCTCGGAGCCCGCGGCCTCGTCGCGCGGCAGGTCGAGCTTGGACATGCTGCTGCGCAGCGAGGCGATGAGTACCTCGGCGGTTTTTTTGCCCACGCCCTTGAGCGCAGTGAGGCCGCGCACGTCGCCGTGCAAAATCATGTCGGCCAGCTTCTGCGGGCTGACCGCCGAGAGAATGCGGAGCGCGAGCTTGGGGCCGACACCCGAGACGCCGAGCAGCTTGAGGAAAAGTGCA
>JBJHBH010000158.1:0-3197 GCA_050485365.1 Desulfuromonadales bacterium | reverse complement strand
CGAGGCGAACCAGTGGCCCGAGGACGCCGTCGCCTACTTCGGCGACGGCGACGAGTGCCACACCGCCTTTCATTTCCCGATCATGCCGCGCATGTACATGGCGCTGATGATGGAGGACCGTTTTCCGGTCACCGACATCCTCGACCAGACCCCCGCGATTCCCGAGAACTGCCAGTGGGCGATGTTTCTGCGCAACCATGACGAGCTCACCCTCGAGATGGTCACCGACGAGGAGCGCGACTACATGTACCGGGTCTACGCCACCGACCCGCGTGCGCGCATCAACCTCGGCATCCGCCGCCGCCTGGCGCCGCTGCTGCTGAACAACCGCCGGCGCATCGAACTGATGAACATTCTGCTCTTCAGCCTGCCGGGGACGCCGATCATCTACTACGGCGACGAGATCGGCATGGGGGACAATTACTACCTGGGTGACCGCGACGGGGTGCGCACCCCCATGCAGTGGAGCCCCGACCGAAACGCGGGCTTCTCCAAGGTCAATCCGCAAAAGCTCTTTTTGCCGGTGATCGCCGACCCCGAATACCACTACGAGGCGATCAACGTCGAGAACCTGCAGCGAAACCCCTCGTCCCTTTTGTGGTGGATGCGCCGGGTGATCGCCATGCGCAAGCGCTTCACCGCTTTCGGCCGGGGGCGCCTGGAGATGCTCTACCCCGACAACCCCAAGGTCCTGGCCTTCATCCGCCAGCACGAGGACGAAGTCCTGCTGGTGGTGGTCAACCTGTCGCGCTTCTCTCAGGTCGCCCACCTCGACCTGTCGCGCTACGCCGGGATGTATCCCGAGGAGGTCTTCAGCCGAAACCGCTACCCCCTCATCCGCGAAAGCCCCTACCTCATCACCCTGGGGGTCCACGACTACTACTGGTTCCAGCTGCGTCCCGAGCGGCGCGAGAGCCTCGTGGCGCCGATGGAGATGCCGAAAATCACCCTGCGCAAGGGGAAGAACTGGAGCGAGCTCTTCCTGGGGCAGGCGGGACAGCGCCTCTACGAGCAGGTCCTTCCGAGCTACCTCGAACGGGCGCGCTGGTTCCGCAGCAAGGCGCGCACGGTGCGCCAGATCAAGCCTTTCGACGTCATCGAGATCCCCGGCGGCCGCCGCGGCTATCGCTTCGTGCTTCTGCAGGTTTTCTACACCGAGGGAGACCGCGAGATCTACGCCCTCCCCTTCGCCTTCCTGCCGGCAGAGGCGGCCGACGCGCTGCTGGAGCACACGCCGCAGGCCCTCATCGCCCCGGTCCTTCTCGGCGAGGAGGAGGGGGTCCTCATCGACGCCATCTACGACGACGGCTTCCACGAGGCGCTGCTCAAGGCGATCGGCTCGCGCCGCAAGATCCGGGGAGAAAGCGGCGAACTGAGCGCGTATCCGGGCACGGCCTTCCGGCGCCTCAAGAGCTCGGACGCCCTGCTGACGCAGGTGGTGAAGGCCGAGCAGACCAACAGCTCCATCGTCTACGGCGACCGCTACTTCCTCAAGCTCTACCGGGGGGTCGACGAGGGGATCAACCCGGATCTGGAAATCACGCGCTTTTTGACCGAGCGCACCCGCTTCGAGCAGGTCCCCCCCTTCGCCGGCGCGCTGGAGTACCGCTCGGCCGGCGGAACGCCGATCATCCTGGGGCTTCTGCAGAGCTTCGTGCAGAACCAGGGGGACGCCTGGAGCTTCACCCGCGACGCCCTGGAGCGCTTCATGGAGAGGCTCCTCACCTCGCGCGACGAGCTTCCCCAGCTGCCCCACGCCCTCCCCTTCTACCTCGAGGCCGACCCCGAAGCGCTCGATCCGGAGATCCGCGAATACCTGGGGCACTTTTATCTCGAGATGATCGCGCTGCTCGGGCGCCGCACCGCCCAGATGCACAAAGCCCTCGCCGCCGAGGTGCAGAACCCGGTCTGGCGCCCCGACGAGTTCTCCACCCTCTACCAGCGCTCGGTCTATCAGTCGATGCGCAGCCTCACCCGGCGCGTCTACATGCAGTTGCGCCAAAGCCGTCAGAGCCTCGATCCGGATCTGCTCCCGACGGTGGAGCGGGTTCTCGCCGCGGAGCAGGACGTTCTGAACCAGATGGCGCACATCATGGGGCCGCGCCTCTCGGCGCTGAAGATCCGCATCCACGGCGACTATCACCTCGGGCAGGTCCTGTTCACCGGAAAGGATTTCGTCATCATCGACTTCGAGGGCGAGCCGGCGCGCACCCTCTCCGAGCGGCGCCTGAAGCGCTCGGCCTTGCGCGACGTCGCCGGGATGCTACGCTCTTTCCATTACGCTGCGCAAACGGTGCTGCGGCGCGAGCCGAGCACTCCGGGCAGCGAGCCGGCACAGCTCGCGCCGTGGCTGGCCCTGTGGCAAACCTACGTCGGAGGCGCCTTTTTGCGCTCGTACATCAAGGAGATCGGCGGCTCTCCCATCATCCCGGCCAGCCCCACCGATCTGTCGACGATGCTGCGCGCCTTCCTCCTCGAAAAGGCCGTCTACGAAGTCGGGTACGAGTTGAACAACCGCCCCGGCTGGCTCGACATCCCACTGGCGGGTGTGGAGATGTTGCTGGAAGATCCATCGTAGGGGCGCGATTCATCGCGCCCGGAACTCATCGCGATTCATCGCGCCCGATCGGGCTTCGGTACAACGGACAGGGGCGCGATGAATCGCGCCCCTACACCGCTGAACAGATAAAGGGAATCCATCAATGCGCATCGGCGCCCGTTATCTTGGAGAGGATCGCTGCGAATTCACCGTCTGGGCCCCGGCGCAGGAGAAGGTGAGCGTGAAGATCCTCTCCCCTTCTGCCCGAACGGTGGCGATGGAGCGCATCGACAGGGGGTACTGGCGCGCGACCCTCGACGGCGTACCCCCCGGCACCCGCTACGTCTACCACCTGCACGGCTCCGGACAGGAAAGGCCCGATCCGGCCACCTTCCACCAGCCCGACGGCGTCCACAAGGCGTCGGCCGTGTTCGACCACGACGCCTATCGGTGGCGCGCCGAGTCGTGGTCGCCGCCGCCGATGAGCGATTTCGTCATCTACGAGCTGCACGTGGGCTCCTTCACCGAGGAGGGGACCTTCGCCGCCGTCATCCCGCGCCTGGAGGCGCTGAAAGATCTGGGGATCACGGCGCTGGAGATCATGCCGGTGAGCCAGTTCCCCGGACGGCGCGGCTGGGGCTACGACGGCGTCCACCCC
>JBJHBH010000157.1:0-3263 GCA_050485365.1 Desulfuromonadales bacterium | reverse complement strand
CTACGAGGCGGTCGCGGGGGCGGGGGCCTCGTTGAACGATGCGCCCGTGCAGGTCTCGACGGCCCCCGATCTGAGCAGCGCGCGCATCGCGGGACCCAAGCCCATGGCGGACGATCTCGCGGGCAAGGGCTTCGCCGCACCGCTACCGGAGAGCATCCGAGCCCTCGAAAGCCCGAAACGTCCGGGTCACTTCAAGACGACTGTCTGGAAGTCGCTGCGCACGAGCGTCGAGCGAGAGGCGAAGCGAAAGGTCGGGCTGGAGATCGCGCTCCACGAGGCCCTGTTCGAGGCTGCGCGAGAGCACTTCCGCAGCCGTCCGAACGCCGAGTTCTCCCCAGAGACAGCTCGGAACATGGCCGAAGAGTACCGACGGTTGGTTCTCACTATTGACGAGATGCAACGGCAGAAGGGGCTCGGCATCGCTGAGCAATTCAAGACCCCGGTCAATGGCGCGGCCCCGCGCTCGAATGGCATGTCGGAGATCGATTTTCAGGTGTACTCGACGTGGGCCGCAGAGCGGGAGACCGACATTAAGCGGTCTCTTGCCCGCTTCAGGCCCCCCGAACGGATACGCGTGGCGGCGGATTCCTTGCTCGCCCAGAACCGTATAGATCCTACAGCCCTTTCCGCCAGAGAGCGGCAATCCCTTGAGTATGACCTCATGGCTGCCGAGCGCCGCGCGCTAGGCTGTTGATCGGCGTGGAATAAGGACCCCGTTTTCGGGGTGATCGGCGTCCAATCGGGACCCCCGTTGCGATGGGGTTCACAGTGCCTCCGGGTTGATCGGAGGCGGATTGGGGATGCTGGTAGTGGAGACGATTGCAAAGATACGCCGGGCCGCTCGCGTGCAGGGCAAGTCGATCAAGGAGATCTGCCGCGAGATGGAGGTTTCGCGGAAGGTGGTCCGGAAGGTTCTGCGGTCTGAGAAGACGGCCTTCGAATACGAGCGGCGGGTCCAGCCGCTTCCGAAGATAGGGCCGGTGAAGGAGGCGCTTGATCGGCTCCTTGCCGGCAATGAGGCGAAGTCGCCCCGCGAGCGCCTGTCGCTGACCCGGATCTTCGAGGAGATCCGTCGCCTCGGGTACGATGGCGGATATGATGCGATCCGGCGCTATGCCCGGATCTGGCGCGACGAGAGAGCCACGTCGGTCGCGTCGGCCTATGTGCCGCTCAGCTTCGCTCCGGGAGAAGCCTACCAGTTCGATTGGAGCCATGAGGTGGTTCTGATCAAGGGCACGACGGTGAAGGTGAAGGTGGCGCACGTGCGGCTCTGCCACAGCCGAATGATGTTCGTGCGCGCCTACCCGCGCGAGTCGCAGGAGATGGTCTTCGACGCGCATGACCGCGCCTTCGCCTTCTTCAAGGGCGCGTGTGTCCGGGGCATCTACGACAACATGAAGACGGCGGTGGACACGATCCTCGTCGGCAAGGAACGCACCTACAATCGCCGTTTCCTGCAGATGTGCGGCCACTACCTGGTGGATCCCGTCGCTTGCACGCCCGCCTCCGGCTGGGAGAAGGGGCAAGTGGAGAACCAGGTCGGCCTCGTGCGCGAGCGCTTCTTCAAGCCGCGGGTTCGGGTCCAGAGCTACGAGGAACTGAACGGCTGGCTGCTCGACCAGTGCATCGCCCACGCGAAGGTTCATCGCCATCCCGAGGACCGCGATCGGACGGTGTGGGAGGCGTTCGAGGCGGAGCGTCCGAGCCTGGTGCCATACGCCGGACGTTTCGACGGTTTCCACGCCGTGCCCGCTTCGGTTTCGAAGACCTGCCTCGTTCGCTTCGACAACAACAAGTACTCGGTCGCCGCGAGCGCCGTCGGCCGCCCCGTCGAGGTGCGGGCCTACGCCGACCGGATCGAGTTGCGCCAGGATGGGCGGGTCGTCGGCGACCATCGCCGTGGCTTCGGGCGGGACCGGACCTACTTCGATCCATGGCACTACGTGCCGGTCCTGGCGCGCAAGCCCGGCGCCCTGCGCAATGGGGCTCCCTTCAAGGACTGGGTCCTTCCCGCCAGCCTCGAGCGCGTCCGCCGCAAGCTGGCCACGGTCGAAGACGGCGATCGCCAGATGGTCGATATCCTGACGTCGGTGCTCAGCGACGGCCTGCCGGCAGTCGAGGCGGCTTGCGCCGAGGCGTTGCGGGAGAACGTCCATTCCGCCGACGTGATCCTCAACATTCTCGCCCGGCAGCGCGAGCCGGCTGCGCCCATCACGATCGCCACCCCCGAGACTCTCCGTCTGCGGCATGCCCCCGTCGCCGACTGCAATCGATACGACACACTGAGGAGTTTCCCATGATGGAACGGACCGAGATTCTGGCGACGATGGGCGGGCTCAAGCTTTACGGCATGAAGTCGGCCTACGACGAGATCATGACCACGGCCGTGAAGCGGGCGCATGAGCCGCAGCGTGTCGTGGGCGATCTGCTCTCGGCCGAAATCGCCGAGAAGCAGGCGCGGTCGATCAAGTACCAGATCACCATCGCCAAGCTGCCGCTCGCCAAGGACATCGAGGAGTTCAGCTTCGACGACACCCCCATCAACGAGACGCTGGTGCGCGATGTCGCCGGCGGCGAATTCCTCGCCCACCAGCGCAACGTCGTCCTCGTCGGCGGCACCGGAACGGGCAAGTCCCATCTCGCCATTGCAATCGCCCGCGCATGCATCAGAGGCGGAGCCCGCGGTCGCTTCTTCAACGTCGTCGATCTCGTCAATCGTCTCGAGACCGAGGCGCGTGCAGGTCGTCAGGGCCGCCTGGCCGACACTCTGTCACGCCTCGAATTCGTCGTGCTCGACGAACTCGGGTATCTCCCGTTCGCTCAGGCCGGCGGCCAGCTCCTCTTCCACCTGATCAGCCGGCTCTATGAGCGCACCTCGATCCTCGTCACGACGAACCTCGCATTCGGCGAATGGCCATCCGTATTCGGCGACGCCAAGATGACGACCGCTCTCCTCGACAGGCTCACCCACCACTGCGAGATCATCGAAACCGGCAACGAGAGCGGGCGTTTCAAGAACCGATGACGGGAAGATCGCGAACGCATGTCCTGACGCAGCTCCGCCTCCGGCTCCGCTGCGTCAGGACATGCGCGCCAATTCTCCGAAAAACGAGGGGGTCCTTTTTGGGCGCCGATCCGGGGTCCCGTTTGCAAGCCAATTGACAGCAAGCGCGCCCTCGGCACCCGCGCGCCGCTTGTCACCGAGGCGGTGGCCAACGCCCGATGGTCGGTGGATTTCATGCAGGACCAGTTCGCCGATGGAC
>JBJHBH010000156.1:0-3305 GCA_050485365.1 Desulfuromonadales bacterium | reverse complement strand
AGTGTCGGCAGCGCCAGAAGGAAAACGCGCAGGAAGGCGGCGAAGGCCGCAGCCTTCGGGCCGGCGCTCATGAAGGCGGTGATCGGCGTCGGGGCACCCTGATAGACGTCGGGGGTCCACATGTGGAAGGGGACCACCCCGAGCTTGAACAGAAAGCCGATGCTCAGCAGCCCGACCCCGCCCAGCGTCATGACGTTGGAGAGATACGCGGGATTCTGGGCGAAGTAAAGACCGATGTCGGCCACGTTGGTGGTGCCCGTCACGCCGTAGAGCAGGGCGATGCCGTAAAGGAGGAAAGCGGTTCCGAAGCAGCCGAGGAGGAAGTACTTGAGGCCCGCCTCGTTGGAGCGCAGCTGTCCGCGGAAAAAGCCGGCCAGGATATAGAGCGAAATGGAGAGGACTTCCAGGCCGAGGAAGATGGTGAGCAGGTCGGTCCCCGAAGCCATCCACATCGCACCGGCGGTGGCGAAGAGGATGAGCGGGTAGTACTCACCGACCGGATACCCTTCCCGGTGCAGGTAATCGTCCGAGACGAGGATCGTCAGCGCCGCCGCCGCCAGGAAGATGATGTGGAAGAAGGTGGCGAAGTTGTCCAGAGCCACATGCCCGAAGAAACCGACCTCCGGGTTGTTCCAGGCGCCGAGGGTGACGAAACCCGTAACGGCAAGCGCGACGATGCTGAGCCATGCGACGGGGGTCGTCGAGCCGCGGGGCAGAAAGACGCTGACGAGAAGAATCGCCATTCCGAACAGTGTCAACACCAGCGAGGGCATAACCGCCGCGAAATTGACGTTCGCAATAGCCTCTTGAACCAGATTTTCCATGAAAGGGCTCCTCCGGAAGCGGTAGTGCGTTGAGACTTATTTCAATTCAGGAAGCTGCGGTTGCGCCGGCTCGACCATGGCCACGATCTCTGTGTTGCCGTTGACCTGCTGCAGCAGTTGCTCCAGAGCCGGGGTCATCTTCTCGAAGAAGGGATTCGGATAGAGGCCGATCCAGAAGACGAAGACGAGCAACGGAGCCATGAGGGCCATTTCCCGATAGGAGAGATCCTTGAGCTTCTCGTTCTCGGGGTTTTTCAGCTCTCCGAACATGACGCGCTGATACATCCAGAGCATGTAGACGGCGGCGAGAATGACGCCGGTGGTGGCGAAGACGGCGAACCAGCGCAGCTGGCTCTCGAAGGCCCCCATGAGGATGAGGAATTCACCGACGAAGCCGTTGGTGCCGGGCAGGCCGATGGAGGAGAAGGTCATGATCAGGAAGATCGTGGCGAAGATCGGCATGCGCTTGGCGAGGCCGCCGAACTGGGCGATCTCGCGGGTGTGGCGCCGCTCGTAGAGGAAGCCGACGATAAGGAAGAGCGCGCCGGTGGTGATCCCGTGATTGATCATCTGGATCATCCCGCCGGAGAGCCCCTGCAGGTTCAGGGCGAAGACCCCCAGCATGACGAAGCCGAGATGGGAGACCGAGGAGTAGGCGACGAGCTTCTTGATGTCGTCCTGCATCATGGCGACCAGAGCGCCGTAGATGATCCCGATGACGGAGAGCAGCGCCAGGAAGGGAATGAATTGATGCGTTGCGTCGGGGAAAAGAGGCATCGCGAAGCGCAGGAAGCCGTAGGTCCCCATCTTCAGCAGGATGGCCGCCAGGATGACCGAACCGGCGGTGGGCGCCTCGGTGTGGGCGTCGGGCAACCAGGTGTGGACCGGGAACATCGGCACCTTGATGGCGAAGCTGAAGGCGAAGGCCAGGAAGAGCCACGTCTGGATCTCGGCCGGGATCGCCACCTGGTAGAACTGGGTGATGCTGAAGCCGCTCATGTCGATGCCCGACTGAATGGCGTAGTAGTAGACGTAGATGACGGCGACCAGCATCAGCAGCGAGCCGACGGCGGTGAAAATGAAGAACTTGACGGCGGCGTAGATGCGGTTCTTGCCCCCCCAGATGCCGATCATGAAGTACATCGGGATCAGCATCAGCTCCCAGAAGATGTAGAAGAGGAAGAGGTCGAGGGAGATGAAGGCGCCGAGCATGGCGGTCTCCAGAAGGAGCGCCAGGGCCATGAACCCCTTGACGTTCTTGTCGACGGCGTGCCAGGTCGACAGGATGGCGATCGGCATGATGAAGGTCGTCAGCAGAACCAGCCACAGGCTGATCCCGTCGACGCCGACCGAGTAGTTCATCTGGAAGAAGTCGCCGACGCTGATCCAGGGGATGAACTCGGTGTAGTGCATCCCCGCCGAGGTCTTGAAGACGTCGTTGAAGGCGAGCGGGAGGCTGATGAAGAAGACGATGATCGTCACCGCGAGGGTGAAGCCCTTGATGAGATTCCCGTTCTCCCTGGGGAGGAAAAGGAGTGCCACCATCCCGAGAATCGGGAAGAAGGTCATCAGGCTGAGAAGATGGTCGGTCATTGGAAATAGCTCCTTAATTCTCTGTCGCAGATCAAACGGGACTCTTACCTGAAGACATAGAAGGCGACGATCACCACCACCCCGAGTGCCATGGTGAGGGCGTAGTTATGCACCAGGCCGCTCTGGGTGATCCGAAGTGCCCCCGAGAAGAGCTGCACCAGTTTGCCGACGCCGTTGACGATCCCGTCGACCCCGCGGACATCGAACCCTTTCCACAGGAAGGTGCCGAGGCGCTTGGTCGGGTTGACGAAGAGGGCATCGTAGATCTCATCGACATACCATTTGTTGTGAATGGTGCGATAAGCCCCCTGGAAGGACTGAACGACCTTGCCGGGGAGATCCGGACGCACATGGTACATGTAGACGGCGAGCAGGATGCCCGAGGTCGCGACAATGACGGCCAGAGCGACCATGCCCCACTCGAAAGCGGCGGAATGCGGCAGCATGCCGATGCCGTAGGTGGCCATCGTCTGCCCGAAGACCGGGTCGAGGAAGCCCTCGAGGCGGTGTGCGCCCCACATCAGGTGGGGGACGCCGACGTAGCCGCCGAAGACCGACAGGACGGCGAGGACGATGAGGGGGATGGTGATGACCGCAGGCGATTCGTGCAGGTGCTTCTTCGCCTTCTCGACCATGCGCTCCTGACCGTAGAAGGTCATGAAGACGAGGCGGAACATGTAGAAGGCGGTCAGACCGGCGGTGAAGAGAGCGACCAGCCACAGCCCCCAGTGCCCATGGGTCGACCCGATGGCCCAGTGAAGAATCTCGTCTTTGGAGAAGAAGCCCGAGAAGAGCGGCACCCCCGCGATGGCCAGAGTCGCCAGCAGGAAGGTGATGTGGGTGATCGGCATGTGCTTGCGCAGTCCGCCCATGTTGCGCATATCCTGC
>JBJHBH010000155.1:0-3335 GCA_050485365.1 Desulfuromonadales bacterium | reverse complement strand
CCTCTCCCGACCACGACGGCACACGCCCCTATCACGACTTCCAGACGATCCAGGCGAGCATCGCCGCCGACGGTACGCTGCAGCTCTCCGACCCGAGCTACACCTTCTCGCCCGACTGGCGCAGCAGCGCCCTGGGCGAAGCCGGCTTCATCCGCCTGACCCGCAACGGCGAGGAGCGGATCTGGAACCTGACCCACGACGCCCAGGGTGCGCTCGTCCTCGAAGAGGCGCTCTACACCGCCACCCTGCCCAACGGCACCCGCCTCTACAACGGCGCCCCCGCCGAGGACGGCAAGTTCTTCCCCGTCGGCCACATGAAGGAGCTTCGGCTCAACGGCGAGACGGTCATCCAGACCGGCCCCATCGTTCCGCTGGCCTACCTGCGCACCCTGCAGGACAGCACCATGGTCCTTTGGGGGACCCGCATGGTGCGCGACGGCGACACCATGCTGACCATCTACTACCAGAAGCCGACGCCGGGGAGCCTGGTGCTGCGTCCGGGCCTTCGCCTGAAGGTCGAGAACGCCACCGCCACCGAGAAGTTCAACTTCATCTCGCTGATGCTCGCCCTGTTCTGCGGCACCGCGGCCCTGCCCCACATCCTGATCCGCTACTACACGGTGCCGAGCCAGGCGGCCGCCCGTAAATCGACCCTTGTCGCCATCGCCGCCATCGGCTTCTTCTACATCCTGACCCTCTTCATGGGTCTGGGGGCGATGACCAACGGCGTCATCAACATTATGGACAACAACATGAGCGCGCCGCTGCTGGCGCTCTCCTTCGGCGTCATCCTCTTCGCCATCATCTCCTCCATCGCCTTCGCCACCGTCCTCGGAACGGTCAGCGGCCTCATCGTCGCCGCCTCGGGCGCCGTCGCCCATGACCTGATGGACAACTTCTTCGGCATGCGCATGTCGGACAAGGGGAAGGTGCTGGCAGGAAAGCTCGCCGCCGTCAGCGTCGGCGTAATCGCCATCTATCTGGGCATCGTCTTCGAGGGGATGAACGTGTCGTTCCTCGTCGGCTGGGCCTTCGCGCTGGCCGCCTCGGCGAACCTGCCGGCGATCATCATGCTCCTCTTCTGGAAGAGGACGACGGCCCAAGGCGTTGCCGCCTCGATCCTCGTCGGCCTGACCTCTGCCATGGGGCTCATCCTGCTGTCGCCCGACATGTTCGTGCGCTACGGACTGCTCCCCGAGCAGGCGCCGATCGCCTTCAACAGCCCGGCGCTGATCTCGATCCCGCTGTCGTTCATCGCCCTGGTCACCGTGTCGCTGATGACCAAGCGCGTCGAAGTGCCCGAAGCCGAAGTGGAAGCCGCAGAGGCTTGAGGTTGCGCGATTTCAGCCCGATCTGCCATAATGGGGGCCGCCTTCGGGCGGTCCCCTTTTCTTTTCAAGGATCCGAGCAATGAACCGTTTTCGATTCACGTTTCTGGCGGTCTGCGTTCTGCTGGTCTGGCTCGGCTGGACCGACATCTCTTTTCTGATGCAGAACCGCGCTCCCGAGCCGGTCTCCATCCACAGGCTCGAGGTCGAAGGGCCTCCGCAGGCCTGGCTCCGCATCACCGGCGGCCACATCGACCTGACGCGGGCCATCTCCACCTCGGGGTCGGTCGAGCTCGACGGCCTTCTGATCCCGCTGCAGTCCGAACCCGGCGGCCCCTTCCGTGTCCTGCTCGAGACGCGCGATCCGCGGCTGCTCGAAATTTTTCACACCTATCACTTCGGATTCGATTCGGTCTTCGACCAGGCTCTGTTTCTGGCCCAGAACGAAGAGCTCTTCCGCACCCGCAAGGACGTGACCGCCATGCACCTCACCGGTCGGGTCACTTCGGGGAACCGAGACAAGCTGATGCAGATCGCGCAGGCCGTGCAGATGGACATCCCCGAAGACGTCCTGCTGCTCAGCGAGGGGATGGAGCCGCCGCGCTACCGGGGCTTTTTCTTTTTCATCATCGGAGCGCTCGGCCTGGTGCGCCTGGCAACGCGCTGGAACGCAAAGAAGGCCGAGCCGGGCGGCGAGGCCGACACGGGCGCATCGCGCAGAGGGTAGTCGATCGTGGATTTGCGCCGGCTCGAGGTCTTTTGCCGCATCGTGGAGCTGAAGAGTTTTTCGCGCGCCGCCGAAGCGGTCTTTCTCTCCCAGCCGACGGTGAGCGAGCACATCCGCTCGCTCGAAGAGACGTTCGGAGAAAAGCTCCTCGACCGCCTCGGCCGGGAGGTCCTGCCCACTCCGGCCGGGGCGATCCTGTACGACTACGCCCGGCGCATCATCGCCCTGAGCGGCGAGGCGCGTCAGGCTCTGGAGAGCTTCCGGGGGAACCTCACCGGCAACCTGGTGCTGGGGGCGAGCACCATCCCCGGCGCGTATCTGCTCCCTGCCCACATCGAGGCGTTTCACCTGCGCCACCCCGGAGCCCGCGTCACGCTGCGCATCGCGGGGAGCGAGCGTATCGTGCAGGACGTGGCGCAGGGGCGCTGCGAACTTGGGCTCGTGGGCGCGCTGCCCAGGGAGGCGAGTTTCGAGGGGCGCGAGGTGCTGGGGGACGACCTTCTGCTCGCGCTGTGGCCCGGCCATCCCTGGGTCGCGCGTGACAGCGTCGCTCTGGCCGACCTCTTCACCGAGCCGTTCATCCTGCGCGAAGCGGGGTCGGGGACCCGTCAGGCCATGGAGCGCACCCTTCGCGAGGGCGGTCACGACCCCTCGCGCCTGTGCCTGGTCGCCGAGATGGGGAGCAACGAGGCGGTGCGCCAGTGCGTCAAGGGGCGCCTCGGCATCTCCTTTCTCTCGTCGTTGGCCCTGCGCGAAGATCTCGACCGGGGGAGCCTCGCCACAGTCGCCGTCGAGGACGTCACGATCCGCCGCTCCTTTTACCTGATTCACCGCAAGAACCGCGAGCTCACCCCTCTCGCTCAAGCCTTCCTGCGCCTTCTCGAATCATTCGACGGCTTCTTCGCCGAGCGCGCCTGAAAAAAAGAGCTGCGGCAACGGGCCGCAGCTCTTTTTTTCCTCCATTTACCTCGGCGGGGGCGGTGTCGTCAGCGCCCGTTCACCGGCCGCGCGCCAGGGCTCTGTCGTACGCCTCCCTGGAAAAGCCGCGGATCACCTGATCGCCGATGACGGCCACAGGGACGCCGCCATTGGGAGCGATGCTGCGCCAGCGGCGGGCGGCGGCGGGATCTTCCTCCACATCGTACTCGACGAAGGGAATCCCCTTGGTCCGCAGATAGGCGACCGCCTGCCGGCAGGCCGTGCACCACGACGTGGTGTAGATCTCGACCGCAGGGGCCGTGCGCGCCGACGCCGGAGCGACATCGAGAGTTGCAAAGAGC
>JBJHBH010000154.1:0-3503 GCA_050485365.1 Desulfuromonadales bacterium | reverse complement strand
GGGCACCTCCTCTCGAACACCTTGCCCTTCCTCCTCCTCGGCGGGGTCGTCCTCCTCGGGGGGCGGCGGGTCTTCGTGTGGGTCACCGCGCTCGTCTCCGCCCTGGGGGGCATGGCTTTGTGGACCCTCGGCCCGTCCGCGACGAATCATATCGGCGCCAGCCTGCTGGTCTTCGGCTACCTCGGCTTTCTTCTCGCCCGCGGTCTCTTCGAGCGCTCGTTTTTCTGGGTCGTCGTCTCGCTGGCGACGATGGTGCTCTATGGCGGGATGATCCGAGGGGTCTTCCCGAGCGAGTCCGGGATCTCTTGGCAAGGGCATCTCTTCGGCTTTCTCGCCGGCGTGGTCGCGGCACGCCTGCTGTTTCCGCCGAAGGCGCGGGCAGCGTGACGAGGGCGGCGGGGCGCCTGCCCTCAGCCTTCCATGCACAACCACCGGCTAATTTCTCGGGGCCTTCCGGGGCTGCTTTGGCTTCGCCCGCAAAATCGCGACCGGCGACGTCCGGACCCGGAGAATCGGGCCGGAAACTCTGGTTCCTGCTGGGCAAAATGGACTCGTGTGTCGAGGGCGAAGGACCCGTAGGCGTCAACCCAAGGAAAGCCTCGAGCCGGGGATGGGTGAGCGATAGATCGGCAGAGCCGCGCCGCAGGCGCCTTGATAGGGGTAGGGACGCCGCATTGCTGCGGCGCCCCTCCCTCCGAACCGTGCGTGCGGATCTCCCGCACACGGCTCTCCAGTCAGCACTTTGCTCTCTCATGGAGACTCATCCTTTCCCGCCGGGCTCCTTCCAGGGTGAAGAGCCCGAGTTCGTCAAAGTAGCGGTTCGGCCATTTGAAGTGGTCGCAACCACGGCCTCTGCCTTTTCCCTTATGTCGTTTCCGCAGTATCGAGCGCAGGCGCATCCTCACCCACTGGTCCATTCGCTGGTGTTCGCCGAGCTGGGCCTGCTGGAAGTATTCGAACCATCCTTTCAGCACCGGGTTGATCTTGGCGACGATCGCCGCCATGCTCCTCCCGTTGGCCCGCCGCAGCGGGGACTTCAGCTTCTGGCGCAGGTTGCGCTGGCTTTTGGGCCGGACCAACCGCAGCAGCTTCCCCTTGCCGCTTCGTTTGAAGCGGTAGCCGAGGAAGTCGAAGCTGGCATGGCCTTCGCCCATGTCCACCAGCCGGGTTTTCTCAGGATGCAGCGTGAGGCGGGCCTCCTCGGCCCACTCCCGCAACCGCTCCAAGGCACGACGCGCCTCCTCGGCGCTCCGCGCCAGCAGCACGAGGTCGTCGGCGTAACGGACGCCTTTGATCCCCCACTGCTCCAGGAGCCAATCCAACGGGTTGAGGTAGACGTTGGCCAGCAGCGGGCAATGGAGCGGAGCGACATGGACGGCCCGCCGGGCCGCCCCGAAGGGGTGAGCGCCGTGGGGCGGCGCGAATCAAATGACGCCCCCTTGGGGGCTGCCCTTCTCCGGCTCGGTCTCGACGCCTTCCTCCATCACGCCCTGCTTGAGGAACCCCTCGATGAGTCCCAGCACTCGCCCGTCGCTGACGCGCTCTTTGACCAGCTTCATCAGCGGCTCGTGCGGGATGTTGTCGAAGTAGCCCTTGATGTCCACGTCCACGACATGCAGGTAGCCTTCGCGCAAAAGCCTCTCGACCTCGCGCAAGGCGTCCTTGCAGCCGCGTCCGGGTCGGAACCCGTAGCTTCGGGGGGCGAACTCGCGCTCGAAGATCGGTTCGATGACCATCTTCAGCGCGCATTGCACCACGCGGTCCCGTACCGTGGGTATCCCCAGCGGCCGTTTCTCCGCGCTCCCGGGCTTCGGTATGTAGACCCGTCGGATCGCCTCGGGTCTGTAGGAACCCTTCTCGAGGTGCTCTTTCACGGCGAGCAGCCGCCTTTGGGTGTCTTTAGCGAAGAACCCCACGCTGATCCCGTCCACGCCGCAAGCCCCTGCGTTGGACCGGACCTTCTCCCAGGCGATCCCAAGGGTTCGTTCCGATGCGACTTTGTCGATCAGGCTGAACCACTTGTTTCCTTTGATCCCTCTTTCGAGGGCGATGAGCATGGATTCGGTCCATACCCCGCGTTCCGCCCCGTAGCGCTGCCACAGGTCGTCTCCAGCTTGTTTATCCCTCTCGGGAACTGTCGCCGGTGTCTCTTCGCGGTTCATTTCCCTCCTCCGTTTGCCTTCCTGCCGCCCTTTGCTCCACGGGCATTACCCCGCTTCCTCGCTCCTACGGCGGCTCTGACTCCTGCCGGGCGCTGTCGCCAGCGTCCTGCCCCGGCAGGTCTCCCGTCTTCACACGCACCTCCCCTCCCCAGCCTACTGCCACCAACCACGTCGGACGCGGCGCACGCGCCACCATGCCTAGGCACGCGCGCTTCCCCGTCGGCTCCCGCCGACGGTTCGACTTCGCCACTCAGTCGCAGGCTCGTCCGCGGCCAACGCCGAATCGTGTTCACTTGCGTTGCGGTCGACTGGGTTCTCATCACGCTGCTCTCCACCCCGCCTCGCGGCGACGCAGTTGCGCTTGAGTTATCAACTTTCTTCATGGTTTCTGTTGTGCCGGGTATCCCACCCGGCGGGGTTGTGCTGCTCGACGGCGCACGACTGCGGCAGCCCTGCTGCCGCTTTCCCGAGGCCAGCCCTGCTGGCCGCATCGCCGCGGCGGCAGCCGCGCTGGCTCCTCCCCTGCACGGGCGGGCGGCACGGCTTCGGCGTGCCCCGAGCGAGCGCCGCCTGATCCCCGGCAGCAGGGCTGCCCGATCCCAAAGCGGCAGCAGGGCTGCCGCAGTCCATGGTGGCTCCGCCACGGGGCCGGGGCTTCGGGTTTCAATGCGACAGGTACCTCTTGTGCGAGTTGACGCATCCGCTACGCCTGCGCGGGGAAGTCGGGGCATTGCCGCGACTGCGGCAGCGGCCCATCGGGAGCGAAGAAACGCAAGCGCCCGTCAGCGTCGCAGAGCCAGACCTCCAAGGCTCCGGAGTCGAAATAGAGCCGGCTTTTGGCAGCCATCTCGCGCTCCGAGTTCGAGGGGGAAAGGATCTCGACGCAGATTTCCGGTGCGGTCTCGAAGGCGATCTGGCCCTCGACCTCGGCGAAGCGCTCCTCCGAATACCAGCCTACGTCGACGGCGCGCACTCCGTCGAGGGTCGAGACCGGGCATTCGGGAAGGGCGAATCCGCCGAGACGCTTCATTAGCGCCAATTGGATGGCGAGCTGCTTTCGGCTGTGGTCTCCGGAGGCGGGAGGCATCATGATCACGTTTCCGAAGGCGTTGCACTCGACCTTGCCCGGCAGCGCGGCGAGCGCGGGGTCGGCGACGATCTCGGCCCAGCGCCTCCGGTTGAAGGCCATCTGCTCGGCCCGAGTGGGCGGCTCAAGGAGCTCTTGCATGGAGCTAGGATAAGCGATTTCGCCGGCTTGTGGAAGCGAATCTTGGCTTGGGGGGCAGGCAGTTGGCAATAGGGCCAAGCGCGACGAGCATCCTCGCTCACTCGCCTTCCTCC
>JBJHBH010000153.1:0-3592 GCA_050485365.1 Desulfuromonadales bacterium | reverse complement strand
GCCACAACACCCAGCCGTGGAAATTCCGTTTGGACGACAAGTCGGTGGCCATCCTTCCCGACTTCTCGCGCCGCTGTCCGGTCGTCGATCCCGATGATGGCCACCTGTTCAAGAGCCTCGGTTGTGCTGCGGAGAACCTCGTCCATGCCGCAGCGGCGCAAGGCCATGTGGCGCACGTTGTGAATCAGCGTGGAAGAAGGACCCCGTACAGGGGTGATCGGCGTCCAAGAGGGACCCCCTGATACGGGTGGTCCATCGTGCTCCCGAGGCAAGCGGGAGCAGAGTTCGGGATGCTGGTGGTGGAGACGATAGCGAAGATCCGTCGCGCCTACTTTCAGGACAAGAAGCCGATCAAGCAGGTCTGCCGGGAGCTGCGGGTGTCGCGGAAGACGGTGCGGAAGGTGATCCGCTCGGGGGCGACCGAGTTCACCTATGAGCGCAGCGTCCAGCCGCAGCCGAAGATCGGGCCCTGGCGGGCGGAGCTCGACCAGATGCTGGCCGAGAACGCGCGGCGGCCGAAGCGGGAGCGCCTGACCCAGATCCGGATCTTCGAGGAGTTGCGGGCCCTCGGCTATGACGGCGGGTACGATGCCGTGCGCCGGTATGCGGCCGCCTGGTCGACGACGGAGAGCGAAGCCTCGGCGACGGCCTACGTGCCCCTGAGCTTCGATCCGGGCGAGGCCTACCAGTTCGACTGGAGCCATGAGATCGTCCTGATCGACGGCGTGACGACGATCGTGAAGGTCGCGCATATCCGGCTGTGCCACAGCCGGATGCCGTTCCTCCGCGCCTATCCGCGCGAGACGCAGGAGATGGTCTTCGACGCCCACGACAAGGCGTTCGCCTTCTTCGGCGGGGCCTGTACCCGCGGGATCTACGACAACATGAAGACGGCGGTGGACACGATCTTTGTCGGCCGCGACCGTGCCTACAACCGGCGCTTCCAGCAGATGTGCGGGCACTACCTCGTCGAGCCGATCGCCTGCACGCCGGCCTCGGGATGGGAGAAGGGCCAGGTCGAGAACCAGGTGGGCGTCATGCGACGGCGGTTCTTCGTGCCGCGGCCGCGCTTCAAGAACTATGCGGAACTCAACGCCTGGCTCGAGGACCGCTGCATCGCCTGGGCCAAGGCGAACCCGCATCCGGAGTTGCGCGACAAGACGATCTGGGAGGTCTTCGAGGCCGAGCGCGCGAGCCTCGTGCCCTACGTCGGGCCGTTCGACGGCTTCCACGCCGTGCCGGCCGCGGTGTCGAAGACCTGCCTCGTCCGCTTCGACAAGAACCGCTACTCGGTGGAAGCCCGTGCCGTCGGTCGGCCGGTCGAGATCCGTGCCTACGCCGAGCGCGTGGAGTTCTGGCAGGACGGTCAGGTTGTCGGTCGGCACCCGCGCGCCTTCGGAAGCAACAAGGCGATCTACGACCCGCTGCACTACATCCCCGTGCTCGCCCGCAAGCCCGGCGCGCTCCGGAACGGTGCCCCCTTCAAGGAATGGGACCTGCCGCCCTCGATGCGACGGGTACAGCGCAAGCTCGGCCGCGTACCGAACGGCGACCGCCAGATGGTCGACATCCTCGGTGCCGTGCTGACCGACGGGCTCGATGCCGTGGAAGCCGCCTGTGCCGAAGCCCTGGCCGAAGGCGTCCACTCCGCCGACGTCATCCTCAACATCCTCGCGCGTCGTCGCGAGCCGGCACCGCCGTTGACCATCGCGACCCCGGAGGCGCTGCGCCTCACCTTTGAGCCCGCCGCCGACTGTGCCCGCTACGACAGCCTCAGGAGACACCCCCATGGAAAGATCGCAGGTGCTGGACGCGATGGGCCAGCTGAAGCTCTACGGCATGAAGGCGGCCTACGACGAGATCATCTCCACCGCGATCAAGCGCCAGCACGAGCCGCAGAAGATCGTCGGTGACCTGCTCACCGCGGAGATCCGCGAGAAGCAGGCCCGCTCGATCAAGTACCAGATGACCATTGCCAGGTTGCCCCTGGCCAAGGAGATCGACGAGTTCGGCTTCGAAGAGACGCCGGTCAACGAGACGCTGGTGCGCGATCTGGCCGGCGGTGCCTTCCTCGAGCAGCAGCGCAACGTGGTGCTGATCGGGGGTACCGGAACGGGGAAGTCGCACCTCGCCGTCGCGATCGCCCGGGCCTGCCTCCGCAACGGCGCCCGCGGCCGGTTCTTCAACGTCGTCGACCTGGTCAACAAGCTCGACGCCGAAGCCCGCGCCGACCGCCAGGGCCGCACCGCCGATCTCCTCTGCCGCCTCGACTTCCTGATCCTCGACGAGCTCGGCTACCTTCCCTTCGCCCAGACCGGCGGGCAACTGCTCTTCCACCTCATCAGCCGCCTCTACGAGCGCACCTCGATCATCGTCACCACGAACCTCGCGTTCGGCGAATGGCCGAGCGTCTTCGGCGATGCCAAGATGACCACCGCGCTCCTCGACCGCCTCACCCACCACTGCGACATCGTCGAGACCGGCAACGAAAGCTGGCGCTTCAAGACCCGCGCCTGAACCCCGGACCCAGCCGGCCCGAGCCGTCTGCGCCACCGGAAAGCTACGCCGCCTCGGGCCGGCTACCCGCAAGACAGTGGGGTCCCTTTTGCGCGCCGATCGGGGGGCCCCATTCCGAGCCGATTGACAGGCAACTGCCTCCTTCAGGGCAGCAGCCTCCGCCCTCAGCTCCTTCACTTCGGGCGCCGTGGCCTGACGGGCGGTGTCCCCGGCGAGACGCTTCTTGCCCGCCTCAAGGAACTCCTTCGACCAGCTGTAGTACAGGCTCGTCGCGATCCCTTCGCGCCGGCAGAGCTCGGCGATACTGGCCTCGCCGCGCAGGCCCTCCAGAACGACGCGGATCTTCTCTTCTGCTGAATGCTGCTTCCGTGTCCGGCGCAGGATGTCCTTCACCACAGTCTCGGCAGGCGCCTTCAATGGTCCGGATTTCTGTCTCATCTTCACTCCTTGACGGTTACGATGAGCCAGAAATCCTCCGTTCTTCAATCACCCCGATCTGTCCCATGGCTGCTGACGTCGGACAGCCGATGCCGCCGCTGGAGCATCCTGCCGATGAGCTGGCGCTTCAGATTGCGGACATGCTGAAGGCGGAACAGAACATTACGATTGATGACTTGCGGGATGCCCTTGACCGCTTATTCGGGCCCCGCCCGCCATCGCATCCCTGACTGCCCGCCACTCCGAAACGCGCTGGCGATGGTGCGGACAAAAAGAAAGGCCGGCGCAAGATAGGGAGGGGCGCCGGCCGAGTTGGTTAGGACGCGTCAGGGTCAGAGAGGATTCGAAGGCCCCGACGGGCCCCTCCTACGTGAGGCGAAGCGCTGATGCAATCCACCGCGGCCGCCTTGAGCGCCCGGCGGACTGTGCTCTTGCTAAAGGCTGGCATGGGCCGTCCTGCTCACCCGCCAGCCGACGATGCGGCGGGCATAGGCGTGGATCAGAAGGCGACCTAGACGAAACCCGACCAGGTGCTGACGTAGTAGGTAAAGTCCGAGAGCCAGAGCCTGTTCGGTGCCGGAGCATGGAAGACTCGGTTCACATGGTCGCGCGGACATGGCGCGGCCTTGTCTTGCAC
>JBJHBH010000152.1:0-3753 GCA_050485365.1 Desulfuromonadales bacterium | reverse complement strand
GCCTGTGCTACATCATCCTCTCCCCCGTCGGCGCCTACTACAAGGGGGGGGTGAATCCGGTCAAGATCTGGATCTCGGACGAGTTCGCCCGCGTCTCTCCCGGCGGCACCGGCGAGGCCAAGACCGGCGGCAACTACGCCGCCAGCCTCTATGCGTCGACGCAGGCGGCGCGTAGCGGATACGACCAGGTTCTGTGGCTCGACGCGGTGCACCGCAAGTACGTCGAGGAGGTCGGCAGCATGAACATCTGCTTCCTCTACGACGGCAAGGTCGTCACCTCTCCGCTCAAAGGGACGATCCTCGACGGCATCACGCGCCGCTCCATCCTCACCCTTGTGCGCGAGGAGGGGATCGAGATCGAGGAGCGCGCCCTCACCGTCGACGAGATCCTCGACGGCATCGAGAGCGGCCGCCTCAGCGAAGCCTTCGGCACCGGAACGGCCGCCGTCGTCTCGCCCGTCGGGCAGTTCACCTACGGCAACCGCACCGTCAGGCTTCCGGGGACCGGAGAGCTCACCCTCAAGCTCTACGATCAGCTCACCGGCATCCAGTACGGCCGCCTCCCCGACCCCCATGGCTGGATCGAGAGGATCTGATCGGCGCCTTCGGGCCGAACCGGACTGTCTACGACGCGGGCAGTGCTGCTGAATTTCTGTGCAGCGCTGCCCGCGTTTTTTTATCGCTCTTTCGTGGACGGCTCCTTGATCTTGTTTTGTGAGTATCAAAGATACTCTGTCAGTGCTCTATTTTTTGGGTCGTGGCGGCCGTATGCCCCGGAGTCCAGCGAAATCCTCTGAAAATTATCAGTCGATCTCTTCATAAATCGGCTGATAATGCGCGCTTAAAAAACGTTTGCGCAGATAGGTCCTCCGTATGTATAAAGTTGGCTCTTTGTTTGCATTGAATCGCTCTGCTGTCGTCGCGAGTGCGAACGAACCACTTTACCACGGAGGTGAACCGGCCATGTGTCGTATCGGCGCCATCAAGAGCCTGAACTACATTCACCCGAGTCAGGCCCTGCTGCTCATGCAGTCGCAGCAAAAAGGGCACGACAATTCGGGTTTCGCCATGGTCATGCAGGACCTCGGCGGGATCTTCGAGGGGTACAAGCACCTGCCGACCCTCTCGCTCGCCTGCACCGACGAGGGGCTGAAGCTGGCCGAGGACATGCTCCACGCCGCCGGATTCCAGCGCGTGCTGCAGTGGGTGCCGGAGACCAACCCCCAGCCCGGCCTCGACATCATCGCCATGCCGAACTACGTCTTCGAGACTTTCGACTATCCCAAGCACTACAAGAAGGCGAGCGACCGGGAGAAGGAGGAGCTGCTGCTCGACATGCGTCTGCAGCTTCGCGCCGCCCTGGAGCAGGACGAGATGGGGTTCGTCTACTCCTTCTGGCCCGACGTGGTCACCCTCAAGGAGATCGGCGACCCGCGCGACATCGGCACCTACTTCAATCTGTGGCAGCCCGACGGCAAATTCACCGCCCGGGTGATCACCGCCCAGTGCCGTCAGAACACCAACTACGACATCGTGCGCTACGCCGCCCACCCCTTCTTTTTGCAGGGGTACACGGCCCTGGCCAACGGCGAGAACACCTTTTACCTGAAGAACAAGGAGATGCAGCGAAAGCTGCACCGCGGCTACATCGGCTTCGAGTCCGACTCGCAGTGTTTTCTCTACACCCTGCACTACGTGCACCGCGAGCTCAAGTGGCCCCTGTCCTACTTCAAGCACGTGGTGACGCCGCTCCCTTTCGAGACGATCGAAAAGCGCGACGACGCCAAATCGCTCCTCGCCATCCGCCAATCTCTGGCGCACCTGGAGATCAATGGCCCCAACACCATCATCGGCGTGTTGCCCGACGGCACCCTGTTCACCTGCTGCGACGCGAAGAAGCTGCGTCCCATCGTGGTGGGGCGCTCGGCCGACACCGTCGCCTTCGCCTCGGAGGTCTGCGGGATCAACGAGATCCTCCCCGAGCGCGACTGGGAGACCGACATTTACCCGCACGAACGTGAAATCGTCGTCATCGGAAACGACCTGGAGGTGCAGCGATGGAGACAATGAAGATACACGACATCACCCCCACCGACCTGCCCTGGAAGATCCGCTACGACGCGAGCCGCTGCACTCTGTGCGGCTCGTGCACGGCGGCATGCTCCTTCCGGGCCATCGCCCCCAAGGTCGAGCGCCGGCGCATGGTCTTCTCCGAAGGGGACTACCCCGAGCCGCGGCAGCGCTTCTCGGCCGTGCCGGTGATCCGCCAGGTTAACTCGGTGACGAACTACTGTCGGGGGTGCGGCATCTGCGAGAAGGTCTGTCCCAACGACGCCATCGCCCCGGTGCGCAACGTCGACACCCGGCACCCGCTGGTGGTGCGCTGCCTCGGGGGCGATTCGATCAAGCGCGGCGGTCGCAAGAATCTCGAGGCGACGGTGCGCACCCTCGATCGGCTGCGGGTGGGGCGCATCTCGCAGATGACCGACCCGAGCCTCGACGCCCAGCGCCACACCTTCGATCTGCTCGCCCCCTTCGGGCGCATCCTGCCGGCGGGCAAGCTCCCCTTCAGGGTCAGCGAGGAAGGCAAGCTCGTCCCCGACGGCCAGGCTCCGCCGGTGCGCTGGATCTATCCGGTCATCATCGGCGACATGTCCATCGGCGCCCTGTCGTGGCGCATGTGGGAGGGGGTCGCCATGGCGACGGCCTACCTCAACGAGGAGTGCGGGCTGCCGGTGCGCATGTGCTCGGGCGAGGGGGGGGTGCCGATGCGCCTGCTCAAGTCGAAGTACCTCAAGTACATGATCCTGCAGATCGCCTCGGGGCACTTCGGCTGGAACCGCATCGTCAAGGCGATGCCCCATATGGTCGAAGACCCCGCAGGGATCCTCATCAAGATCGGCCAGGGGGCCAAGCCCGGCGACGGCGGACTCCTGATGGCGCAGAAGGTGGCCGAGCACATCCAGGCGATCCGCGGCGTCCCCCGCACCGATCTCCTCTCCCCTCCGAACCATCAGGGGCTCTACTCCATCGAGGAGAGCGTGCAGAAGATGTTCCTCTCCTTCAACGCCGCCTTCAAGTTTCGCGTGCCCGTGGCCATCAAGGTGGCCGCCAGCGCCACCAGCGTCTCGGTCTTCAACAATCTGGTGCGCGACCCGTACAACATCGTCGGAGGCTTCTTCCTCGACGGCATCGACGGAGGCACCGGCGCCGCCCACGAGGTCAGCCTCGACCACACCGGCCACCCCATCGTCAGCAAGCTGCGCGACTGCTACCTGGCGGCGGTGACGCAGGGGCGCCAGGGGCAGATCCCCCTGTGGGCCGGCGGCGGCCTCGGCAAGACGGGGGATCTGGCGGCCGACGCCTTCAAGATGATCTGCCTGGGGGCCAACGGCGTCTTCACCGGCAAGCTCATCCTTCAGATGGCCGGCTGCGTCGGCAACGACATGGGACGCTGCAACGCCTGCAACACCGGGCTGTGCCCCGCCGGGATCACCACCCAGGAGCCGTCCCTCGTTCATCGGCTCGACCCCGAGAAGGTGGCCCAGAACATCGTCAACTACTATCTGGCGATGGATCAGGAGCTCAAAAAGCTCATGGCCCCCATCGGCAACAGCGCCCTGCCCGTCGGACGCGCCGACGCCCTCGTCTCCACCGACCGGGGCGTGGCCGAGAGGCTGCAGATTCAATACGTCTGTTAACTTCAGGCAGGAGGCGATAGGCAAGAGGCAAGGGGGAAAGAAAGTCTCTGAG
>JBJHBH010000151.1:0-3778 GCA_050485365.1 Desulfuromonadales bacterium | reverse complement strand
ACAGAAATGGTTTAATGTTCGAACCCATCGAAGAAGGAGGGAAGCCATGCCGAGCGGCATCGAACCAACAACCGGAGAGTTGCTCAAGAGCGCCATGGACAAAGCGCGAGCGTCTCAGGCGCCGGAGGCCCGAAAGGTGAAGGAGGCGAGCGAGCGGATCCGCCGGGAAGACAGCGTCCATCTCGGTTCCGAGGCTCCGCCCGAGCTCACCTACCCCCGCCCCGCGGCCGAGCCGGCGCACGTCGAGGGGAATCTCGCCCTGCTGCGCGACCTGGTGGCACGGCTCATCGAGGAGCAGGGGGCGTCCCTCAAGGTTTCGGTGGGGGGAAGCGAGGTGTCGATTCGCGACCTGAGTGCGCAGCAGGCTGCCGAGCTCATCGCCGAGGACGGCTATTTCGGCGTGGAGCAGACGTCGCAGCGCATCGTCGACTTCGCCATCGCCGTGGCAGGCAACGATCCGACGAAGATCGACCAGATCCGCAAAGGGGTCGAGGACGGCTTCAACGCAGCGCTCAAGGCCTTCGGCGGCGAGCTGCCCGAGATCTCATGGCAAACCCGCTCAGCGGTGATGGACAAGCTCCAGAGCTGGGAAGAGAGCTTCAGCGCAGGCACATGATTCAAGGGCCGGCCGCGAAAGGCCGGCCCTTGCGGTCATCACGAGCCGTTTAGGATCCGCAACTGTTCAGCATGGGGTCCCAACTCCCATGCCAAGGGACGCTTTTCGCCGTCCATGGTCGCTTGACTGGCGCCGTCCATGACGCCAGACACCCTTGTCATGGAAGCCGCGACCCCACACAAGGTGAACAGATACATCATATCTAACCCTGCGGCGCCTCTTCGACCCAGGCCTGGGCAGTGGAGAGGTGGCGCAGAAATTCGCCGGCGTAGAGAAAGCGCTCGGCGCCCACCGGGACGTTGACCTTCTCCTCCCCCCGCTGGACGGAGAGGGCGTAGCCGGGGCGCCCCTCGTCGCCGTAGCGCTCGACGCTGAGACGCGTCTTGACCTCGCCGTCGCTCCCCTCGAAGCGGTGGATGAGCGATTCGCGCCCCCCTTCGCGAAAGACGCGGGCGATCTTGAGATAGAGCTCGTACCCCTCGGCGGGCTCGGCGATGAAGCGGATGGAGGAGGAGCCCCCTTCCATCTTGAAGAAGCGAAGCGCGATGCGCCCCTCCGCGCCCCTCCCCTCGCTGCGCCTCTCGTGCGGAGCGATCTCCACCCCCGTCCCCTTGGCGTAAAACGTCGTTTGCGCTACCCTCATGGCACCCTCCTTTGATTGAAATGACCGACGCCGAAAAGACGAAAGCCGTCCCCACCAGCCCTGCCTGGCGAAAACGGCTCATCCTTCATCCAACGGAATCGATCGCCCCCCGCGCCGGTCCTGAATGGTTCGACCATAGAACGCGAGGGGGGAAATGTCAACGAAAGGATGAAGGCGGGCCTTTCAGCACCGCCTTCATCTCACCTGCCTCACCCCACGTTGATCTCCATCGCCCAGATCCCGCAGGGGCAGATGCCTGCGCAGATGCCGCAGCCGATGCACAGGTGGTCTTCGGAGACGTACTCGTAGCCGCCGTTGCCCTTGTCGATGCGGCGGATTGCCCCTTCGGGGCAGGCTTCGAGGCACATGGAACAGTCGCGGCAGGTGCCGCAGGAGACGCAGCGGTTCGATTCGCTGCGTGCGTCGGTGACGCAGAAGCGCCCCCGGTTCTGCGGGCGGAAGAGCTCTTTTGAGAGGCAGCTCTGGGGGATGACCTGGGGTTTTTTCCTGGCCACCGGGGTCCCTCCGGCGAGAAAGATGTCGATGTATTCGGCGACCTCGCGCCCCGCGCCGATGGCGTGGGTGAGCAAGCCCGGCGCGACGGCGTCGCCGATGGCGAAGACGCCGGGGGCGAGGGCGACCTGGCGCGTCTCGTCGACGTCGAGCATGCCGCGATCGGTGAGCCACGGACGGGGGAGGTAGGAGAGGTCGGGGCGCTCGCCGATGGCGATGATGACGGTGTCGGCCTCCAGAAGTCGGCCGTCTCGGGTGTGCACCCCTCTCTCGTCGACCTTCTCGGTGACGACGGGCCAGAGGATCTCGCCGCCGAGCGACTTGACGTGGTCGATTTCGTGCTTGAAGGCGGCGGGGCGCTGGATGTCGATGGCGGTCACCTTCTTTGCCCCCATGGCGTAGGCGCCGAGGCAGACGTCCATGGCGGCATTGCCCGCGCCGATGACGACGACCTTCTCGCCGACGGCGGGGCGCGTTCCGGCGTTGACCTCTTTAAGGAAGTCGAGCCCCTTGACGAGGCGCTCGTGTCCGGGGAAGGGGATGACGACGGGGTTGTGGGCGCCGCTGGCGATGACGACGGCGTCGTTCTCGGCCCGGATCGCCTTGAAGAGGGGGGCATCGACCTTGACCCCGGCGTTGATCGTCACGCCGAGGGACTTGATGCGCTCGATCTCGGCCGACAAAACGCTGTGGGGCAGACGCTCGGTGGGGATGACCTGGCGCAGCTTTCCGCCGACCTCGGCGTCCGCCTCGTAGACCTTGACCTCGTGCCCCATAAGGCGCAGCTGCCACGCCGCAGAGAGCCCGCCCGGACCGCCTCCGATGACCGCGACGCGGCGCCCGCTGGGGGGGAGGACCGGCGGGGGGGCAATGTCGGTGGAGAGGCGGCCGAGCTCCTTCATCGCCACCGGGTTGTCGATGTAGCGCCGGGTGCAGGCGTCCATGCAGAGGTTGGGACAGACCTCGCCGCAGACGCTCCCCGGGAAGGGGGAGTACTGCAGAACGAGCTCGAGGGCTTCCCTCACCTTCCCCTGGCGCAGCAGCTTGATGCGGTCCTGGGTCGGGATGGCGCTGGGGCACGACGACTCGCACGGGGCGGCGTAGCGTTTGTCGATCCAGCGGGGGATCTTGAGGCGGTCCTCGCCGGCGTTGACGAGCCCGGCGACGTGGTCGTAGTCGTCGTTGAGCAACTCGCCGAAGATGCCGCCCGCGACCCACTTGCCGAGGCGGAACTCGCGCATGGTGACGCGGTGGTGCCCTTTGCGCTCCTCGTACGTCTTGGCGACGATCTTCTTCCACTGGCCGAGCTGCGCAAGCTGCTCCAGCAGGTGGGGGCGGCCGATCTTCTCCAGATAAACGGGTAGCCCTGCGGCGATAAACTGCCGGTCGGCCTCGTCGAGATCGAGGAGCCAGACCTCGTCGGAGAGCCCCTGCACGGGGCCGCGCACGTAGATCGTCCCGCCGACCATGCCGACGCAGGAGCGGTCGCCGAGGACCGACTCCTCCCCCTCGCACCCCAGGCCGCACACCACGGCAATCCCCCCCCCCATGAACTCGAAGGAGAAGGAGCCGGTACTCTTGAGCACCCACAGCTCGGGCGGATCGTAGGCCGGGTCGCGCTTCATCAGCGAGCCCGAGCGGGTGCCGACGCGGCCGGCGACGTAGATCTTGCCGCTGGCGGCGCAGTGGGCGGTGGTGTCGCCGCCGTCGCCAAGGATGGTGAGGGTGGCGCCGGCGTTGAGCCAGCCGGCGTCGGCGGGGGCCGATCCCTCCACCACGATCTCGGTGCCGTCGAGACCGAAGGAGCCGACGCGCTGCCCCGGATTCTTCACCCGGAAGCGCAGCGGCTTGCCGTCGCCGGTCCACAGCGGGCCGCCGATGTTGTGATGTCCGGAGGAGACGACCTCGAAGTCGGTCTCCCCGTTCTCCAGCGCCGCGTAGATCTGCTGCAACAGCTGCTGGGTCGAAATCCGCTTTCCGTTCTCGTCAAAGCCGATGATGTTCGC
>JBJHBH010000150.1:0-3843 GCA_050485365.1 Desulfuromonadales bacterium | reverse complement strand
ACGTTGATGCGGGCGCCGAGGCCAAGCTCGTTGCCAAGGCGCACGCCGTCGATGACGTAGAAGTTGATCTTCTTGTCGATGATCGTCTGCTGCACCTCGCGCGGCAGGGTCTTCCAGACCTCGTCCTTGCCGAAGGGGCTGTTCAGCAGGAAGGTGCCGCCGGGCTTGAGCTTGGCGAGCATGTCGTACTTCTCGAGGAAGGAGAAGTTGTGGCAGGCCAGAAAATCGGCGCTGCTCACGAGGTAGGGCGAGCGGATCACCTGCTGGCCGAAGCGCAGGTGGCTGGTGGTGACGGTGCCGGCCTTCTTGGAGTCGTACACGAAGTACGCCTGGACCTCGTTGTCGGTCGTCTCGCCGATGATCTTGATGGAGTTCTTGTTGGCGCCGACGGTGCCGTCGGAGCCCAGCCCGTAGAAGAGGGCCGAGTAGATCTTCTCGGCGGGGACTTTGTAGTCGGCGTCATATGAAAGACTGGTGCCCGCCACGTCATCCTTGATGCCGACGGTGAAGTGGTTCTTCGGCTTGTCCTGCGAAAGGTTGTCGAAGACCGCCTTCACCATGCCGGGGGTGAACTCGTAGGAGCCGAGGCCGTAGCGGCCGCCGACGATGGTCGGGTAACCGGAGAAGGAGACGAGCCCGTCGCTCATCGCCTCACCGATGGCGGTGCGCACGTTGTGGTAAAGGGGCTCGCCGAGGGAGCCGGGCTCCTTGGTGCGGTCGAGGACGGCGATCTTCTTCACCGTCTTGGGGAGCGCCTTGGCCATGGCGGCGGTGTCGAAGGGGAGGAAGAGGCGCACTTTCAGAACGCCGACCTTCTCACCCTGGGCGACGAGGTGCTCAACAAGCTCGTGCACGGTATCGGTGGCCGAACCCATGATGACGATGACGCGCTCGGCATCCGGGGCGCCGACGTAATCGAAGAGGTTGTACTGGCGGCCGGTCAGTTTGGCGAATTTGTCCATCTCCGCCTGGACCATGGCCGGAATCGCCTCGTAGAACTTGTTGACCGTCTCGCGCCCCTGGAAGTAGACGTCGGGGTTCTGGGCGGTGCCGCGAAGGACGGGATGGTCGGGGGACATGGCGCGGGCGCGGTGCTCGCGAACCAGCTCGTCGTCGATCATGTGGCGCATGTCGTCGGCGGAGAGCTCCTCGACCTTCTGCACTTCGTGGGAGGTGCGGAAGCCGTCGAAGAAGTGCAGGAAGGGCACGCGGCTGCGCAGGGTGGAGCTTTGGGCGATCAGGGAGAAGTCCATGACCTCCTGGACGTTGTTCGACGCCATGAACGCCCACCCCGTGGAGCGACACGTCATCACGTCCGAATGGTCGCCGAAGATGGAGAGCCCCTGGGCGGCGATGGCGCGGGCCGACACGTGGAAGACCGTGGGAGTGAGCTCCCCGGCGATCTTGAACATGTTGGGGATCATCAGCAGCAGACCCTGGGAGGCGGTGAAGGTGGTGGTCAGA
This sequence comes from Desulfuromonadales bacterium, assembly GCA_050485365.1. Taxonomy (GTDB): domain Bacteria; phylum Desulfobacterota; class Desulfuromonadia; order Desulfuromonadales; family JACZKF01; genus JARFUG01. The sequence goes on along the minus strand of JBJHBH010000150.1, from coordinate 2,379 downwards.
GCCCCCGCCTGCAGCGCACCGTGAACGGCGCCGGCCGCCCCCCCTTCGGACTGCATCTCGACGACCTTGGGGATCGTCCCCCAGATGTTGCGCTCGCCCACGGCGCTTTTGGCGTCGGAGATCTCCCCCATGACCGAGGATGGCGTGATGGGATAGATCGCGATGACCTCGTTGGTGGCATGGGCGACGTGCGCCGCCGCGGTGTTACCGTCGATGGTGACCATTTTTCGAGACATGTACCTCTCCTTTACCGTGATTTGAAAAGGGCCGGACGAGACAAGGAAGCGATCCCCCTCTCGCCCTGCTGCAGAACCAGGTTCCGATCGAGTATCGAGTATCCGAAAAGACGGATTTGTGCGGCGAAATTGCCCCAGTATACGCAAATGGTCAGACCATTGCAAATCCTATTTTCGTCGGCCTTTAGTTCCCCTTTATCGAAACTAAAATTCCCGACGTCCCTCGAACGCCCGATGCACCGTCGCCTCATCGACGAACTCCAGGTCGCTCCCCATGGGGATGCCGTGGGCCAGGCGCGTGACGCGGATGCCGCGCGGGCGGATGAGACGGGCAAGGTAGAGGGCCGTCGCCTCACCTTCGACGGTGAAGTTGGTCGCCAGCAAAACCTCCTGCACCTGCTCTGCGTCGAGCCTCTGAACGAGTTGCGCGATGCGCAGCTCCTCCGGACCGACACCGTCCAGAGGGGAGAGCGCCCCGTGAAGAACATGGTAGCGCCCCCGGAAGCAGCGGCTGCGCTCGATGGCGATCAGGTCCTGCGGCTCTTCCACCACGCACAGATGACGGGCGTCGCGCGCCGGGTCCGAACACAGGAGGCAGGGGTCGCTCTCGGTGATGTGGAAGCAAAGGGAGCAAAACCGCACCTTCGCCTTCACATCGCGAATGGCCGCAGCGAGCGCCTCGGCGTCCGAATCGGGACGGCGCAGAAGAAAAAAAGCCAGACGCGTCGCCGTTTTCTGACCGATGCCGGGGAATTTGGACAATTCCGCCACCAGGCGGCTCAAGGACGGGACGGAGTCTAGCATGGGAAAACCAAAAATTCCACTAATTTAAAATGCTGTTCTATTTTTTTAACCGCATCAAAAATTTTTACCTTCGCTATCGGAAAAAACCTTCCGTCGCACGAAAGTCGTCTCACATGAGCCCTGGGATGTTGAAGCCGCCGGTGATCTTGGCCATCTCTTCCTGCATCATGTCCTGGCTCTTTTTGACCGCCTCGTTGACCGCCGCCGCCACCAGATCCTGAAGCATCTCGACATCTTCGGGATCGACGACGCTCTTTTCGATCTTGAGAGAGACGAGGCGCTGTCTGCCGTTGACCACCGCCGTGACCATGCCTCCGCCGGCGGACGCCTCCACCTGACGCTCTTCGAGCTCCTGCTGCATGCGGGCCATTTTCTGCTGCATCATCTGGGCCTGCTTCATGATGTTGCCGAGACCTTTGGACATCGATCTATCTCCTTGTTGATTGTGTGTTCACCTTGTGCGAAGCGCGCTGCGCACCCGGCTCAGACATATCCCTTGTCGATGGGTCTGACTTCCTTAACCTTACCATCGAAAATCTCCAGCACGCTGCGCACCATGGGGTGCGCCAGCGCGTCCTCCCTCAAGCGGCGCTTGCGGTCGCTCTCCTGGGCCTGGCGCTCCTCCAGCAGGGAGGGGGGGCGCCCCTCGCTCGTCGAATCGACAGGCTTTATCCGAATGTCGACGCCGGAGCCGAAATAGTCTTCGGCCACCTCCTTGAGGGTGGCGAGGGTCTCGGCGTCGCGGATCTGCTCGAGGTGAAAGGAGCCCGACGCAAAGCCGATTTCGAGCCGCGGCAGATCGAGCGCGAGGAGGCTTCCGCGCTCGAGAAGCGAGGCGACCAGCGGGCGCTTCCCCCGGACATGCTCGACCAGCCCCTGCCACCCCCCTCGGCCGGAAGTCACAGGGGCTTCAGCCTTTTTTGAGGGCGCCTCCCGGTGCGGCGGCGGCGCCTCCTCATGAGGCGTCCGGGGGGGCGAAGGGGGCGCGGCGCCGCGCGCAGCGGGCGGCTCAGCCCCGAGGCGTTCTTCAAGCGACTCGAGCTTGCGCAGCAAGGCGCTCAGCTCCCGGGCGGGGGGGAGATTGGCCACGCGCACCAGCCCCATTTCGAGGGTGAGACGGGGATTGGACGAGGCGGCCAGCTCGGCCTCGGTGCGCATCAGCACCGTCTGGATGCGCTGCAGCTCTTCGAGAGTCGGCGCCGCGCACAGGCGATTGAGCTCCTGCGCCTCTTCGGCGGCGATATCGAGCAGGTCTCCCGGCTCGTCGAGAACCTTGAGCAGCACCAGGGCGCGGAAGATCTCGACCATCTCCTGGGCGAAGGACCTGAAGGCGTGCCCG
>JBJHBH010000149.1:0-3921 GCA_050485365.1 Desulfuromonadales bacterium | reverse complement strand
GCTCGCGACCATGGATGGTGAGAGCCCGGGCAAGGCCCGCTTGGCGCGGACCTCATCAGGATCGACGTGAACTGCCGCGCAACCCAACTCGGAAGAAAGTGCGAAAACTCGGGTAAGATACCCGTCCAAGATGAGGTGGATGATTTCCGTGCAGGGGGTTTTCGTCTTCTCGGCAGCCTTCGCAATCGGCGTCATCCCTGCCGCTGCCACGTCAACCCGACAAGCGGCCGCGGACAGCGTCTCAGTGCGACGCACAGGACAAGCAGTTGCCGCTGCCGGTTACATTCGCCACCGGCGAAACCCGGGGGATCGCGCTCCTTGACGGCGCGGGGGGCGGGAAGACCTCGCTGGTCGACCACGCGCTGCGGCATCACCCTGCCTTCGCTGAGCACCACCCGAACACCGGGCCGGTCGTGTCGGTCTCGGTTCCCAGTCCAGCCACCTTGAAGAGCGTAGCGCTCGCGATCATTCGAGAGACCGGGTACCCGGCGCCGAAATCCGATCCCAAGGTTTGGCTGCTCTGGAACTTGGTCAAGACCCGGCTTGCGTGCTGCAAAACCGTGATCCTCTGGATCGACGAAGCCCACGACCTGTTCCGCAAGAGCTCGGCATCCGAGGTCCAGGACACCCTCAGGATGCTGAAATCGCTGATGCAGGGAGACAACCCCGTCATCGTGATCCTGACCGGGATCGAGGAACTCTGGCAGATCGACCAGCAGGTCGCGCGCCGGTTCTCGATGATAAAACTACCGCCGCTCTCGCACGCCAAGGACGGCAAGCCCCTCGGCAGGCAGATCGCGGTCTTCAGTCAGCAGGCGGGACTGGAACCGCCGAATGATCCCGAGCTGATCCCTCGCCTGGTTCACGCCAGCCGCGAACGGTTCGGGCGCTGCATCGAAACGATTATTCACGCCATCGAGGTTGCCCTGAGATGTGGCGCCGTCCAACTTGACAGGCAACACTTCGCGGAGGCCTGGGGCATGCAGGAGGGCTGCGCTTACTGTGAACCGGCGTGCAAAAGTGACCCCCGTATCGGAGTGATCGGCTTCCAAACGGGACCCCTCTGATGCGGTGGTCCATGGTGCTCCCGAAGGAAACTGGGAGCCGAGTTTGGGATGCTGGTTGTGGAAACGATTGCGAAGATCCGTCGAGCGTATTTTCAGTTCAAGAAACCGATAAAGCAGATTTGCCGGGAACTGCGGGTTTCGCGGAAGACGGTTCGCAAGGTCATCCGCTCAGGCGCGACCGAGTTCACCTACGAGCGCCGCGTTCAGCCCCAGCCGAAGATCGGGCCCTGGCGCAATGAAGTGAACCGCCTGCTGGCCGAGAACGCGGCGCGGCCGAAGCGCGAGCGGCTGACGCAGATCCGGATCTTCGAAGAACTTCGCGCCCTTGGTTATGACGGCGGCTACGATGCCGTGCGGCGGTATGCGGCCGCCTGGTCGAGAGCCGAGACCGAAGCGTCAGCTGCGGCCTACGTGCCGTTGAGCTTCGATCCGGGAGAAGCATATCAGTTCGACTGGAGCCATGAGATCGTCCTGATCGACGGGGTGACGACCACGGTGAAGGTCGCCCATATCCGGCTCTGTTACAGCCGAATGATCTTCGTCCGGGCCTATCCGCGGGAGACGCAGGAGATGGTCTTCGACGCGCACGACAAGGCGTTCGCCTTCTTCGGCGGTGCCTGCGCGCGGGGTATCTACGATAACATGAAGACGGCGGTGGACACGATCTTCGTGGGCAAGGATCGGGCCTACAATCGCCGGTTCCAGCAGATGTGCGGGCACTATCTGGTTGATCCGGTCGCCTGCACGCCGGCATCAGGCTGGGAGAAGGGGCAGGTCGAGAACCAGGTCGGTGTCATCCGGCGCCGGTTCTTCACGCCGCGGCCGCGCTTCAAGAGCTATGTCGAGCTCAACGCCTGGCTGCTGGACCGCTGCGTCGCTTGGGCAAAGGCGCATCCCCATCCCGAGTTCCGCGACAGGACCACGTGGCAGGTGTTTGAGGAGGAACGGCCGAGCCTCGTTCCCTATGTCGGACCGTTCGACGGGTTCCATGCCGTGCCGGCCTCGGTCTCGAAGACCTGCCTCGTGCGGTTCGACAACAACCGCTACTCGGTCGACGCCCGCGCGGTGGGCCGACCGGTCGAGATCCGCGCCTATGCCGAGCGCATCGAATTCTGGCACGAGGGAAAAATCGTTGGGGCACACGATCGCGCCTTCGGCCGCGGCAGGACCGTCTACGACCCGTTGCACTACATTCCCGTGCTCGCCCGGAAGCCCGGCGCTCTCAGGAACGGCGCGCCATTCAAGGACTGGGAATTGCCGCCGGCACTGCGCCGCGTACAGCGAAAGCTCGGCCGCGTGCCGAACGGGGACCGTCAAATGGTCGACATCCTCGGCGTGGTGCTCACCGACGGGCTGGACGCCGTCGAGGCCGCTTGCGCCGAAGCGCTCGGCGAAGGCGTCCATTCCGCCGATGTCATCCTGAACATTCTCGCCCGGCGCCGCGAGCCGGCGCCACCGCTGACCATCGCGACGCCAGAGGCGCTGCGCCTGACCTGCGAGCCGGTCGCGGATTGTGCCCGATACGACAGCCTCAGGAGACACGACCATGGAAAGATCGCAGGTTCTGGACGCGATGGGCCAGCTCAAGCTCTACGGCATGAAGGCCGCCTATGACGAGATCATCACCACCGCGGTAAAGCGACAGCACGAACCCCAGAAGATCGTCGGCGATCTCCTGCAAGCCGAGATCAGCGAGAAGCAGGCGCGCTCGATCAAATACCAGATGACCATCGCCAAGCTGCCGCTGGCCAAGGAAATCGACGAGTTCGACTTCGATGAAACCCCGGTCAACGAAACCCTGGTCCGGGATCTCGCCGGCGGCAACTTCCTCGAGCATCAGCGAAACCTGGTCCTGGTCGGAGGTACCGGCACCGGCAAGTCGCATCTCGCCGTCGGCATCGCACGAGCCTGCATCCGCAACGGCGCCCGAGGGCGCTTCTTCAATGTCGTCGACCTGGTCAACAAGCTCGACGCAGAGGCTCGGGCCGACCGCCAGGGCCGCATCGCCGATCTGCTCTGCCGCCTCGACTTCCTGATCCTGGATGAGCTTGGATACCTCCCGTTCGCGCAGACCGGTGGGCAGTTGCTGTTCCATCTGATCAGCAGGCTCTACGAGCGCACTTCGATCATCGTCACCACCAACCTCGCGTTCGGTGAATGGCCGAGCGTCTTCGGCGATGCCAAGATGACCACCGCGCTGCTCGATCGCCTCACCCACCATTGCGACATCGTCGAGACCGGCAACGAAAGCTGGCGGTTCAAGACGAGAGCCTGACGCCCCCGCGCCCGCTGACCCGAGCCGGCTGCGCAGCTTGATAGCTCCGCCGCCTCGGGTCAGCTAACGACGCGCCAGAGGGGTTCCTTTTGCGCGCCGATATGGGGTCCCGATTCCATGCCGATTGACACACTGCGACGCTTTCCCCAAGAGCACCTTCCAGAAGCATCTTCATCTGGGCGACACATTCATTGACGTCGACGAGACGGGGCTCCACGCTCTGCTTTCGAGAGAATGCAAGCAGGCGGCGAGTCAGGTCAGCGCCTCGCTCGGCGGCGAGCAGGGCATGATCGGCCCGCCTCCGCAATGTCTTGTCGCCCCCGGCGTCCTCTTGGATCGATTCGACATTTCCAAGAATCACAGTGAGGAAGTTGTTGAAATCATGAGCGACACCGCTGGTGAGTTGTCCGACCGCCTCCATCCGCTGGGCCCGCGCGAGTTGCATTTCAACGGCCTCTCGGCGTCGCAATTCTCGGGAGATCAGGAAGTGGATCAGGATCGCCGAAAGAAAGACAAAGGCGAAACCCTTGATAGTCTGGATGTCGAGAAGCCGTTCATCCCAAGCGCCTGCGTCAACGA
>JBJHBH010000148.1:0-4201 GCA_050485365.1 Desulfuromonadales bacterium | reverse complement strand
CCCCCCCTTGAACCACTTGCCGAGCTGCGTCTCGTAGCGCTCGGGCATCGCCTCGATGAAGGATGCCGCCATTCCCTTCTCGGCCGCCTCCCTCCAGCGCTCGCGGTCGTCGAAGCTTGCCATGTCGCCGGCGCCGATGTTCTCGCCGACCCGCAGCTGGTAGCGGCCGAAATCCTGAAAGATGACGCCGATGCGGGCGCGAAGGGCGTCGGTGTCCCACTGCTGAAGGTCGAGGCCGTCCAGAACGATCCGCCCCGCGTCTGGGGTGTAGAGGCGTGTCAAAAGCTTCACCAGCGTCGTCTTGCCCGAGCCGTTCTCCCCCACCAGAGCCAGGCTCTTCCCCGGCCGCAGGTGCAGCGTGATGTCGCGGAGGGCGGGCTCGGCGTTTCCCGGGTAGGTGTAGGAGACGTTCTCGAAGCGCACCCCGTCCCCCGGCACCGGCCCCGCCGTGAGCTGCCCGGCAGGGGTGGGGACCTCCTGCTCCAGATACTCGTAGAGGTTGGAGAGGTAGAGGTTGTCCTCGTACATGCCGCTGATCGCCGAGAGGCTCGCCGTGACGGCCGCCTGCCCCTGGCGAAAGAGGATCAGATACATCGTCATCTGCCCCAGGGTGATCTCCCCCCGGATCGTCGCGACGGCGATCCACGCGTAAGCGCCGTAGAAGGCCGCCGTGCCGATGAGCCCCAGGACGAACCCCCAGAAGTCGCGCTTGATCGTCAGGATGCGATCCTCGGCGTAGAGCTGCTCAAAAATCCGCTGATAGCGATCCAACAGCTTCGGCCCCAGCCGGTAGAGCTTGACCTCCTTGGCGTAGTCCTCGCGGGCGAGGACCGTCTCCAGATACATCTGCATCCGCGACTCGGGGGAGCGCCAGCGAAAGAGGCGGAACTTGTCGCCGGAGAATTTCGCCTCGGCGGCGAAGGAGGGGACGCCCGCCAGAACGAGGATCGCCACCGCCCACGGCGAGAACTGCACCAGCAGCACGGCGTAGCTCAGCAGCGAGATGCCGTTTTGCACCAGCCCGAAGGTGCGGTTGACGAGGCTCAAGGGGCGGCTCGACGCCTCGCGCCGCGCGCGGGTGAGCTTGTCGTAGAACTCGGAGTCCTCGAAGTGCGCCAGGCGAAGGGTCAGCGCCTTCTGCAGGATCATCACGTTGATGCGCTGCCCCAACAGCGCCCGAAGGAGGGATTGGCACACCGAAATGCCGCGCTGCGAGGCGGCGATGGCCGCGATGATCGCCGCCTCCAGGGCGACAAAGGCGAGGACCTGCGAGGTGTCGGTGATGCCGAGCCGTCGGTGCACGTCGATGGCCGCCACGACGCCGTCGACGATGAGCTGCCCGACCCAGGCCGCCGCGGCCGGAAGAACCCCCGCGGCGAGGGTCAGGACGGCCAGAACGATGGTGAGATCGCGCCGGGTCGACCAGACGAGCTCAAGCGCACGTCGGCTGTAGCGGAAGATTCCGACGAAGCGTCTGGCCAGATGAGAGTCGTCGTTCCAGTCGTGTCTTTTCACGGCGCGTGGAAGGTCAAGGGGTGAAGAGGGGTTTATGACATTGCGGGACCAACAGGGGACAGTGACAGCGCATCAAGCGGTCTCACCCTTGGGGGCCAAGAACGAATCGAGCTTTCTCGCGGCGCAACATCTCATAAGGCGTAACGCATTTGATGTCCAGGCCGATGCAGGCATTGGGAATTTTTACGGTTTTAAGCGTGTTCGCCGGTTTTTCATGGGTCACGACGACGGCGCCCATGGCTTTGGCCTGGCTGATCAGGTAATAATCGGCGACCTGCAGGAAGGTATTGACGGCGGCAGGTTGGTAGTACCGGCTCGAAACCCACTCGCTGACGACGGGAAAACAGGCGACAGCCTTGTCATCCGGAGGCAAAAAGAAACCGGCCCCACGTTCCTTTGCCCAAAGTGAAAGGTCATCATCCCCGGCGAGAATCTCATCCTCCACTTTTTCAATGCTGAAAACCCGGCTTGCGGCATTCTGGGTTATCAGCCATTCCCAAAATGCCGGACAAAAGTCGAAGCCGTAATGCAGATTCTTGGCCTGCATGAAAACGTTCGCGTCAAGTAGATACACCCGCTTATCCCCCTCCAAATTCACTCACTGCACGATAAAAGGTTTCCGACTTCCTGATCCCGAGCAGATGAAACGCATCGCGGAACAAGGTCTGCCCCTCCAGAGTGCTGCCAATCACAGCCCGCACCAGACGCTTACTGACCCGCGCGCCCAGAGTTCGGTAGAAGTCGCCGCCACCCGAGCCGCGTGTTTCCATTTGGCGTAACCGATCCAGTTCATCCCGGTAGGTCAGCCATAAGGTCCGACTGTCGATGGCACCAAGGTCGTAAATACGTCTTAAGGCCACGAGGGTGCTGACCTTGAAATGCCGAGCAAGCCTCTGCATGGCATCGGCAAGCGACTCATCCGGGCGGTACATGGTGCGCACCGATTCGAGGGGAACCAGTGTCTCCGCAGCAACCGCATTGCACCAACGTTCCACTTGGATTTCGGGCCACCCCGCCACCTGATTGTCGGAAACGCCGCTTTCGCCGATCCAGAGATGCGCCAGTTCATGGACCAGGGTGAACATCTGCGCCGACTTGCTGTCGGCGCCATTGACGAAAATAACCGGAGCCAGCGGGTCGACCAGAGCGAAGCCACGGAATTCCTCGGGGGAAAGTTTGCGATGGCTGTTGCTGCCGACAATGCCGCTGATCATCACCAAAACGCCGGCGTCTTCCACCAGATTGATCAGTTGCCTGAGAGCCTCGGTCCAGGTCGAAACCTCCTGCCGCTGCCGGAGATCGAGGCCGATCAGACCGCGTAGCGTCGCGGCCGATGTGACGATATCGGCATCGACCGATCCCTGTCCGATCCAGGCAATGGGATCTTCGCCATAGAGACGGGCATAATCGCGATACCAGTCCTGCCGCTGCTGACAGAGATAGATCGTATCAAGCAGATCGGGACTGGGAATCGGTCGTGCATCGCCGGCCATCGTGCGAAAATCGGGGATGGGCAGCGTAATCTCAGGCGGACTGGGTAGAAAAAAGAACCCGATGGGGGTATGGGTGGCGCGGGCAAAGGCTTCGAGCTGCTTCAGGGTCGGCGAAATGCCGCCTTCGAGCCAATCCTGGAACTTAGGGAATTTGGGCAGTACTTCTCCCATGCCGAGTCCGGCTCTCTGACTGGCCCAGTGAAGGATATCTGGATTGACGGAAATTCGATTCATTTATTTTAACTCGTCATCAGCACCGGATGCATGAGCAAGATTTTGCTCAGCAACAATTTGTATTTGAAAGTATCCCATCCGTATCCCTGCACGTCAAAACACCACCAGTTTTTCTCCCAACCGATGCTTGAGGTTCCACTTTTGGGTTGTGTCGCACGGATGCCTCAATGGGGTCGCTCCTGAGGGAAAATGCGATCATTCATTTTATCTGGATCGAAGGCGAGAACGGGGATCATATCCCATAACAACCCGTTTTTACCAGAGAAAAACCCTCCCCGCCCCAGCGTCTGAGTTGTCGGCTTTTCACCTTTTCTGCTTTCCGTGCTTGCAAGTAAAAGTCGATTTACGATAAAAACCGGGGCATTCATGCTCGATTGCAGAAGTTTGAGTATTCGTTTCCGCCCTGATTCGGGCAGCCACATCCAATGCTTGAGCGTTTGTATCTATTCACCTTGTGAGGGGTCGCGGCTCCCATGACAAGGGTGACTGGCGCCATGGACCGCGCCGGTCAAGCGGCCATGGAAGGCGAAAAGCGCCCCTTGACATGGGAGTTGTGACCCCATACTGAACAGTTACGAGCGTTTTTTGCCCTGACATATTCTACAGGAGTACGTTTCATGGATCCCATTTGGCTGACCGTCGCTTTTTTGTGCGGTTTTCTCGTTCGGCAGATCGGCCTCCCACCTCTTGTCGGCTTTCTCGTGGCCGGCTTCATCCTCAACGCCATCGGTATCGAGGGCGGCGCGACTTTGCAGGTTGCGGCTGATCTCGGCGTGACGCTGCTGCTCTTCACCATCGGGCTGAAACTGCAGCTCGGCAGCCTCTTTAAACCCCAGATCTGGGCCGGGGCCTCCCTGCACATGCTCATCATCGTGGGCTTTTTCGGCGTCATCTTCGCCGGTTTCGCCCACATGGGGCTCGCCCACTTCACCGATCTCGACCCTGCAAGTCTCCTTCTC
>JBJHBH010000147.1:0-4629 GCA_050485365.1 Desulfuromonadales bacterium | reverse complement strand
CCCCGGGGCTTCGGATTCTGGAAAAGTACGCGGTGCGCATGGGGGGAGGGCGCAATCACCGCACCTCGCTGTACGACGGCGTGCTGATCAAGGAGAACCATATCGCCGCCGCCGGGGGGATCGCCACCGCCGTCAGAAGGGCACGCGACCGGGTGTCCCACGTCCTGAAGATCGAGATCGAGACCCAGAACCTCAAGGAGGTCGGCGAGGCGCTGGAGGCCGGCGCCGACATCATCCTGCTCGACAACATGGATACGGCCACCCTCCGGCAGGCCGTCGAGCTGGTGGGCGGCCGGGCGCTGACCGAGGCTTCCGGCGGCGTCAACCTGGAGACGGTGCGCGACATCGCCGAAACCGGCGTCGACTTCATCTCGGTCGGGGCCCTGACGCACTCCTTCCGGTCCATGGACATCTCCATGCTCTTTCGCTGAAGGGCGACCCGCATGACGACCCAGCAGAGAATCGTCCACCTCTTCCAGGAGCGCTTCGGCGAGTGCCTCTCCGGCGAGGAGATCAGCCGCCTTCTCGGCGTGACGCGCAGCGCCGTCTGGAAGCAGATCGGTCTGCTGCGCGAGCGCGGCTACCGCATCGAGGCGCACCCCTCCAGGGGGTATCGCCTCGTCGCCTCGCCCGACTCCCTGCTCCCCGCCGAGGTGCGCGGGGGGCTCGAAACCGCCGTCGTCGGCCGCGAGGTCGTCTTCTTCGAGCAGACCGACTCCACCAACACGCGCGCCCAGGAACTCGCCGAGCAGGGGGCAGCCGACGGCACCGTCGTCATCGCCGAGAGCCAGAGCGCGGGGAAGGGGCGGCTGGGGCGGCAGTGGGCCTCGCCCGCCGGGGTCAATCTCTACACCTCGGTGATCCTGCGCCCGCCGATTCCCCCCCAGTCCGCGCCGCAGCTCACGTTCTTGTCGGCGGTGGCGGTCGCCTGGGCCGTCCGCGACGTCTGCGGGCTCGACGCCCGCGTCAAGTGGCCCAACGACGTCCTTCTGCACGGCAGGAAGGTGGCGGGGCTCCTCAACGAGATGAGCGCCGAGAGCGAGAAGGTGCATTACGTCATCCTCGGCATCGGCGTCAACCTCAACATGCACAGCGGCCAGTTCCCTGCGGAGCTGCGCTACCCCGCCACCTCGGTGGCGATCGAAAAGGGCGAGGGGGTGCACCGCCGCCGTTTCGCCCAGACGCTCTACCGCCATCTCGACCGGCTCTACCGCCGCTACCTCGACGAAGGGGTCGCCCCCATCCTGAGGGAGTGGGAGGCCCTGTTCGACCTGACGGGACAGATCGTCGAGGTCGGCTACCTGCACAACCGCATCGAGGGGCGCGTCGAGGGGCTCGACACCGACGGCGCCCTGCTGCTGCGCCTCGAAGACGGCACCCGCGAGAGAGTGCTCGCCGGCGACGTCAGGCCGAAGGGATAGGGGCAGGCGATAGGCGATGGGCGATAGACACATCAAACAACCGATGCCCAGAGATTTGCCTTTCGCTCCTGCCCATAGCCCATAGCCCATAGCCAATTGCCTCTAGCCTATAGCCTGCTTTCAGACAGGATTTTTTTCATGCTCCTCGTCATCGACCTCGGAAACACCAACACCGTCCTCGGCATGTACCGGGGGGAGGAGCTCGTGCGCTCCTGGCGGGTCACCACCGACAAGTCCCGCACGGTGGACGAATACGGGATTCTGATCCACGAGCTCTTTCGCCTCTCGGGGATTCACTTCAGCGACATCCGGGACGTCATCATCTCGTGCGTCGTCCCCCCCATGCTCAACACCCTGGAGGGGCTGTGCCGCGACTATTTCAAGCTCAAGCCCTACATCGTCGGCCCGGGGATCAAGACGGGGATGCCGATCCACTACGACAACCCCAAGGAGGTCGGGGCCGACCGCATCGTCAACGCCGTGGCGGCCTACGAGAAGTACCGCCGCAGCCTCATCATCGTCGACTTCGGCACCGCCACCACCTTCGACTTCATCTCGCCCAGGGGCGAATACCAGGGGGGCGCCATCGCGCCGGGGCTCGTCATTTCGGCCGACGCCCTCTTCCAGCGGGCGAGCAAGCTGCCGCGGGTCGAGCTGAGCCGCCCTCCCCAGGTGATCGCGAAAAACACCGTCAACAGCATGCAGTCGGGGATCGTCTACGGCTACGCGGGGCTCGTCGACGGCATCGTGCAGCGCATGAAGCACGAATCGAAGGAAGACGCGCTGGTGGTGGCCACGGGGGGGCTCGCCGTGCTCATCGCGCCGGCCGCCCAGACCATCGACGAGGTCGATCCGAATCTGACCCTGGAGGGTCTTCGCATCATCTACGCACGAAACAAGGGGGTATGATCGGCACGCCTGCGCCTCGCAGGGGCCGCGGTGCCGCAGCAGTTCTCAACCACTTAAACAGCCGGCAGGACTGAAAGGAGAGGTGAGACGCATGGGAAAATACGACACGCGAAAGATCCGAAACCTGGGCATTGTGGCGCACGGCGGGGCCGGAAAGACCTCGCTTGCCGAGGCGATCCTCTTCGACGCGGGGATGATCGAGCGGCTCGGCAGGGTCGACGACGGCACCGCCAGCATGGACTACGAACCGGAAGAGCAAAAGCGGCACATCACCATCAACTCCCACCTCAACCACTGCGACTGGAACGGCTTCAGCCTGCACATCGTCGACACCCCCGGATACACCAACTTTCTGCACGACACGCGCAACTGCCTGCGCATCCTGGGTGGCGGGGTCCTGCTCGTCTCGGCCATCTCGGGGGTGAAGGCGCAGACGCAGAAGATCTGGGAGTGGTCGCAGCAGTTCCAGGTCCCCCTGGTCGCCTTCGTGAACAAGATGGACCGCGAGCGGGCCGACTTCCTCAAGGCCGTCGACGACATGTCCAAGAGCCTCGAGACGCGGGCCGTGGTGGTCAATATGCCGATGGGGGCCGAGGAGAGCTTTTGCGGCGTCATCGATCTGGTGACGATGAAGGCGTGTCTCTACGGCGACGATCTCTCGGGCGAGTGCCGCGTGGAGGAGATCCCCGACGAGTTTCTCCCCGAGGCGCAGCGGCTGCGCACGCTGCTGCTGGAGGCGGTGGCCGACGCCGACGACGCCCTGATGGAGAAGTATCTCGAAACCGAGGACCTCAGCGAAGAGGAGATCCTGCTCGGCCTTCGCGAGGGGACGCTGACGAGGGTCTTCACCCCCGTGCTGTGCGGCAGCGCCCTGAAGAACGTCGGGGTGCGCCAGCTCCTCGACGCCATCTGCCACTATCTCCCCTCGCCCATCGACAAGGGGACCCAGTACGGCGTCAACCCCAAGACCGACGCCCCCGAAGAGCGCGAGCCCAAAGAAGACGGCCCCTTCTCGGCGATGGTCTTCAAGACGATCAGCGACCCCTATGCCGGCAAGCTGACCCTCTTTCGCGTCTACTCGGGCACCCTCAAGTCTGACTCCTCCATCTACAACCCGAACAAGGACGCCATGGAGCGCATCGGGCAGATCTTCGAGATGGAGGGCAAGAAGCAGCAGCCCATCGAGATGGCGGTGGCGGGCGATATCGTCGCGGTGGCCAAGCTCAAGGTGACCGCCACGGGCGACACCCTGTGCGACGGCGCCAAGCCGATCATCTACGAGAGCCCCATGCCTCTCAAGCCGGTCATCTCCTTCGCCCTGCAGGCCAAGACCAAGAGCGACGAGGACAAGATCCACAGCGCCCTGCAGCGCCTCATCGAGGAAGACCCGACGATCCAGATTCAGCGCGACGAGGACACCCACGAGCTCATCCTCTCGGGGATGGGGCAGGTCCATCTGGAGGTCGCCGTCGAGCGCCTCAAGCGCAAGTTCGGGGTCGAGGTCGAGCTCAAGGAACCGAAGGTCCCCTACCGTGAGACGATCCGCGGCCGGGCCAAGGTGCAGGGCAAGTACAAGAAGCAGTCGGGCGGCCGCGGACAGTTCGGCGACACCTGGATCGAGGTCGAGCCCCTGCCCCGCGGCGCCGGCTACGAGTTCGTCGACAAGATCGTCGGCGGCGTCATCCCGCGCCAGTACATCCCCGCCGTCGACAAGGGGATCCAGGAGGCGATGCATCACGGCATCCTCGGCGGCTTTCCGGTGGTCGACATCAAGGTTACCCTCTTCGACGGCTCGCACCACAGCGTCGACTCCTCGGAGATGGCCTTCAAGATCGCCGGCTCCATGGGGTTCAAAAAGGCGATGGAGCAGTGCACGCCGGTGCTGCTTGAACCGATCATGACGATGGAGATCAGCGTCCCCGACGACTGCATCGGCGACGTCATCGGCGACATGAACTCTCGGCGCGGCAAGGTGCTGGGGGTCGAGCCCAAGGCGGGCTCGCAGACGATCCGGGTGCAGGTCCCCATGTCCGAAGTCCTCAAGTACGCGCCGGAGCTGCGCTCCATGACCTCGGACCGCGGCCTGTTCACCATGGAATTTTCGCACTACGACGAGGTTCCGCCTCACATGACCTCCCGAATTCTGGCGGAGCTGAAAAAGGCGGAGTGATTCCGCAATCGAGAAGAAAGAGAGTTTTACCGTATGTCGGATCCGAAGAACGATTCTTCGCCGCAGCACAGCTCTGGCGGGGACGAGAGGTCGGCGATGGAGGCGCCGGAGGAGCGCTCCTCCGGCGCC
>JBJHBH010000146.1:0-4676 GCA_050485365.1 Desulfuromonadales bacterium | reverse complement strand
GATGGGGAGCCTCATCCCCGCGGCGTCGGCGCGCATCGGCGTTGTGGATCGCATCTTCACCCGCGTCGGCGCCAGCGACAACCTGGCCCGGGGGCAGTCGACCTTCATGGTGGAGATGACCGAGACGGCGCACATCCTGCGTCATGCCACCTGCCGTTCGTTGATCGTTCTCGATGAGATCGGCCGGGGCACCAGCACCTTCGACGGCATCAGTATCGCCTGGGCGGTGGCCGAGTATCTGCACGACAAGGCCGATGTGGCGGCGAAGACCCTGTTCGCCACGCACTATCACGAGCTCACCGACCTCGCCCTGACCCGCCCCCGCGTCAAGAACTACAACATCGCCGTGCGGGAGTGGAACGATCAGATCATCTTTTTGCGCCGCATCGTCAAGGGGGGGGCGAGCCACTCCTACGGCATTCAGGTGGCGCGGCTGGCGGGGCTGCCGGACGAGGTGATCGAGCGGGCCCGCGAGGTGCTGCGCAATCTCGAATCGGGCGAATTCGAAGGGGAGGGGAAACCCCGCCTCGCGCGCAGCCGCACGACGGCACCGACGCCGTCGGCCCAGATGGGGCTGTTCGAAAGCCGGCCCGATCGCCTTCGCGAAACGCTCTCGACCATCGACGTGAACGTCCTCACCCCCGTTGAGGCGTTGAATGTTCTGCATCAATTAACCAAAATGGTGTAGCCATGCGCATGCTCTTTCGATATGGACTCCCCTTGCTGCTCCTGCTTCTGGTCGCCGCGCCCGCATGGGCCAACGACGCCGCGGCGCGTGACTACCAAAAGGCCAGGGAGGGATACGACAGGCTTCTGGCCTCCTCCGAGAGGCAGAAGTTTCGCGACAACTGGGTGCGGGTGATCGACAATTTCATCCAGATCTCCGAGCGCCACGCCGCCCGCCCCCAGGGCGCGGCGTCCCTCTACATGGCAGCCCAGGCTCAAAACGGGCTCTGGTCCGTCTCCCGAAGGCAGAGCGACGCGCGCCGGGCCGCCGATCTCTACGACCGCCTGGTCGATCGTTTTCCGCAGGACCGGCATGCCGACGACGCCCTCGTCCTCGGAGCCCGGATCTATGAAACGATTCTCGGCGACCCGGCCGAAGCGTACAGACGCTACCGGCAGGCGGTCGATCACTACCCCTCGGCGGACATGACCCCCGAGGCCCGCAAGGGGGTTACGCGCCTTGCCGCCCACGCTCCGAAAGCGCCTCCTTCACCCCCTGCGCCTGCGGCGCCGGCCGTCTCTTCCTCTTCGCCTTCCCCGGCGGGCGGCAGCCAACTCACCGGGATTCGCTTCTGGTCCAATCCGGGCTATACCCGCATCGTGCTCGACCTGAGCGCTTCGACGCCGTTCAGCGCCAACGTCCTGCCCGCCGACCCGGCCAAGGGCCTTCCCCCTCGGGTCTATGTCGATCTGCGGGGGGCCTCTCCGGCCTCTGGGCTGCAGGATGTCACCACCGTTGACGACGGACTCCTGAGACAGGTTCGCACCGGGCGCTTCAATGCCGACACGATCCGCATCGTTCTCGATCTCGTCAGCCTTCTCGACTACAAGGTGATCCCCCTGGAGGACCCTTCGCGCATTGTCATCGATGTGCGCGGCGAAACTCAGCAGCTCAGTGAAAACCTCCCCCAGATCAGCGCTGCGCCGCCGCAGGGCGCCGACGAGATCGGCCGGATGATCGGCTCCGTCGCGCAGGAGCCCCCTCCCTCCAACGTGGCCGCCAAGCCTGCGGGGGGCAACTTGCTTCGGCGCATCGTCATCGACCCGGGGCACGGTGGAAAGGATCCGGGGGCGATCGGTCCCAACGGCGTGAAGGAGAAGGACGTCAACCTCACCCTGTCCCGCGTCCTGGCGCGGATGTTGCGCGAGGAGCTCGGCTGCGAGGTGATCCTGACGCGCGACAAGGACATCTTCATCCCCCTGGAGGAGCGCACCGCCATCGCCAACCGGGTCGGCGCCGACCTCTTCATCTCGATCCACGCCAACGCCGCGCTGAACCGAGCCGCCTACGGCATCGAGACCTATTATCTCAACTTTTCGCAGAATGAACGCGCCGCGGCCGTGGCCGCCCGCGAGAACGGCACGTCGCTGAAGCAGGTCGGCGATCTGGAGCTGATCCTTTTCGACCTGATGGCCAACAGCAAGATCAACGAGTCGAGTCGTCTGGCGGCCGAGGTGCATCGCGCCCTGATCGAGGATCTCAGTCGTCATTTCACCCATATCCGCGATCTGGGCGTGCGGCAAGGTCCCTTCTATGTCCTGCTCGGCGCGACCATGCCGTCGGTTCTGATCGAAACCGCCTTCATCAGCCACCCCCGCGAGGAGGCGAGGCTTCTCGACCCCCGCTACCATGAGAAGTCGGCCCGCGCCATCGTCCGGGGCGTGCGCGCCTTCGCCGAATCCCAGAGAATGATCGCGACACGATGACCGAGCCGGCAGCGTTGAAATCCGAATCCTTCTTCGACAAGGGAGTCATCGATCCCGCGATCCCCTATGAAAATCGCCGCACCCTGCTGGTCGAGGGGGCGCGCGCCTATCTCGATCACCACAACGCGATCATCCGCGCGCGGCACAACGCCGGCGAAAGCGGCCGCCTCATCGTCGGCAGCCTGACGTCGCTGGTCGACACCCTCATCCGCAATCTGTATCGCAGCGCCTCCATCGATCTGGCGCCCTCGGGGCGCTGCGCCCTGATCGCGCTGGGAGGCTACGGGCGCGGCGAGCTCAACCCGCACTCCGACATCGATCTGATGTTCTTCCACGACGGCCGGCAAAAGGGGTTCGCCGAGCGGCTCTCCGAGCGCATCCTCTATCTGCTCTGGGACATCGGGCTGGAGGTCGGCAACAGCATCCGTACGGCCAAGGACTGCCTCGAAATGGCCGACGCCGACATCACGGCCCGCACCGCTCTTCTCGATTCGCGCTTCCTCGTCGGGGATGAGTCGCTCTATCAGGAGTATTCCCGCTCGGTCCACGAAGTCGTCCTCGGCAAGGAGAGCCAGAAGTTCATTCGCGCAAAGCTCGACGAGAACGCCAAGCGACTGCGAAAATACGGCTCCACGGTTTACATGCTCGAACCGAACATCAAAGAGGGGGAGGGGGGGCTTCGCGATCTGCACACGGCGCTGTGGATCGCCATGGTGAAATTCAAGGCGCGCTCCCTCAGAGAGCTGATCATCAAGGGGGTCTTCTCCGAGAGCCAGGGGCGCGACTTCGAGGAGGCCCTCGACTACCTGTGGCGCATCCGCAACGAGCTGCACTATCTTTCCGGGCGCAAAAACGACCAGATCCACTTCATTCAGCAGGAGAAGATCGCCGCGTTTCTCGGCTATCGCGACGCAAAGACGGGGCTCGCCGTCGAGCAGTTCATGCAGCACTACTACGCCCACGCCACGCATGTCGAGCACCTGGCCTCCTCCTTCATTACCCGCACGATCCAGCAGGACGAGTCGAGCTTCGGCATCCTCGGTTACCTCACGCGACGCTCCGTTGAAAACGGCTTCTACATCCTGCGCGCAGAGCTTCGGGTCGCGCGCCAGGATCTCTTCGAAACCGACCCGTCGCTGATGATGCGGGCGTTTCTCCTCTCCGAGCGCCACAGCGTGCGCCTGTCGGTCTCGCTCAAGGGGCTCATCCGGGAGAATCTGCACCGCATCAATGACCGGGTGCGGCGCTCGAAGGCGATGATCGAGGGATTCTTCGAGATCCTGCGCGGGGCGCGGGTCGCCGAAACGTTGCGCGAGATGCACCATCTGAAGTTTCTGAACCATTTCATCCCCGAGTTCGGCCGCATCTACTGCAAGGTGCAGCACGACGCCTATCACGTCTACACCGTCGACGTGCACTCCATCTTCGCCGTGGAGGAGATCGCCAAGCTGTGGAGCGGCGAGTACCGCGATACCAAGCCGCTGCTCACCCAGGTCGCCAACGACATCGAGAAGCGCGAGCTGTTGCTGCTCGCCGTCCTCTTTCACGACATAGGCAAGGGGGAGGGGAAGGACCACTGCAAGAAGGGCGGGGACATGATCCCCACCATCGCGCGCCGTCTCGGCCTCAAACGCGAGGACGCCGAGCGGCTCGAATTCCTGGTGCGCAACCACCTGCAGATGGCCCACATCTCGCAGCGGCGCGATCTGCACGACGACAAGCTCATCGTGCAGTTCGCCAAGACGATGGGGATGAGCGAAAATCTCAAAATGCTCTATCTGCTGACCTTCTCCGATATTCGGGCGGTGGGGCCCGACGTCTGGTCCGAATGGAAGGGGCTGCTGCTTCAGGAGCTTTACGAAAAGACGTACGACGTTCTGGAGCGCGGCGATTTCCGTCTCGAGAAGAGGTCGGAGAAGGTGCGCAACCGCAAGCGCAAGGTCCTCGATCTGCTGGCGGGGGAGTACGACCCCAAGGCGGTCAGGGATCTGCTCAAGTCGATGAGCACCCGCTACATCCTGTCGCACCGTTCGGGCGACATCGCCGATCACGTCGCCCTGATCCTCGGGCGCAAGGAGCGGCCGCTGGCCATGAAGGTCGAGCATGAGCCGCAAGGCGAATATTCCCAGCTGACGATCACCACCATCGACATCCCCGGCCTCTTCTCCAAGATCACGGGGGTCATGGCCGCCAACGGCATCAACATCCTCGGGGCGCAGGTCTCCACCACCAGCAGCGGCATC
>JBJHBH010000145.1:0-4749 GCA_050485365.1 Desulfuromonadales bacterium | reverse complement strand
GGTCGTCAGGAGCAGAACCGAGGGAAAGATCCCGAAATCGAGAGCCTTCACGGTATAGAGACTGATGACGAGAATGAGCAGCGCCAGGGTGAAGTTCAGCGCCAAAAAGACGTCGATCAGCATCGGCGGCAGCGGCAGGATCATCAGCATCAGAATCGACACCAATCCCGCGGCGACGAAGACGTCGCTGCGCAGCAGCACCTGCTTCCAGCGTTCTGCGGCCCCTAGTTCGATCATCGAAAAACACCCGAAATGTCAGTGACTGGTCTTTGCACCACGCCCTTGCCGCGATCCATCAATGCACCTTTTGCCCTTTGAGGCTGTAGACGTAGGCGAGAATCTCGGCCACGGCCCGGAACATCTCCTCCGGAACTTCCTGGCCGATCTCGATCTCGTTCAAGGCTCGCGCCACCGGCACGTTCTCCACCCGAGGGACGCCGTGCTCGGCGGCGATCTCCCGGATGCGCAGCGCCACATGCCCGGTCCCCTTGGCGACGATCTTCGGCGCCGCCATCTCGCCGCGCACGTAGGAGATGGCCACCGAGATGTGCGTCGGATTGGTGACGACGACGTCGGCGTTGGGGATCTCGGCCATCATACGGTTGCGCGACATGCGGATCTGCAGCGAGCGGATGCGGCCCTTGACGTGGGGGTCGCCGTCGGTGTCCTTGTGCTCTTCCTTCGTCTCCTGCTTGGTCATGCGCATCTTCTTCTCCATCTCCCAGCGCGAGTAGAGAAAATCGAGAAGGGCCAGAACGATGATGACGCCGCACGACTTGAGCAGAACGAGAAAGGTGACGTGCCCTAGAAAGAGGATCGTCTGCGACAGCTCCATCCACGACAGGGCGACGGCCTGCTCGAACTCGGCCCGCACTGTACGATACGCCACGATCCCCACCAAAGTGAGCTTCGCCAGCGACTTGACGAGCTCCACGGCCGAGCGCACCGAGACGAACTTGGCCATCCCCTTGATGACGTTGAACTTGCTCAGATCGGGCGTCAGCGGCTTGGCCGTCAGCAACGGCCCCACCTGCATGAAGGAGGAGAGAAAACCGACGACGAGCGTGAGCAGGAACAAGGGGACGAGGAGAATCGCTAGAGTGGTCGCCGTGCTCCACAGCAGGTTCATCACCGACAGGGGGGTTACCTCCATCAAGGTTCCGGTACTGAGTCGAAACGCGAAGAGGTCCTCGATGCGGCGCCAGAAGGACGGCGCGTAGAAGAACCAGAACAGGAGCGTGACGCTGAGCAGCGCGGCGGTGTGGACTTCCTTGCTCTGGGCGACCTGCCCTTTTTTGCGGAAATCCTGCCGCCGTTTCGCGGTTGCCGGTTCTGTACGTTCCTGATTGGTATCTTCGGCCACGGTATTCCTCTACAGAATCCGGAACATGGCGAGGAGCCTCTCGCCGAGCTCGCCGAATTCAGCCCCGAGCAGCACGACCAAGATCTGGATCGACACCCCCATCACCAAAAAGGAGATACCGATCTTGATCGGGAAAGAGAGAACGAAGACGTTGAGCTGCGGGAAGACCCGCACCATGACGCCCAACACGATGTTCACCAGTATCAAAATGGCCAGGATCGGCGCGGCGATGCGCATCCCCAGAAAGAACGCCTCGCTGAGAAGCTGCGTCAGCATCATCGCGGCCCCTCCGCCGAAATCGCCCATCCCCGGCGGAAGCGCCCAGAACGAGACGACCAGCGCCTGAAGGATCAGGTGATGGGCGTCAAGGGCCAAAAAGACGAGAATCGCCAGGATGCTGTAGAACTGACCGATGAGCTGGGTCTGCTGCTGGGTCGTCGGATCGAAGATGTTGGCGGCAGCGAACCCCATGGTGTAGCCGATGGTTCCGCCGCAGAATTCGACGGCGGTGAAGATGAGCTGGGCGACGAACCCCGCCATGGCGCCGACCAGGACCTCCCGGGCCACCAATAGCCCAAGCGAAAGAGGCTCGAATGGAAAAGAGGGGATCGTCTCATTCACCAGCGGAAAGATCAGGAGCGAAACCATGACGATGAGACCGACCCGGATCTGAATCGGGACCTGACCGCTGCCGAAGACCGGCATCGCCATGACGAGAGCTGCGACCCGGGCGAGACAGATCAGGAACGCCTGAAAAGTCGCCACGGGGATGAGGGGGACCTCCATCGCGCCCTACCCGCCGACCGTCGCGATCGAGCGAAACATCCCGTCGGCGAAGGTGACGAGCTTCTGGATGATCCAGGGGGCGAAGATCAGCAGCGTGACGAAGACCCCGACGATCTTGGGGATGAAGGTCATCGTCTGCTCGTTGATCTGGGTGGCCGCCTGAAAGACGCTGATCGTAAGGCCGATCCCCAGCGCCGCGATCAACATGGGGGCCGCCACCATCAGGGCCGTTTCGACGGCCAGTCGGCCGACATCGACGACGTACTCGGGAGTCATGCGCGAATCCTCCGGATGCGGGTTGCGGGACGCGGGACGCGGAAAAACATCTCCTCGTACCCCGTGCCGCGCTCCTCGTTCCCGCCTCTAATAAAAACTCTGAACGATGGAGCCGACCACCAGCCCCCAGCCGTCGACCAGGACGAAGAGGAGGATCTTGAAAGGGAGCGAGATGATGACCGGCGGCAGCATCATCATCCCCATCGACATGAGGATGGAGGCAACAACCATGTCGATGACCAGAAACGGGATGAAAATGAGAAAGCCCATCTGGAAGGCCCTCTTCAGCTCACTCAGCATGAAGGCGGGGATCAGCGTCATCGTCGCCACGTCGTCGGGAGAGTTGGGCGCCTCGAGGTTGGCGATCTCGATGAGGAGCTGAAGCTCCTTCTCGCTCGTCTGCGAGAACATGAACTGACGCATCGGCTCCACCGCACGGTCAAGGGCATCGGGAAGCGAAATCTCCTCGGCCATGTAGGGCTGGAGCGCCTCTTCGTTGATCTGGTTGAAGACCGGCGCCATGACGAAAAAGGTCAAAAAGAGAGCGAGCCCGACGATGACCTGATTCGGCGGAGCCTGCTGGGTCCCCATGGCGCTTCGCACGAAACCCAGAACGATGACGATGCGGGTGAAGGCGGTCGTCATCAGCAGGATCGCCGGCGCGACGGACAGGACGGTGAGGACGAGCAGAACCTGCAGGGCCGTGGAGACCTCTGTTGCGTCGGTGGCCTCGCCGATCCCCACCGTGATGGTCGGTAGGCTCTGACTGAAAGCGAGGGTCGGCAGAAGGAGAAAGACGAGGCACAGCGCGAGCGCTCTCATCCGGACTTCTCCGATTTGGCGCGCAGGGTTTCGTCGAAAGAGGTGCGCTCGCCGGGTTCCAGGCGGCAAAGCAGATCGATGCGCTCGGAGGCGACCCCCAGGAGGAACTCTTTTCCACGCACCTCGACGAGGCACAGCGATTTGCGCGGTCCCAGATGGCGCATCTCGACGATCTTGAGCTGGCTGTCGCGGGCGCCGGGGATCGGACCGAAACCTCGGCGCACGACGGCGTACAGAAGAAAGAGGATCCCCAAGACGATGCCGAGACCGGCGAGCATGCGGAACACCTCCGCCCAGCCGGTTCCTCCCCCCCCCGTCGCGGCGGCGAGGGCCGCCGAAGGGAGGAGCAGTGACAGAAGCAGAGCGCGCAGCAGGGTCATCCGAGCTTCTCGATGCGCTCTGCGGGGCTGACGACGTCGGTGAGGCGCAGGCCGAACTTGTCGTTCACCAGCACCGCCTCGCCGCGGGCGATAAGGCGGGAGTTGACGTAGAGATCGAGGGGCTCGCCGGCGAGTTTGTCGAGCTCGACGACATATCCTTCACGCATCTGCAGCAGATCGCTCACCAGAATGCGGGAGCGGCCGACCTCGACGGAAACCTGCAGCGGGATATCGAGGAGAAATCCGAGGTCGCGACCCTCGGAAAGAGAGTCCTGTCCGTTCCCCTTCTCGGTGGCGGCGGCGGTGGTGTTCTCAGTGGTCTTTTTTTCCATGTTCGGCTCCATTGTTGGCCCGGGACGTCAGACGAACCGCTTTTCGGCCGTTGCGAACTCCCGCCTGACCTAAAAACTTACATTTCCCTTCCACCGTGATGCGCAGCGGTGCGGAGGGATCGCATCCGAGCTCAATGATATCCCCCACCTGGAAGTTGAGGATATCGCGCACCGGCAGGGCGACCGTGCCGATCTGCGCCCCCACCACGCTCTCCATCTCCCCCAGCTCCCGCAGGATGTGGGGCCTCCAGCTGTCGGCCCGGGCGTTCTGGAAGGGAGAGACCCCTTCGCGCAGCTTGTCGCGCAGCGGATCGAGGGAGGCATAGGGGATGACGAGATTCAGTTCGCCGGAGAGGTGACTGATCGTCACGGCAAAGCGCGTCACCAGCACCGATGCGTCGGGGGGGACGATGTTGACCATGCGCGGGTCGCGCTCGACCTTGGCGAGGGCGGCGTCGAGCTTCTCCAGGGGACGAAACGCTTTCGCCAGATCGGCGCAGGCGTCGTCGATGACTCCCTTGAGCATGTGCATCTCGATGGAGGTCAGCGCGCGGTCGGGGACCATGAGGCGGTTGTCGCCGCCTCCGCCCAAAAGGCTCTCCACCAGATAAAAACACAGCCGCTCGTCGAAGGTGAACAGCCCCCCCCAGCGCAGGGGATCGAGGCGAATGATGCCGATGGCGCCACGCCCCGAGAAACGCTGCAGAAGCTGGTGGAATTCGATGATGTCGATGTCGCCGCGCTTCACGCTCACCGACCTCTGCAGCCGGTTCGTCAGCGAAATCGCTGT
>JBJHBH010000144.1:0-5032 GCA_050485365.1 Desulfuromonadales bacterium | reverse complement strand
AAAAAAGGGCATGTGTCTGTGACGGCGAAGCCGTAGCTCGACTTGATCAGGGGGCAGAGACTTCGGGGCAGGACCTGCTCGGCGGCGGGGATCGGGGTCTGGCTTGTTCCGCACAGGGAGACCGGGATCGCCCCTGCGGCAACGATAAGCTCGGCCGGGGAGTAAAGACAGTAGGTTCCGACCACGGCACGGCCGGCCTCCTTCAACTCCTTGAGCTTGAGCACATTGCGCTCGCGCAGGGTCGCCATTGCTGAGAAAACGTCTGACTCCATAAGCTTTCTCCTGAAAAATCAGCCGTGATATCCGATCAGGGCGGCGCCGAGGGCGCCGACCATCTGGGGATTTTCGGGGACCCGCAAGGGGCGGGCGAGGGCTTCGGACAGGCGCCGGCAGACGGCTCTGTTGCGGGCGAGGCCCCCCGTGAAGGTGACTTCGTCCGCGGAGGGCATCCGCCCTGCCAGCGCCTGTATGCGACGGGAGATCGATTCGATGACGCCGGCGGCGATGGCCCCCTTGGAAACGCCCCGGGAGAGGAGCCCGATGACTTCGGACTCGGCGAAAACGGCGCACATGCTGCTGACCGGAACCGGTTCATGTTCCAGGGCCATCTCCCCCAGCTCATCGAGGCTCAGATCGAGAACCCCTGTCATGACCTGGAGAAAGCGACCGGTGCCGGCGGCGCACTTGTCGTTCATCAGAAAGTCCGCTACCGAGCCGTCCGCGTTCACGGCGATGATCTTGCTGTCCTGGCCGCCGATATCGACGATGAGACGCGTTGACGGCACGAGGAAATTCGCTCCGCGTGCATGGCAGGTGACCTCCGTGACCTTGCGGTCGATGAAGGGGAGGGAGATGCGGCCGTAGCCGGTGCCGACCACCGCCTTCACCTGCTGCTGCGTGACCGAGGCCTGTCGCAGCGCTTCATGCAGCGCCTGCAGCCCCGCTTCTCTCGGATTCCATCCCGTCGGCAGAAGGGCCTTCCCAAGGACCCCGCCGCCGAAGACGACTGCCTTGGTGGCCGTTGAGCCAACGTCTACCCCCGCACTGATCATGCCTGCCTCCGGTGTGCGAATCGATGCGCAAAAGCCAAATTAGCCTGCGCCGGAGGGGGAGTCAAATAGCTAATATCGATAAGGGCAATGGATTTGATCGGATTTTCAGATGCCCGAATCAGAACAGGCAAGTCCCCGGAAATCTCAGGTGCGCAGCTTCGATCCGATCAGCAGCGACGCCCAGGCGAAAAGGGCCAGCGCAATGGCGGCTGAGACGGCGAAGGCCGTCTCCAGGGAGGTGTCTCCCACCCCGAGGATGGCGTGGCGGAAACCGTCGATGAGATACAGGAGGGGATTGAGCCGGGGCAGACCTTCCCCCAGCGGGGGGAGGAAGTATGGAATCTGCAACTGCGGGGAGGGGGGACAGGGAGAGTTTATTCCTGATACTCTTGTCTGAGTGATTTCAGCAGCGGCAACAAAGAACGCACATCGTCCTGGATGATGCTCCCCAGGGTATCGTCGTCGTTACCGAGATAACCGTGAATCAGCCGGTTGCGGGTGGCAATGACCTCCCGCTCCTGTTCAATACACGGGCGCAACTCAGGCTGCAGAGCCTTAACCTCCTGCTCACAAAGTACTTCCACATCCCCGCAGCGTCAAACTGAAAGGCGGGATCGTATTAGAGTGGTCTCGCAAGTAAACAACTACAAAGCGGCACCGGCCGATTTCGGACTTTCGGATCCGCTTTTACCTCCGTTGCCGGAGAGGGTGTCGAGGATCTCTTTCTTGGCTTCCTCGATCGAGAGGAAGAAGCTGTTCGTCAGGGCGGGGAAGGTCGGGGGCTCGTCCCATTCTCCCTCGGGGGAGTTGAATTTGCTGATCGAGGCGTTCCAGAGCAGGCGATTGCTTCTGAGGTCCACCAGTTCGCCGTGAAGATCGAATACCGCCCGGGGAGGCTCCAGGGGGAGCAGGCCGCCGTAGGAAAGCAATTAGGGACACTCCCCCTATTTCCCCCCACCCTTGCGACGCAACCACGCCCGCCCAAACCCCAGGGAAGATCACCTGCCAATGCTTGGAGGTCTTTTTCACCTGTCCGGAAAGAATACATTCCGCGTCTTGAGGCTTGTGGGGTCGGACCAAAATAAATCCTTGAATTCGCAGTCAAACCTCGAAAAATTCCCCTTGAAAAAAGGCTTAAAGAGCGATTTTCAGGGGTAAAATGACGCCACTAAATCGCTGCAATGCAGAGAGTGTCAGCGTAGGCACTCCTCCTGCGACCAAATTTTCCCCTTGATCGTTCCCTTTTTGGGTACTATAGTTCCTCGCATGGGAACGAAAGAGAAAAATACATTCGGTATCGGCGATGCGCTGTTCTCCAAAACGCAGCGACAGGTCCTCGGGTTGCTATTCGGGCGCCCCGACCAGACCTTTTACGCCAAGGAAATTGTGCGCTTTGCAGGTGTTGGAATCGGCACCGTCCAGCGCGAGTTGGAAAAGCTCTCAAGTGTCGGTTTGTTGAATGTCAAAATGATCGGCAACCAGAAACACTACCAGGCGAACCGGCAATCGCCCATCTTTGAGGAACTGCGCGGTATTGTACTGAAAACCTTCGGGGTTGGCGATGTTTTGAGGCAGGCTCTGGAAGGTGTTCGGGAGGAAATCCGCGCTGCTTTCATTTATGGGTCCGTTGCCAAGGGCACGGACAAGGCCAGAAGCGACATTGACCTCATGGTCATCTCTGCGGGCATGTCTTATGCGGGTCTTTTCTCCATTTTGACCAAAGTTGAAGAACGACTGGGGCGCCCTGTCAACCTCAGTCTCTATAAGCCGCAGGAAATTCGTGACAAAATAGCTGCCGACAGCAGCTTTGTAAAAAGGGTGCTGGATCAACCGAAGATTTTTCTGATGGGGTCGGACGATGACATCTCCTAACCTTGATGCCCTTGTGAAAAGTGGTGGGTTGAAGCGGGAGGCGGGCGACCAGAGAGAATTCGATGGATTGCTGCATTCTGGCCGGATTCGTCTGAATGATGCCAAAAACGCAGAGCTCTCCATCGAAAGCCGCTTTGATCTTGCCTACAATGCGACTCATGCGCTGGCTCTTGCAGCGTTGAGATGGCAAGGATACCGCTCTGATAGCCGGTTCTTGGTGTTCCAATGCTTGCCTCACACCACCGGCGTTGGGCCTGAGGTCTGGAGGGTTTTGTCCCACTGCCATAATCTTCGCAATCGCGGAGAGTATGAGGGTTTTCTTGATATCAATAAGACTTTGCTCGCGGATTTGATTATGGCGGGAGACAAAGTCCTGGAAAGGGTCGAGAATTTGGGGCCGATTCTCCTTTGAATGCGAAAGCTCAATTAGCTTTTCAACTCTTGTGACGACACATTATTCGCTAAGATTCCAGGGGGAGCGGCGCTTCGCTCAGCGTCTCGAAAGCAAGGGGGCGGAAAAAGCATGCCTGTGGGAGAATCGCTCATTCCGAAACACGGCGGGTATCGCAAGCTGGCAATCCGGGACACCCCCCTATTTCCCGCATCAGTTAGAACAGCGCATTATGAGGATCTCGATTCAAATGACCTTCGAATCCCTCCACGCCCACCTCTCCTCGAAACCCGGGGCCGTCGAAGACTTCCCCTTCGATCACGTCACGCTCGTCTTCAAGGTCGGCGGCAAAATGTTCGCCTTGGTCGCCACCGATGAGGACCCCCTCCGAATCAACCTCAAATGCGATCCGGTGAAGGCCGAGATCCTGCGCGACTGCTTTCCCGCCGTCCTTCCCGGCTACCACATGAACAAGCGCCACTGGAACACGGTCGTCCTCGACGGATCGATTCCCGACGAGGATCTGCGGGCGATGATCGATGAATCATACGCGATGGTGGTGCAGGGGCTACCCAAGGCCAGGCGGCCGGAGTGACATGGGCTGTAATTAGGACCTTCTTGGGGTCAAGTCTTTACTTTTGACTTTCTCGCGCGGAAAGCTGCCTAAGCTTGCCCCCGATCACCCGGCGCGCAAGGGAGCATCTCAAGAAACGCTTCGATCCGCAGTTTGAGCTGTTCGGTGTCGGATTCGGAATAGTCGGTCTCGATCTGCAGGAAAGGGAGCGCTCCCTTTGCCTGCAGATGTTTTTTGAGGCTGTAGGACTCGACGTTGTAGGTGTGGCATCCCTGCCAGGTGAGGTCGACGACGCCATCGGCGTGAAACTCCCTGGCCAGGCGTTCCACCAGTTCGAAGCGCCCCCGGTTGGGGGACATGCAGGAGCAGGGCAGATCCAGTTAGCGCTGTGCTATGGCGGCCATCGGATCGCCCTGGTTCGCCACAGGGGGGATCGACTTGTAGGCGCCGCAGCTCTCGAAGCAGACGACGCTTGCGCCGCATTCCTCGATCAGCCGCACCACCTTGTCCGAGCCGAGTCCGACCGGAACGCCGGTAAGGAGGATGCGCGGGGTGCCGTGGGGGAAGGGCGACTCGGTGGCCTCCACCCTCAGGCGAAGCTGCGCGGTCAGCTTCTCCATCAGCGAGATCGCTTCAGACTTGTCGACGCAGAAGCCGCGATTGTGCAGAACGGTCAGAAGATCGATCCCGCTGATGGGGGAGGGGTCGGCCTTGCAGAGGTCCTGCAGCTCCTTGAGCGCGCGTCTCTCGGCGTTGAGAAGGGCAATGGCGCCGCGCAGCTTCTCGTCGGTGATCTCGACCCCGAAGGCCTCCTCCAGCCGGTCGCGAAGCTGTTCGAGCTCCTGAAGCCAGTACGCAAGCGCCCCTTCGCCCGTTTGCGTCTGGGGGAGCTGCATGATGTGCAGCGGCTTGTATTCGCCGAGGAGTTCGTACATCTTCTTTTTGCCGTCGCAGGTCGTTTCGGCGATGAGAAGATCGACGAAGTGGAAAAAAGGGCATGTGTCTGTGACGGCAAAACCGTAGCTCGACTTGATCAGGGGGCAGAGACTTCGGGGCAGGACCTGCTCGGCGGCGGGGATCGGGGTCTGGCTTGTTCCGCACAGGGAGACCGGGATCGCCCCTGCGGCAACGATAAGCTCGGCC
>JBJHBH010000143.1:4712-5083 GCA_050485365.1 Desulfuromonadales bacterium | reverse complement strand
CCGAAGCTGCCACTCTCCCCCCATGTGGGGGAGATGCCTGGCAAGGCAGAGGGGGGCGAGAAGGGCGCAACCTCTGCCATTCTCCTTCTCTCTCCAACCAGCGGCCGAGCGCCTCCGTTGCCACGCCCCGTTTCCGGTCTGGCTATTGTCCGAACGACCGGCTCCCGGTTTCGGGCGACATGCCTTGGCGGGCCGCGCGCCGGGAATTGTCGGGCGGCTCGGCGGCGATCCGGGCGCATGATGGGGGCGGCCAGGAATCCGGCAGGCCGGCGGTTCTCGGGAGCTGCCGGAAGCGGGGCAAGGCAATGTTGCGCCAGCGCGGCGAGGACGGCGGCAAGCAGCCGAAAATTCCGTGCGAGACGCAGGGCCTC
>JBJHBH010000143.1:0-4702 GCA_050485365.1 Desulfuromonadales bacterium | reverse complement strand
GCCGTCACGAGGCCAAACCGGCTCCGGCAGACAGGCGGCGCAAGGCGCGAGGTTTTCGACAAGATCGCGGGCGACCGCCTCGCTCGGGCGGATCAGCCAGACCACGAGCAGGCAGACGGCACTGGGGCTGCCGGCCGCCCGCTCCGCCAGACCGGCGAGCGCAAGAAGCAGCGCCGCGAGGCGGCTCAGCTGCTTTCCGCTCTTTGCGATGGTCTGGTGGAAGCGCATGCGGGCTCCGTTTGTCGCGCGCGCAGTGTGCGGGAGGTGGCAGGGGGTGTGAATAAAATGGCGAAAAAGACTGCTGACCGATGCTGACAAGGCGGGGGCCTTGCCCTCTCCGCTTTGTCATCCTCGGGCGCGGAGCGAAGCGGAGTAGACCCGGGGATCCATGTCTGAACGCTCGAAGACATGGGGGAACCGTTCAACGCCCCGCGCGGCCGTTGCGTTCAGACATGGATCCCACGGTCTTCGCGACGGTCAAAGCGCCTCGATTTATGGTGGCACCTTGTTTTAACCAACCAGCTTCTCGTTAAGTCCATCGAGCACCTGCGAGGCTCTTGTCCGGAATGTTTTTCCAAGCGGAATTATGGTATCACTAGCCAAGTGTTCCTGAAAGAATCGACGAATCTGGTTCTTGCTTGGCCGTTGCTTGCACTGCAACGTGCTCTGAATTATTGCCAATGCCTCCGCATCCAAGAGATCTTCGATCACTCTTAGCCCGGATGAAAGCTCTGATATTGTTACGATGCGGTCCCGCTCTAGAGCATATTCGTTGATATATCGATCACGCTCTTCCCTACCCTTCTTGTCGCCATCGAGAACGAATAACAGTCGCAAGCCCCAACCAACATGAAGCGCCACTAGAGCGCCCAACGAGCCTGCTCCTATGCCTGGCACTATCGGCATCTCACTCTTATTCAGCAGGCGTGCTGCGTATCGCACAATATAGTAATCTGATTTTCCCTCGAGAATAATGGACGCCCTTTGTATATCAAACCTCGATGGAACTACTTCAAGTCTATCCAATATTGGCTGAAAATAGCTTGTCAATCCTGGATTTGAATTAGCAAATTGTCGATACTTGGTATCTTTTATGTCAAGCGATTCGTCATTCAGAGACACCTCGTCCAGCATCGAATCCGGCGGAGCATCAGACCTATTTGTAACGATAAAGGATTGCTCAAGCCACTTCGGCTCGATCATATAATGACTGTGCGTTGTGTATACGAGCTTGTGCTTACCCTTGGCGATCTCCGGAAAACTCTCGATCAACTTCTGTTGCGCGGCCGCATGTAGGTTTGATGCCGGCTCGTCAAAGAGAAATAGAACAGGCCGCGTTGAATCGCGAGCAACGCGAAACTGAGTAAACATCATAAAGGCAAAAAACCATCGAAACCCGAGAGATCGATCATTAACATCAAATCTCCTTGTGCCATCCCTTATTTGAAACTTGATCGCGATATCGTGCTCATTTGTTTTTGAGACAACGCCTTTCTCATCGGCTCTCTCACCCTCATGAACATCGAATGCGATTAGTACTTCTTTTCCCTTCGCGTCATCATGAAATATTTTATTCCAACGACCAAAAACGACTTTTGTAACAGCAGCGCTAGCACGATCCATAACGTGCTGAATTTTGTCTTTGTCATCACGGACCCCCCATAAGCCCCAGAACGACAGCCACGGCACTGTCAGCGATTCACTCCGCACTCGCCTAACTATTGTTTCTTCGATAGTATGGCCATGCCCATCATAATCCAAGATATCTTGAAACAATCGGCGATAGAATTTATTTACGCGACCGCCCCTCTCTGACGAAAGAAATATTTCCTTCGGAAAATTGAAGACAAACGTTGGGAAATACGAAATATCAGGTGTGTATCCATAAATAAGCCACTTAATGACATCCCGCTCCTCAAGATCAGGCCTTCTCCATGATCTTTGCTTTCCCTTCTTGATGTATAAATCGGTCCTGAGAGTTAAATAGCTGCGCTCAAAATCACCATTCCGAAATCGTTGATGCCTTTCGAGTATAATTTCGGTTGGAAAACGTTGTTGATCGATAACAATTGAGTGCTTAATTTTAGCTCTAGATGCTATTCGAGCTATTTCGTCTTCGCTCAGAACGACTGTAGAGAGCACCGAAATATCGCCGGTGAAACTTGAAATCAAATGGCGCGGAACCCGCTCACCATAAGGTATTTCTAGGGGCTCCTCGCCATCAACAAGCTCGCTGGTGGCACGATCAGGTGAGAAACTATGAATGGCTTCAAGGACTGTAGTCTTCCCACTCTCATTCAGCCCGACAAACGTGAATACGCCGGTTTGTTCGTTTCCTGCCAAGCTGACTGTTGTATCTTTGATACCCTTGAAATTCCGAATTCGAAATTCTTTATAGTGCACATCACCCCTCCCATGGCTGGTCGCTGGTGACTATATTCGTCTATGACGAATAGACTACCCCCTCACCCAAACTTCCCCGTCCGCGGAAACCCTTTTGGCGCCAGGCGACCTGCGCCGGCTCGTGCGCCCAGCCATTCCGTCAGTTCCTCGCGTGAGCGGGTGAAGGTGCGGCCGGAGGAGTCCTGCCAGGTGAGGCCTGCTTCCATGCCAAAAGTCTTGATGTCGGCGGCGCCGCCGTCCTTGTAGCGCTGGAGGCGGACGCCCTTGCCGCGGGTCATTTCGGGGATTTCGGCAAGCGGGAAGACGAGCAGCTTTCGGTTGGCGCCGATGATGGCGACGTGGTCGCCGGAAACCGGCACGCAATGCGTCGCCTCGTCGGGCGACTTGACGTTCATCACCTGCTTGCCCTTGCGCGTGTTGGCGACGACTTCCGCCTCCGGCACGACGAAGCCGTTGCCGGCAAAGGAGGCCAGAAGCAGCTTGCGCTGCGGATCGTGGGCAAAGGCGGTGACGATCGCCTGGTCGTTTTCCATGTCGACCATGATGCGGATCGGCTCGCCATGGCCGCGCCCGCCGGGCAGCTTGTCGGCGCCCAGCGTGAAGAACTTGCCGCCGGTGGTAAACAGCAGGATCTTGTCGGTGGTCTGGGCGTGGAAGGCGAGCTTGAGGGCGTCGCCTTCCTTGAAGGTGAGCGTCGAGAAATCGGCCAGATGGCCCTTCATGGCGCGCAGCCAGCCCTTTTCGGACAGGACGATTGTGACCGGCTCCTTCTCGATCATGGCCTGATGGATTTCGCCCAGATCGCGCTCGGGTGCCGCGTCGAAGCCGGTGCGGCGGCGGCCGAGTTCGGTGGCGGTCGAGAACTTGTCGCGGACCTTTTCGACTTCCCAGCGCACGGTCTTCCACTGCCTGGTCTCGGAGGAAAGCAGCGCCTCGATGCCGGCCTTTTCTTCCGACAGCGCGTCGAACTCCTTGCGGATCTCGAATTCCTCCAGCTTGCGCAGGGCGCGCAGACGCATGTTGAGGATGGATTCGGCCTGCAGATCGGTGAGGTCCCAGCGCGCCATCATGACGGGTTTGGGCTCGTCCTCCTCGCGGATGATGCGGATGACCTCGTCGATGTTGAGATAGGCGACGAGATAGCCGCCGAGCACTTCCAGGCGCCGCTCGATCTCGGCCAGGCGGTGGCGCGAACGGCGCAGAAGCACCTCGCGGCGGTGGGCGAGCCATTCGGCCAGCACGTCCCTGAGCGACATCACCATCGGCACCTTGCCGCGGGAAAGCACGTTCATGTTGAGCGGGAAGCGCGATTCCAGATCGGTGAGGCGGAAGACGGATTCCATGAGCAGCGCCGGATCGACCGTGCGGCTCTTGGGCACCAGCACGATGCGGATGTCCTCGGCGGACTCGTCGCGGATGTCGTCGAGCAGCGGCAGCTTTCTGGCCAGAAGCAGTTCGGCCGTCTTTTCGATGAGGCGCGATTTCTGCACGCCATAGGGAATCTCGGTGACGACCGCGACCCAGGTGCCGCGGCCCTGATCTTCCTGATGCCAGCGGGCACGCACGCGAAACGAGCCGCGCCCGGTCCTGTAGGCCTCGACGATGGAGGACCAGTCGTCGACCACGATGCCGCCGGTCGGGAAGTCGGGGCCGCGCACCATGTTCTCGTCGCCATCGGCCTGCGGGTCCTTGGTGAGAAGGTCCTCGACGGTGGCGTCGGGATGGTCGATCAGGTGCAGCGCCGCCTTGCAGAGCTCGGCGGCGTTGTGGGGCGGGATCGAGGTCGCCATGCCGACGGCGATGCCGGAAGACCCGTTGGCGAGGAGGTTCGGGAAGGCGCCGGGCAGGACGACGGGTTCCTCGTCCTCCTCGTTATAGGTGAGGCGGAAATCGACCGCGTCCTCGGTGATGCCGGCGAGCAGCTCCATGGCGACATCGGTCATGCGCGCTTCGGTGTAGCGCATGGCGGCCGCGTTATCGCCGTCGATATTGCCGAAATTGCCCTGACCGTCGACGAGCGGGTAGCGGACCGAGAACCATTGCGCGAGGCGCACGAGCGCGTCGTAGATCGACTGGTCGCCATGCGGGTGGAACTTGCCCATCACCTCGCCGACGATGCGGGCGCATTTGGCGAAGCCCTGGTCGGGGTTGAGGCGGAGCAGCCGCATGGCATGCATGATGCGCCGGTGGACCGGCTTCAGCCCGTCGCGCACGTCGGGCAGCGCACGGTGCATGATGGTCGACAGCGCATAGGCGAGATAGCGCTCCTCGAGCGCCTTCTTCAGGTCGACCGGTTCGA
>JBJHBH010000142.1:0-5229 GCA_050485365.1 Desulfuromonadales bacterium | reverse complement strand
GGTGGGTGTGGAGCAGGCGCGACGTCTCGATCTCCCCGGCGTGGGAGTCGCCGGCCGTCTCGATGATGGCGCGCCCCTCGCGGCTCGCCAGCTGGTATTCGGTGACGACGGCGATGCCGATGTCGGCGAAGCGCTGCAAAAGCTCCTCCCCCGCGTCGACGAGGACGGCGCCGTGGGTTCCGCCGGCGTGCCCGGTGAGCAGGATGAAGGCGCGCAGCCCCTGGCGGTAGAGGTCGCTGACGAGGTCGATGACCAGGGCGCGCAGCGTCGCGGTGGTGATGGAGATCGTTCCGGGGTGGCAGGAGGTCGAGCGACACACTCCGTAGGGGACGGCCGGTGCGACGAAGACGGGGCGGCGCGCGGCGAGCCTGCGCCCGACCTGCTCGGCCATCAGGGTGTCGGTGGAAAGGGGGAGGTGGCTGCCGTGCTCTTCGGTCGCCCCGAAGGGGATGAAGACGGTGCGCGTCTTCTTGAGCCCCTCTTCGAATTCCGGCATCGTCATCTCTTCGAGGATCATGAAAAATCTCCGGCGAGAGGCTATGGGCTATGGGCTATGGGCTATGGGCTATGGGCTATGGGCTATGGGCTATGGGCTATGGGCTATGGGCTATGGGCTATGGGCTATGGGCTATGGGCTATGGGCTATGGGAGAGGATTATGCATTGCCTATTGCCTATCGCCTATCGCCTGCCTTTTTACAACAACCCCATGAACCTGTGCATCTGCGGGATCACGCGGGTGGGGGGATGGATCCGCGCGGCGCGGGTGTGCATGTCGAGAAGGGTGCGCCCCGAGACGGCGATCTTGCCGTTGCGGGTGACCGCCTGGAGGATCAGGGGAACCTCGGGCGCGGTGTCGCGCAGCAGGCCGGCCGCCTCCTCGATCTCCTCCGCGGAGGCATTCTCCCCCACCACCATCTTCACCTGGCAGGGGCGCTCTTTTGCGAGGGCCAGAAAACGGCGATGCGCGTCCCACAGCGGCGCCAGGCCGGTCTGGGAAGGGAGCTTGAAATCCATCGAGACGATGTCGAGATGGGGGAGCAGCGCTTCGAGGGCGTCCGGCAGGGTGCCGTTGGTTTCAAGATAGATGGGGAAGATCTGCCGCAGGGCCGGGAGCCAATGCAGCAGAACCTCCTGCTGAACGAGGGGCTCTCCCCCCGTGACGCTCAGGGAGTGATGTACGCCGGGCGTCCCCTCGCTCCATCTGTGCAGGATGTTGTAGAGCAGATCGAGCGGGACGGGATTGGGCAGGTTGTGGAAATTACGCGAGCCCGGAGCGTCCTCGATCCGGCAGTCGGGCTGGGGGACGAAGGGGGTGTCGCAGTAGGCGCAGTCGAGGTTGCACCCCGCCATGCGCAAAAAGACCTGACGGCACCCGGCATAGAGCCCCTCCCCCTGGATCGAGGAGAAGACCTCGAGGAGTTGCCCCTCAGTCGAGGGTGTAGGAGGCGCAGGCATTGTCGGACTCCCAGACGGTGACCCTCTCGACCTTCACGTTGCCGTCGTCGAGGACGGATGCGAGTTTCTCGAACAAAAAGCGTGAGATGTTCTCGGATGAAGGGCTCAGCCGGTCGAAGGGCTCGACCTCGTTGAGGTATTTGTGGTCGAGCAGGCCGAGGACCTCCTTGGTGCGCCGCTTGAGGATCTTGAAATCGATCCCCAGCCCGGCCTTGTCGAGCTCGCGGGCCGCCACCGTGACCTCGACCTTCCAGTTGTGGCCATGGAGGTTCTCGCAGTCTCCCTGGTAGTTGATGAGGTTGTGCGCGGCGGCGAAATCGGTGTGGATCGTCAGGTGATACATCGGCTCTCCGTTGGGCCAGGGCAAATGGGGCGCGCTTCTCGCGGCGCGCCCGCGCATCAGTTCTCTTCCCGGTCGGGGAGCTCCACGAGGTTCCCCGGATCGAGGGGATCGGCGGGAGGTCCTGCGACGCGGTACTCTTCAGAGGCCCACCGCCCCAGATCGACCATCCGGCACTTCTCCGAACAGAAGGGGCGATGGGGATTTCCCTGCCACGGCGTCCGGACGCGGCAGCGGGGGCAGGAAACCTCGAATGTTTTTGAGTCGGTCATGAAAATCAGGTCGTTAGGTGTTTAGGCTGAAGGTAATTAGGCCAATAGGCATTTGGGGTTCAGAGTTTAGGTGTTTAAACCTATCAGCCTTCAGCCTGCCTTTGCTGCCTTTCCTCATTTTTACCATACCCCGGTATCGGGCGCCAGGCAGCGGCTTCATCCGATGGCGGCGAGGGCCTTGCGCAGACGCGCCAGGGTGCGCTCGCGCCCCAGGACAGCGATGACCTCGTAGACGCTGGGGCTGACGGTGCTGCCGGTCAGGGCGACGCGCACGGGGGGGGCGACCTTGCCGAGCTTCAGCCCCGTCTCTTCCATGACGGCGCCGAAGGCCTGCGAGATCGCCTCCTCGTCGAACGATTCCAGGGCGTCCAGGCGCGCCGTGACGCTCTCGAGGACGGGGCGCTGTGCCTCGGTGAGGAACTTGGCGGCGGCCTCGGCGTCGTAGGAAACCTCGGCGGCGTAGTAGAAGGCCGCCCCTTGCGCCATCTCGACCATAGTGCGCGCCCGCTCGCGCAGGGTGACGACGACGGCGGCCGGGTCGGGTCCCCCCGCCGCGTCGACCCCTTGGGCAGCGAGATATTCGCGCAGCAGCTCGCCCAGGCGCGCCGTGTCGCCGGTCTTGATGTAGTGGGCGTTGAGCCACAGGAGCTTTTCGGGGTTGAAGACGCCGGCCGACTTGCCGACGGCCTCCAGGGAGAACTTCTCGATGAGCTCCTCCATGGAGAAGATCTCCTCGTCGCCGTGGGACCACCCCAGGCGCACCAGGTAGTTGACCATCGCCTCGGGCAGATACCCCATCTCGCGGTAGACCATCACGGAGGTGGCGCCGTGGCGCTTGGAAAGGCGGGTCTTGTCGGCCCCCAGGATCATCGGCACATGGGCGAAGGCGGGGACGGGATAGCCGAGAGCGCGGTACATAAGGATCTGCCGCGGGGTGTTGTTGATGTGGTCGTCGCCGCGGATGACGAGGTCGATCCCCATCGTGGCGTCGTCGACGACGACGACGAAGTTGTAGGTCGGGGTGCCGTCCGAGCGCAGGATGATCAGATCGTCGAGCTCGTCGTTGCGAAAGGTGATCGTCCCCTTGATGCGGTCATCGAAGGCGGTGACCCCTTCCTCGTCCTCCACCCGGAAGCGCACCACGTAGGGGCTGCCCGGCGGCACGTCGTCGCGCCCGAGGCATTTGCGGTCGTATTTGGGCTTTCCGCCGGCCTTGAGCGCGGCCTCGCGGCGCGCCTCCAGCTCCTCCGAGGTGCAGTAGCAGCGGTACGCCTTTCCGGCGTCGAGAAGCTGCTGCACCTTTTCGCGGTACAGATCGAAGCGCTGCGACTGGTAGAAGGGCCCCTCGTCGTAGGAGAGCCCGAGCCACTCCATCGCCTGCAGGATGGCATCGACCGACTCCTGCGTCGAGCGCGCCACGTCGGTGTCCTCGATGCGCAGCACGAACGTCCCCTTCTCCTTGCGGGCCAGCAGATAGTTGAACAGGGCGGTACGGGCGCCGCCGATGTGCAGGTAGCCGGTGGGGCTGGGGGCGAAACGGACGCGAAGGGCGGACATGGAGAGCTCCTTTTGGGGCAGGATGGTGGAGAAAAAAAGAGGCCGCCGTTGGGCGACCCCGCTTCTTATACTGCAAAAGCATCGGTTTTGACAAGGTTATTTTCGAAAAATGCCTCTCAGCGAACAACCACCCCCGCATAGCCGACCACCTCGTCCTGGTTGCCGGTGACATCCCCCGAATTGCCGTACTCGATCAACGTCGCCGTGGCGGCTCCCAGGTAACGCGCCGCCGCCAGCATCACCACCACCGGCACGACGCCGCACATGGAGATGCGCTGCGTCGCCACCACATCGAAAAGCCCCGCGGGGTCGAGCTCGAGGATGCGCTGCAGCGCGTCGGCGTCCTTGCGGCGGGCGATGTCGCCGGGCTCGTAGTGGGACATGTCGGTGCTCGCCACCAGCAGAACCTCCCCCTTCAGCGGGGCGACGGCCTCGGCAAGCTGCTGCCCCATCAGCAGCAGCTTGTCCAGCGGGGCGTAGCGCAGGCAGATGGGGACGACGGCGGTGGCCGGGGCGAGGACCTGCAAAAAGGGGAGCTGCACCTCCAGGGAGTGTTCGTAGCGGTGCGCGGCCTCATCGGGCGCCATGGCGGAGCACGAGGAGAGGATGCGCCGGGCGAGGTCGGCATCGACGGAGACCTCCCCCAGCGGCGTCAGCCAGCTCCCCGACGGATAGACCGCGGCGGCGTGCCCCGAGCCGTGGTGGTTGGGGCCAAGAATCACGACCTTCTCTGGGATCTCGACCTGCGCGAAGGTCTGCGCGGCGATGGCGCCGGAATAGACGTATCCCGCGTGGGGGGCCATGAGCCCGAGGGCGGCGCGGCGATTGGCCTGCGAGGGGATCAGCTCGGAGACGAGCGAGCGAAGCGCTGCGGAGCCTCCGGGATAGAACTGACCGGCGACGGCTGGCTGACGCTGCATTTTGGCGCCTCCTTTCAACTCAAGGTGCGAACGATCGTCCGGATCCCGACAAGAATCAGGACCACGGCGAATATTTTCAACAGTTTATCATGGTGCAGTCGCGCGGCAACACGCACGCCGAGGCGGGCGTTGACCATCGCGAAGGGTGCCACCACGAACGCCACCAGAACGTTGACGTAGCCGAGTGAGAAGGGGGCCAGATCCGGGTGATTCCACCCGTAAACGGTGTAGGAAAGAGCGCCGAAGAAAGCCGAAGCGACGATCAGGGCGCTCGAATTGCCGACGGCGAGATGGATCGGCATCCGCAGAGCGATGACCATGAGGGGGACGGCGATGACCCCGCCCCCCACGCCGAAGAAGGCCGAAAAAGAGCCCCCCGCCAGCCCGACCAGGACGAGATGGTGAAAGGGGACCGGCTCGGAGCGCTCGGGCGGAAGATAGCGCGGACGGTAGATCATCTGCGCCCCGACGGCGATCTGCATCACCCCGAAGAACCCCTTGAGCCACTCGCCGCTGAGCCCCGCCGCGACCGAAGCGCCGATGATCGACCCCGCCAATCCCCCCAGGCAGAGGCGATAGACCTGGTGCCACTCCACGTTTCCGCGGCGCCGATGCCCCAGGGTGCTGCTCAGGGCCGTCAGAACGATGATGGCGAGGCTCGTGGCGAAGGCCGCGTGAACGAC
>JBJHBH010000141.1:0-5230 GCA_050485365.1 Desulfuromonadales bacterium | reverse complement strand
TCAGAATCCCGGGGGCCCCGGGCCTGGGGGGCCCCGAACCACGCCGTGACGCCGGGGCTTTCCGGGGGGGGGGGGGGGGGCGCCGCGCCCCCCCCCCCCCCCGCGGCGACAGCGCTGATGACAATGGGCTATGGAGAGGCTTCCCGATCAGCGTACGGGGATCGAAACGAACCCCTTCTGTCCGTAGCCCACCGCGGAGAGAAAGGTGTGGCGCTTGCTCCGATTTCATCTCCGGCGCCTCTCCCCGCGCTGTTTGGCGAGGAATCCGCCGATCCGTGCGCAGCGAGAAAAAAAGGTTGACATTTCCGAGAAGTCTATATAATTTATAGACTATGTTGTCGAAGAAGACAAAATACGGCCTACAGGCCCTCGCTTTTCTTGCCCGCGAGTACGGTCGCGGCCCTTTGCTGATCTCGGATCTGGCCGAGCGCGAGGGCATACCGAAAAAATTTCTGGAAGCGATTCTGCTGCAATTGAAAAACGCCGGGATTCTGCAGAGCCGAAAGGGAAAAGGGGGGGGCTACTCTCTCGGTAGACGCCCGGAGGAGATCACCGTAGGGCAGGCGGTCCGCATCCTGGAAGGCCCCCTGGCGCCGGTCCCCTGCGTGAGCGAAACCGCCTACCAGCGCTGCACCGAATGCGAGGACGAACGAAGCTGCGGCATCCGCCTGGTGATGAAGGACGTGCGCGACGCCATCGCACGGATTCTGGACAACACCTCGCTTCAGGAAATGCTCAACCGCTCGGAAGAGGCGCGCCGAGAATTCGGCCCTCTCGACTATCACATCTAATTTTTTTATGTTTTAGTCTATTAAATCTATAGACTATTTAGACATAAGCGCCGACCGGACAGACCGGAGGTACACCTCACCCCTCAACCATAGGAGAAAATCCGATGAGAACTGTCCGAATTCTGCTGCTAACCGCCCTGCTCGTCGGCCTGGCCACCTCGGCCCTGGCCCAAAGCGTCACCCTGCTCAACGTCTCCTACGATCCGACCCGCGAGTTCTACCGGGAGTACAACGCCGCGTTTCAGAAACACTGGAGAACGCAAACGGGGCAGAACGTCACCATCCGCCAGTCCCATGGCGGGGCGGGTTCCCAGGCCCGGGCTGTGATCGACGGCCTCGACGCCGACGTGGTGACCCTCGCCCTGGCCTACGACATCGACGCCATTCACGAACGGGCCGGCCTCATCCCCAAAGACTGGCAGAGCCGCCTCCCCAACAACAGCTCCCCCTACACCTCGACCATCGTGCTGCTGGTGCGCAAGGGAAATCCCAAGGGGATCAAAGACTGGGACGATCTCATCCGCCCCGACGTGCAGGTCATCACCCCCAACCCCAAGACCTCCGGCGGCGCCCGGTGGAACTATCTGGCCGCCTGGGGGTATGCCCTGAAAAAATACGGCTCGGATGAGGAGGCCCGCGAATTCGTCCGCAAAATTCTGGCGAACGTCCCCGTGCTCGACCCGGCGGCCCGCGGCGCCACCAACACCTTCGTGCAGCGTCGGATCGGCGACGCCTTCATCGCCTGGGAGAATGAGGCGCTGCTGGCCATCGAGCAACTCGGCCGCGGCGAGTACGAGATCGTCGTCCCCTCGGTCAGTATCCTGGCCGAACCGCCGGTGACCGTGATCGACCGCAACGTCGACCGCAAAGGAACCCGGCAGGTGGCCGAGGCGTACCTCGAATACCTCTATTCCCCCGAAGGGCAGCGCCTGGCCGGCAAACACTACTATCGCCCCACGGACCCGGCCATCGCCAAGGAGTTCGAAACCCAGTTCCCCGAGGTGAAGCTCTTCACC
Organism: Desulfuromonadales bacterium; assembly: GCA_050485365.1. Lineage (GTDB taxonomy): Bacteria > Desulfobacterota > Desulfuromonadia > Desulfuromonadales > JACZKF01 > JARFUG01. Next base: position 3,423 of record JBJHBH010000141.1, on the reverse strand, counting down.
ATCGAGGACGTCTTCGGCGGGTGGCAGCAGGCGCAGACGAGACACTTTTTGGACGGCGGCGAATTCGACAAGATTTTCGATTCGCTCAGGCGATAAACAGAATTCCCCCTGTTGCCCCGAGGCACTCGCCGGGCAGCAGGGGGAACTGAGGCATTTGGAGTCTTTATGAACGGTTTCGTCTGGCGTCAGCCGAGCGTCCTTCCGGGTTTCGGCCTGACCATGGGGCTCACCCTCCTTTATCTCAGCCTGCTGGTGCTGATCCCGCTGGCCGGGATGATCCTCTTCACCGCGCGCCTCGACTGGGCGCAGTTCTGGGCGGCGGTGACCCACCCGCAGGTGATGGCCTCTTATCGCCTCTCCTTCGGCGCGTCGTTCATCGCCGCCGGGATCAACGCCGTCTTCGGCGTCCTGGTCGCATGGGTCCTGGTGCGCTACGCCTTTCCCGGCAAGCGCATCGTCGACGCGCTGGTCGATCTCCCCTTCGCCCTGCCGACGGCGGTGGCGGGGATCGCCCTGACCGCCATCTACTCCACCACGGGGTGGATGGGGCAGCACCTGGAAGTCTTCGGCATCAAGGTCGCCTACACCCCCATCGGGGTGACGGTGGCGATGACCTACATCGGGCTGCCCTTCGTCGTGCGCACCGTGCAGCCGGTGCTCGAAGATCTCGACCGGGAGCTCGAAGAGGCAGCGGCCTGCCTGGGGGCGACCCGCCGGCAGATCATCCGCAGGGTCATCCTGCCGAGCCTTCTGCCGGCCCTTCTGACGGGGCTCGCCCTGGCCTTCGCCCGGGCGCTTGGCGAATACGGCTCGGTCGTCTTCATCGCCGGCAACATGCCGTACTACACCGAGATCACCCCGCTGCTCATCATCACCAAGCTGGAGCAGTACGACTACACCGGCGCCACCGCCATCGGCACGGTGATGCTGGTGGCGGCTTTCATCCTGTTGCTGGCCATCAACCTGTTGCAATGGTGGGCGTCACGAAGGCACTGATCAAACGGAGATTGAATGCATGTCTGTTACGACCACTACAGCCCGGCCCGCAGCGCATCCGCCGGCGGCGCCTGCCCCCCGCCCCCGTAGCGCACGGCGCCTCGCCACAGAGGAATCCCCCTGGGTGCGCTATACCCTGATAACCATCGCTCTGCTCTTTCTGCTGTGCTTTCTGGTGCTGCCGCTGGCGGCCGTCTTCGCCGGCGCCTTCGCGCAAGGGGCGGGGCTCTATTTCGAGTCGATCCGCGAGCCTGACGCCCTGGCCGCCATCCGCCTCACCCTCCTCGTGGTGGCCATCTCCGTCCCGGCCAACCTCGTCTTCGGGGTGGCGGCGGCCTGGGCCATCGCCAAGTTCGAATTTCGCGGCAAGAGTTTTCTGATCACCCTGATCGACCTCCCCTTCGCCATCTCGCCGGTCATCGCCGGGCTCATCTTCGTCCTGCTCTTCGGCGCCCAGGGGTGGCTGGGGCCCTGGCTCGGCGAGCATGACATCCGCATCATCTTCGCCGTGCCGGGGATCGTTCTGGCCACCACCTTCGTCACCTTCCCCTTCGTCGCCCGGGAGTTGATCCCCCTCATGCAGGAGCAGGGCAAGGACGAGGAGGAGTCGGCCCTGACCCTGGGAGCCAACGGCTGGCAGACCTTCTGGCGGGTGACCCTGCCCAACGTGAAATGGGGGCTGATCTACGGCGTCATCCTGTGCAACGCCCGGGCCATGGGGGAGTTCGGGGCGGTCGCCGTCGTCTCCGGACACATCCGCGGCATCACCACCACCATGCCGCTGCACGTCGAGATCCTCTACAACGAATACCAGTTCGCCGCCGCCTTCGCGGTGGCCTCGCTGCTGACCCTGCTGGCAATCGTGACGCTGGTCGTCAAGAGCGTCATCGAATGGAAGACCGATCGCCGCCGCAGGCGCGCGGCGCATTGAATGCCGACGAAAGGAAGTTTTCACCATGAGTATAGAGATCAACGGCGTCACCAAGCGCTTCGGTTCGTTCCTGGCCGTGGACGACGTCTCCCTCGACATCCCCGAGGGGAAGCTGACCGCCCTGCTCGGTCCGTCCGGGTCGGGCAAGACGACGCTGCTGCGCATCATCGCCGGACTTGAGCAGCCAGACATCGGGACAATCCGCTTGGGCGGCGAGGACACCGCCGACGTGCACGTCAGCCATCGCGGCGTCGGCTTCGTCTTTCAGCACTACGCCCTTTTCAAGCACATGACGGTCTTCGACAACGTCGCCTTCGGCCTCACCGTCAAACCCCGTCGCGAGCGGCCCCCCAAGGGGGAGATCCGCGATCGCGTTCTGGAGCTTCTGAGATTGGTGCAGCTCGAAGGGATGGCGGGCCGCTATCCCTCCCAGCTCTCCGGGGGGCAGCGCCAGCGCGTCGCCCTCGCCCGGGCGCTGGCGGTGCAGCCGAAGGTTCTTCTGCTCGACGAGCCCTTCGGCGCCCTCGACGCCAAGGTGCGGGCCGAGCTTCGCCGGTGGCTGCGGCGTCTGCACGATGAGCTCCACGTCACCAGCGTCTTCGTCACCCACGACCAGGAGGAGGCGCTGGAGGTCGCCGACCAGGTGGTGGTGATGAACAAGGGGCGCATCGAGCAGGCGGCCCCTCCCCAGCAGGTCTGGGACAAGCCGGCCAATCCCTTCGTCTACAACTTTTTGGGGAGCGTCAACCTCTTTCGCGGCCGCGTCCATGCAGGGCAGGCGATGGTGGAGAACGTGCGGCTGTGCCTGCCGGAGATGAAAAGCGACGCGGAGAGCCGCCCGGTCGTGGCGTTTGTGCGCCCCTACGATCTGGACGTCAGCCGCAAGCCCTTCACCCCCGACGACATCGCCGCCCAGGTGCGCTTCATCCACAGCGCAGGGGCGCTCATCCGCATCGACCTGCAGCGCTCCGACAACGGCGACGCCGTGGAGGCGCAACTCGACCGCGACCGCTTTCGCGAACTGGCCCTGAGCGTCGGCGACACCGTCTATCTGCACCCCCGCAACATGCAGGTCTTCGTTGAGGACTATCAGATCTAGGAGAGCATGATGGAGCCGCCGACACAAAAACAGGACAACTGGAGCCCCGAGCTGGAAAAGCGCATCCGCGAGGCCGTGCGGGATATTCGCTTCGGCAGCGTAACCCTGGTCATCCAGGATGGCCATGTGGTGCAGATCGACAAAAGTGAGAAGATGCGGCTGAAGTAGGCTCGCGTCAAGGATCGACCCTGGGCCGATGAATGGAAAAGGCCGGTTCTTTTGTTCAGAACCGGCCTTTTCCGTGCTCTGGGATGGCCTGAGGGGGGTCGGAAAAGGCGGCGCTGGTATGGGCTCTTGACATGTAACAACTGTTACGTGTATATAGCTATTGTTTCTTGATTTCACGAGGTATACTCATGGGAGCATCCCCCACCACCACCCACGACTGGCTCCTCTT
>JBJHBH010000140.1:0-5315 GCA_050485365.1 Desulfuromonadales bacterium | reverse complement strand
AGCCTGAGGAGGACGAGCTCGCGCCGGTGGTGGAGATCGAGGAGGGGGAGGAGCTCGACCACGGACATCTTCCCGACGTCGTCGTCGTCGTCGACGAGCTCGCCGACCTGATGATGGTCGCGGGGCGCGAGATCGAGGAGTCGATCGCCCGCCTGGCCCAGAAGGCCCGCGCCGCCGGCATCCACCTGATCCTGGCGACCCAGCGCCCGAGCGTCGACGTCATCACCGGCCTCATCAAGGCCAACTTCCCGACGCGCATCTCCTTCAAGGTCTTCTCGCGCATCGACTCGCGCACCATCCTCGACCAGATGGGGGCCGAGACGCTCCTGGGGATGGGGGACATGCTCTTTCTCCCCCCCGGCACCGGGGCGCTGCAGCGCGTCCACGGCGCCTTCGTCTCGGAGTTGGAGGTGCAGCGCGTCGTCGATTTTCTCAAAAAACAGGGAGAGCCCGAGTACGACAAGTCGATCCTCGCCCCGCCGCCGGCCGGGGAAGGGGGCGGGAGCGAAGACGAGGACGGCCTCGACGAGAAGTGGGACGAGGCCCTGGCCATCGTCGCCGAGACGCGCCAGGCCTCCATCTCCATGCTCCAGAGGCGTCTGCGCCTCGGTTACAACCGCGCCGCCCGCATCGTCGAGAAGATGGAGCAGGACGGCATCATCGGCCCCTCCGACGGCACCAGCCGCCCCCGCGAAGTCTACATCGGCCGGATTCCGTCGGCCGAGTAGATACCCTCAGCCATCTCCTATAAAAAGGCCGCAACCGACATCTTCGGTTACGGCCTTTTGCATTTTCATAGGTCCCATTCGTCCCATAGGTCCCATGAGACGAATGGGACCTATGGAATATAGGCGGCTCTAATGGTCGAACCTCTTGAGCGTAAACTCCCCGCTCCCCGCCCCACGACGCCCCAAGGCGTCGACCACCGACCACTCGGCCCGAAGGGGCATCCCCTCGGCGAACTCGGCCGGATTTTCAGGGTGAATCACCACCGCCATGTCGAAGACCGAACGGAAGTAGTCGCCACGCACCTCCTCGCCCGAGGGGGAGAGGAGACGGAACGTCTCCACCGTCACGGGACGGTCGAAATTGACGAGAATTTCGTCGAGCGTCCCCGCATCCCACATGCCGCTCACCATCATCAGCGTCGGCGCCGGGACCGGAGCGATGCGCCCGGGCTGATGCCGGAACCCATCCTCGGGCATCCCCGGCACCGGCTCGCCCGCGAGAAGGATCCGCACCCGGTCGATCCGGCTGAACTGCACGGCCGTCTCGGTGATCGCCGCCACGGCGGCATCGAGCTCCTCCTGCGTCATCTCCCGCCCCGGCGTGACGTCGACCGCGATGACCCCTTCGTCGAGGTTGAGCCAGACCGAGCTCCCCGGGGGGAAGGGGGTGAAAAGGTCGCTGCCCGGCACGAAGATCTCCTGCTCGCTCACCATGCGCCCCAGAATCTGTTCGAGCTGGCCGCTTTCGCGAAAGAGGAGATAGGGGACGGCTCGCACCTTGGTGGGATCGTCCTTGAGGGGAAAGTAGCCGACCCGGGCGATGCAGTTACTCCTGTCGCCTTGCGGAAGCTCTCCGAAGTGCTCCAGAAAGACGGGGCTCACGGTGGTCGTGCGTTTTTCGACCTCCTTCTGCCGCTGACAACCGGAAAGGACAAGGGCGACGACGAGAAGAAGAGAGAGGGCGAGGAGGAAGATTTTTCTCATGGTGGGACTCCGATCTGCGTAATTCTGGTTTTCCGCGAAGACGAAGGCGGAAGGGTGGACCTGACCGAATAAAAAACCGGATTCATGGAGCGTGCCAGCCCGGACAGGATGGGCAGAGGCTGGAAAATGCGATCGGGGCGAGGTTCGCCGAGCGATTTCATTGTGGAATATCGAACACGCGGCTGTCGAAAATCGGTCAGATTAATCCTCTGACTTTGCCCCAGAACGGAATCTCGATCAAGCAGATTTTTCTTGAAATTCCCCCTTCAGTTGCTACTCTGATCCCCTTCGACCCCCTCCTTTTGAGGTTTACGACCGCATGAACGAAAACGAGCTGAGACATCTGCTGACGGCCATCGGCGCCGGCGAGCTGTCGGTGGACGAGGGGGTGGAGCGTCTGCGCACCCTCCCCTTCGAAGACGCCGGGGTCGCCCTCATCGACCACCACCGGGAGCTGCGCCAGGGGGTCCCGGAGGTGGTGCTGGGAGAGAAAAAGAGCGTCGAGCAGATCGCCGCCATCGTGCGCCGCATGGCCGAGCGCGGCGGCAACGTCCTCGTCACCCGCCTCTCGGCCGACAAGGCGGGGGCCGTGTGCGCCCTCTTCCCGAAAGGGGAGTACGACGCCGCGGGGCGCACCTTCGTCCTGACGCAGAAGCCGGTCCCTCTCACCGGGCGCGGAAAGATCGTCATCGTGTGCGCCGGCACCTCCGACATCCCGGTGGCGCGCGAGGCCGCGGTCACCGCCCGCGCCTTCGGCAACGAAGTGGAGGAAATCGTCGATGTGGGGGTGGCCGGAATTCACCGCCTCTTCGCCCGCATGGAGGCGCTGCGCACCGCGGCGGTCGTCATCGTCGTGGCGGGGATGGAGGGGGCCCTCCCCTCCGTCGTCGGCGGACTGGTGAGCGTGCCGGTCATCGCCGTGCCGACCTCCGTCGGCTACGGAGCGGCCTTCGGCGGCGTGGCGGCCCTTCTGGGGATGCTCAACTCCTGCGCCGGAGGGGTGACGGTCGTCAACATCGACAACGGCTTCGGCGCCGCTTTCGCCGCCACCCGAATTAATCGCTAGGACACGCAATAATCCAGAGATAAAGGATTACCGCGGTGAAATAACTTATGAGCACACTCTATCTCGACACCTTCTCCGGCATCTCCGGCGACATGGTCCTGGGGCTTCTGGTCGATCTCGGCCTCTGCCCCGAGGCGCTGGAGGCCGACCTGCGTCTTCTCCCCCTTTCCGGCTGGCGCCTCGACGTGCGCCGCGAGGCGCGCATGGGGATCGAGGGGACGCGGGTGGAGGTCGTCTGCGCCGAGGAGCACCACCACCGCACCTGGGCCGACATCGACGCCATGCTGCGCGACAGCGACCTGGCTCCCCCCGTCAGGGATCTGGCCCGCCGCATCTTCTTGCGCATCGGCGAGGCCGAGGCGAAGGTTCACGGCATCGCGCTGGAGACGGTGCATTTCCACGAGGTCGGCGCCCTCGACTCCATCGTCGACGTGGTGGGGACCGCCGCGGGGGTCGTCCGCCTCGGCATCGGCCGCATCGTCTCCTCCCCCCTCCCCCTGTCGCACGGGATGGTGCGCACCGCCCACGGCAACTTCCCCCTCCCCGCCCCTGCGACGGTGGAGATCCTGCGCGGCGCCCCGGTGATCGACGCAGGGTCGCAGAAGGAGCTCGTCACCCCCACCGGCGCCGCCATCGCCGCCGAGGTCGCGACCTTCGGCACCCTCCCCTCCATGACCCTTCGCGCGGTCGGCTACGGCGTCGGGGGGTGGAAGCTCGACGACCGCCCCAACATGCTGCGGGGTCTTCTCGGAGAAGAGCAGAGCACCACGGATGAGGCCGACCGGGTGGCGGTGCTGGAGACGCACCTCGACGACGCCAACCCCGAGTGGCTCGGCGCCCTGATGGAGAGCCTGCTGGAGGCGGGCGCCCTCGACGTCGCCTACGCCCCGCTGCAGATGAAAAAGAACCGCCCCGGGGTGCGCCTGACGGTCGTCGCCCCCATCCCCCTGGCCGACGCGCTGGCACGCCGCATCCTGCGCGAGAGCAGCGCCATCGGCGTGCGGATGCACGAGACCCGCCGCCTGAAACTTCGCCGCGAGGAAGGGACCGTCGCCACCCCCTGGGGAGAGGCGAGGATCAAGCGCCTGTACGAGGGGGAGAAGCTCGTGCGCGTCACCCCCGAATACGAGAGCTGCCGCGCCATCGCCCGCACCCACGGCGTCCCGCTCCCCGAAGTCTACCGGGGGGTGGAGCGGGCGGCGGACGAATTTTTTTGAGCCGTAGGGGCAGCCCCCCGTGGCCGCCCAGGGCAGGCACGGGGGCCTGCCCTACATTCCGGCTCCTGGCTCTGCCCCTGACTCCTGACTCCTGACCCTATGCGCTTTCTCACCCTCTTCTTCGCCACCAACGCCGGTCTCGGCCTCTCCCGCGTCGCACCGGGGACAGTCGGAACCCTCGCGGGAATTCCGTTCTTCTATCTCCTCGCCCCCCTCTCGGCTGCCGCCTACACCGTCGTCTGGATCGCGCTGACCGTCTTCGCCTGCTGGATCTGCGGCGCCGCCGGGCGCCACTACGGCGTCGTCGACGACGGGCGCATCGTCATCGACGAGCTCGTCGGCTATCTCGTCGCCGTCGCCTTCCTCCCCTTCAGCTGGACGAGCGCCCTTCTCGGCTTCGTCTTCTTTCGCTTCTTCGACATCGTCAAGCCCTTCCCCGCCTCCTGGTTCGACCGGCGGATGAAGAACGGCACCGGCGTCGTCCTCGACGACGTCGTCGCGGGGATCTACGCCGCCGTGGCATTGCGCGTAGTGCTATACTTTTTTTGATGCCAAAATCGCCTCACGCCCGTTCGCTCCGCTCACTCGAGCTCGCAGAGGCCGCAGAGAGAAGAATCGTTTTTCTCTGTGCTCTCTGCGGGCTCTAGCGACTGAAAGGAGCGGGCGTGAGATGCTTTTCAGCTCTCATTCAGTTCGGAGCTCCCATGCTGAAAATCTCCGTTCTCACCGTCGGCGACGAGCTGATCAACGGCGAGATGGCCGACACCAACACCGCGTGCATCGCCCGGGCCCTTGCCTCTTGCGGCTTTGCGCTGCGCGACGCGCAGAGCGTCGGGGACGACGAGGCCGATATCGAGGAGGCGATCCTCGGGCTGTGCACCCGGCGCGACGTCGTCATCGTGACCGGGGGGCTCGGGCCGACGGGGGACGACCTCACCGCCCGGGCGGCGGCCCACGCCCTGGGGCGGCGCCTCGTCCTGCACGAAGAGGCGCTGGCGCAGATCCGCGCCTACTTCGCCCGCTCGGGGCGCCGGATGGACCCGCGCAACGAAAAGCAGGCTCTCCTTCCGCACAAGGCGACCGTCATCCCCAACGGCCGCGGCTCGGCCCCCGGCTTTTTTCTGCGCCATCAAAGCTGCGATCTCTTCTTTCTCCCCGGCGTCCCCGCCGAGATGGAGGCGATGCTCGGCGAATCGGTCCTGCCGCGCATGGTGGAGCGCTGCGGCGATCTGCCGCCGGGGCGCGAGCGGATCTTCAAGATCTTCGGCGTCCCCGAGCCGGAGGTGGAGGGATCGTCGCCGCCGCCCCCCTCCCCGAAGG
>JBJHBH010000139.1:0-5348 GCA_050485365.1 Desulfuromonadales bacterium | reverse complement strand
GGTGTCTGGCGCCATGGACGGCGCCAGTCAAGCGGCCATGGACGGCGAAAAGCGTCCCTCGGCATGGGAGGTGGGACCCCATGCTGAACAGTTACAATTCATCCATAAAAAAAGGGCCGCTTGCATCCATCGGATCAAGCGGCCCTTCGCTGTCTCACGGAGCGGGGCGTCCCGGGCATCTTCAAGGGGAGGGGTCGGCGCCCGCCGTGACCATCTTGTGCAGCCCGCGCACCACCGAGCCGAGGGGATCGTTGGGGACGGTCACATGGATGTCCGTCGCCCCCTCCAACCGATGGCGCAGTCCCGGCAACAGCGCGCCGCCCCCCGTCAGCACGATGCCGCTCTCGATGATTTCGCATCCCAGGGCATGAGGCGCTTTTTGCAAAAGGGTGGTGGAGACGGCAAGGATCTCCTCGACGACCGGCTCAAGCAGCTCCCGCACCTCTTCCGGGCGAATGATCGGCGACGTCGAAGAGGCGGCCCTGATCGGGATCCCCTTCATCGGTGAGGGAGCACCGAGCCCGGCCGACACGACGATCTTCTCCGCCTCCGTCGGCGTGAGACAAAGACCCCATTTTTGCAGAACCCCCTGCCGCACCCTCTCCCGTAGGGTGCCGCACCCCACCCGACCGGCATGCGAGGTGACGATTGCGCCGTCCCGCAGGATGGCGCAGTCGGTCACGCCGTCACCGACGTCGACGATCATCTGGGCGTAGGATGAGCCGAGATCGAGTCCGGCGCCGACGGCGGAGGCCTGCGGCTCGGGGACGACGTCGATCCCCCCAGCCCCCGAGGCGCTCAGGGCGTCAATCAGCGCAGCGCGTTCTTCTCCGCGCAGATCCGTGGGGGCGCCGACCAGAACGCGCGGGCCGAAGATTCCCATGCGCCGGAATCCGGAGAGAAAGGGCCGGATCATCTCGGCGACCGAGAGCGGGTCGGCAATGGCGCCGCCGCGCATCGGCGCTTCGAGCCTGTCGGGCATCGGGGTGGTGACGACACCGAAGCGATCGGTGGCGACCCGAAGGAAGGCGGTCCCCAGGTCGATGGCCACCGCAGAGCGCCCGGGAATCCGGAAGGGAAAAGCCGTCATGTGGTCCTCTCTGACGAGATAAAGGGGAGGGGGTCGTCCGGAGGGCCCAAAGGCTACAGGTGATAATCGCCGGCCGCCTCGGGTTGGTAGAGGATCTCCTCGATGCGGATCTTTCTGATCCCGGCATGGACCCGCCATTCGATGATGTTTCCGACCGAGTAGCCGAGAATGGCCGTCCCCACAGGCGACGCCACCGACAGCCGCCCTTCGGCCAGATCGGCCTGGGGGGGAAGGACCAGGGAGACGGTCATCTCCTTGTCGTTGGCGAGGTCGCGAAGGCGCACCCGAGAGTTGAGGGTGACGACATGAGGCGAGATCTGCCGGGAATCGACGATTTCGCACCGGTCCATCTCCTCCTGAAGTTTCTCCAGATCGCCGAGGCCCGGGTGCGCTCCATCCAGAAGCTTCTCCAGTCGCTCGATATCGAATTCGGTCATGTAGATCGTTTTTTCCATGGTCATTTCTCCTCGATGGAGGTTGGGGTGTCGGGACGTTCGGTTTTAAAGGTCCGTATCTATTCCGCAGCCGTGGAGAAGGGTTTCGCACCGTCCACTCCGAGGGCCGCATGAACCCATCCCTGGGGCTTGACTGGCGCCATCCGGGCGCCAGACACCCTCTGCGTGGGCGCTCCGAAACCCTTGTAATCCGTCTTGGAGGCGCAATAAAAAAGCCACAGACGGCGTGCGGTCTGCGGCTTGGCGAATCGGGCTGGAGAGGTGGTCAGACGTGATTCATCGTCTGCAGCACGCCCTCAACGCGCCCGCCGCCGACGGCCGGCGGGGCGTGAACGTGGGAAGCTCGGTTTTTGCGATGAAGTACAGTTCCATAGAGCTGAATCTATCCCAAAGCGGCTCGGGCGTCAAGGCGATGCCGCAGCCCGTTCGCTCTTGCCCCCTATCGTCGCTGCCGCGACGCCAGCCACAGCCCCAACCCGACTCCCAGGATTCCGAAGGCCCTTGTCAGCGCGGGGCGCTCTGCAAAGGGCTGCACGATTGTGCTCCACCACCGCGGGCCGTCCATCCAAAGAAGCATGTGTCTGCGCGGCTGGACCAGTGTGAGGAGCGAATCTCCGACCATCGCCGCCGCCAGCAGTTCCTTGAGTCGGCTTTTACAAAGGTTGGACTTCTTTTTCATCGGCGACCTCCTTTTTCGGGTTTTTTCCCCGGTCGAGCCACACGAGCATCGCGGGGGTGAACAGCAGGGTGAGGGGGGTGGAAAAAGCGAGCCCGCCGGCGATGGCGGTGGCGAGCTGAACCCAGTAGTCGGTGGAGGGGGCGCCGACGTAAAAGTCGCGCTCGAAGAAGTTGATCGTCCACCCCAGAACCATCGGCATCAGGCCGAGAACGGTCGTGACGGCGGTCAGCACCACCGGACGCAGGCGCTGCGCCCCGGTGCGCAGGGCCGCCTGCGCAGCGTCGAGTCCGCGCCCCCGGAATTCGTCGTATGTGTCGATGAGCACGATGTTGTTGTTGACCACGATCCCGGCCAAGGCCAGCACGCCGATGCCGCTCATGACGATGCTGAAGGCCTCGCCGCGCACGAGCAGCCCCAGAAGGATTCCCGCGGTCGAGAAGACGATGGCCGACAGGATGAGCAGCGCCTTCATGAAGGAATTGAACTGCGTCACGAGGATCATCAGCATCAAAAAGAGGGAGAAGAAAAAGGCCAAAAGCAAAAACCGCCCCGCTTCGGCCTGATCTTCGGCCTGGCCGCGAAAGAGCACCGAGACCTCGGGGTCGATCTCGGCCTGCTCCATCGCTTCTCGGAGCCTGCGCACCTGCTCGTCCACCAGGAGCCCCGGAGCGGCGTCCGCCAGGATGGTGAAGGCCCGGCGGCCGTCGCGTTTCTTGATGAGCCCCGTCGCCGGAACAGGCACGAGCTCGACGAAGTTGGCGATGGGGACGAGCCCCGCCTCGGTCGGAACGCGCAGGTTGGCGAGCTGCTGCAGATGGCGCTCCCCGATGGGGAAGCGCAGGCGGATGTCGACCTCCTCATCGGTGAATTCGGGACGGTACGTCCCGAGCAGTACCCCGTCGGTCACCATCTGCACGGCGCGCCCCAGCAGCGTGACGTCCGCACCGAAGCGGGCGGCCTCCTCCCGGTCGACCCGCACCTCGAGCTCGATCCCCGGCAGGGGGAGGTCGTCCTCCATGTCGATGAAGCCCCCCAGCTGCGCCATCAGGTCGCGGATACGGCGCACCACCGGGGGGAGATCCTCCACCCGGGCGCCGCTGATTTCAATCTCGATCGGCTTGCCGGCGCCCGGTCCCCTGTCCTGCTCGCGAAACTGCAGCACGATCCCGGGAAGATCGGCGGTGCGCGTGCGCAGCCGCTCCAGCACGGCCGAGGCCGGCTCCCGCAAGCGCCAGTCGATGAGATCGAGCTGAATGATGCCGATCACGTCTTCAGCCATGTCGCCCTGCAGCCGATCCTGCTGGGCGCCGATGGTGCGGGCGTAGACGGTCTGCACCTCTGCGACGTCGTAGAGGCGCTCCTCCACACGGCGCACCAGCGCGTCCGCCTCCCAGATCGACAGATCCCCCCTCGCCTGAATCTGCACCTGCGCGAACTGCGGCTCCACATGGGGGAAGAACTCGACTCCCCGCCCGAAAAGGATGTAGACGAGATAGGCCCCCAGCATCAGGGCCGCCGCGCCGAGCAGGGTCCACCCCGGTCGGGCGATCAGCGTCTTGAGCACAGACAGGTACGAGGCGGCAGCGCGCCCCAGATTCTCGAAGCGCCCCTGCTCGGCCGCGCTGATCCGCGCGGCCTGCTCCGGGTCGGTCGCGCGGCGAGGCCCGATCAGCGTCCCGAGGATGGGGATGAAGATCAGGGCCATCGCCAACGAGGTCAGCAGCGTCACGATGACCGTCGCCGGCAAAAAGCGGATGAACTCGCCGACCTGACCGGGCCAGAAGAGCATGGGAAAAAAGACCGCCAGGGTCGTGAAGGTGGCGGCGATGATCGGCCAGGCCATGCGCTGGGCCGCCAGGGGGTAGGCTTCGCGGCGATCGAGTCCGCTGTCGATGTGGCGGTCGGCCAGCTCGACCACCACCACGGCGCCGTCGACAAGGAGGCCCACCACCAGAATGAGGGCGAACAGGACGACGATGTTGAGTGTGAAGCCGAGCAGGTAGACGGCCAGAATCCCCCCGAGGAACGATCCGGGGATGGCCAGGGCCGCCAGGAGCGAGGCGCGCACCCCCAACGTCCCCATGATCACCAGCACGACGAGGATCACGGCGGCGAGGACGTTGTTCTCCAAGTCGCCCAGCAGATCGGCCACATCCTCGGCCTGGTCCTGAAGATAGGTCACCTGCAGCGCCGGGGGGAAGTCGCTGCGCCCCTCCTCGATGAGCCGGCGCGACCGGGCGACCACGTCGATGATGTTGGCGCCGCCGCGCTTGCGGATCTCGAGGGAGACCGCGGGCTGTCCATTGATGCGGGCGAAGCTCAGAGGGTCCTTGAAGCTCTGGCGCACCTCGGCGAGATCGGCCACCGTGAGAACGGCGTCCCGGTCGACGGCCACCGGCGTGGCGAGCACATCCTCGATGTCGTCGATCGTTCCGGGGACCTTCACCGCCACGCGGCCGACGCCAGGATCGAGAACGCCGGCGGCCACCAGCTGGTTGTTGCGCTCGATCACCTGGATCAGCTCGTCGAAAGAGAGCTGGTACGTCTCCATGACCAGGGGATCGGCGATGATCTCCATGAGCTCTTCGCGGTCGCCGCCGATCTCGACCTCCAGGACGCCGGGGATCGCCTTGATCCGGTCGCGAAGGGTTCGGGCCATCCCCACCAGGACGCGCTCGGAGAAGGGCCCCGAGAGCGCCACCGTCAGGACGGGGAAGAGGGCGACGTCGACTTCGGAGACCACCGGCGCCTCGGCCCCGGCGGGGAGCTCCGGCGCCGCCTGGTCGACCTGCTCGCGCACGTCGGCCAGCGCCTGTCGGCCGTCGAACCCCGGGCGAAACTCCAGGCGCACCATGGCGAAGCCCTCGCCCGCCCACGCCTGCATCTCGTCGAGCCCCTCGAGGCCGAGCAGCTCTCGCTCCAAGGGCGGGAGCAGGAGGCGTTCGGAGTCTTCGGCCGCGATCCCCGGGTAGAGGACGGTCACGAAATAGATGGGGATGTCGATCTCGGGCGCCGCTTCTCTGGGGACGATGACGTAGGCGACGGTGCCGGCGACGAGGATCAGGGCGAAGAGGAGCAGAACGGTGCGCGAGCGGCTGACGGCGGCGGCGATGAGGCGTTTCAC
>JBJHBH010000138.1:0-5840 GCA_050485365.1 Desulfuromonadales bacterium | reverse complement strand
GTGCGGGCCAGCTCGGTGAGCTCGTCGAGGGAGTCCTCGGTCTCCTGGGCCGAAGGCTGGCTGACCGAGACGAGGATCGCCCGTTCGCGCCCCTCTGCGAGGTCGACCGCTTCGGCACCCCTGACGGTCAGCTCCTCCTCGAGGGAGCGCAAAAAGGCGTGGAAGTTCAGATCGAGCTGATGGATCGAGGGGGCGCGCAGAACCTCGACGCTCTTCTCCTCGGGGTTGGGCGGGAGCAGGTGCGCGTAGTGGAACGCGCCGGGCTGCCCGTTGTCGTCGACGGCAAGAGCGGCCATCAGATCGAGGCGAAGCAGGGCGAGGTCGGTCAGGTCGTCCTGGGAGAGGGGCTCCCCTTTGAGGTGGGTGTGGATGCAGCGCAGGCCGCGAAGGCCGCTGCGCCCCAGCCCGTAGTCCGAAAGATCCGGGATGACGATCTCGCGGTCGTCGCCGACGATGACGTAGCGCACCGTGCCGAGCCGGTCGATGAGCACGCCGACCTGGCGGCGCAGCTCGAAGGAGCGTTCGGTGAGAAAGCGGGCCAGCTCGGAGGTGACGACCTCATCGGCGGGGATGCGGCGCCGGTAGATGCGCTCCAGCGCCTGCAGCTGGCTCGGCTTGAGTCCGGTCGTATACCCGTGGATCACGTCGGTATTCCGTGCGGAAAAGGGCCGCGAACGCGGCCCCGGATGTGGTCTTCAGGATCAGGCACCCTGGATGTTGTAGCCGGAGTCGACGAAGTGCACCTCGCCGGTGACGCCGCTGGAGAGATCGGAGACGAGGTAGAGGGCGGACTTGCCGACTTCCTCCTGCGTCACGCAGCGCCGCAGGGGAGCGCGATCGTCCATGAGCTTGATCTTTTCGCGGAAGTTGGCGATCCCCGAGGCCGCCAGCGTCTTGATGGGGCCGGCCGAGATGGCGTTCACGCGGATGTTCTTCTGGCCGAGCTCGGCGGCAAGGTAGCGCACCGAGGCCTCGAGCGCCGCCTTCGCCACACCCATGACGTTGTAGTTGGGGATGACGCGGCTCGCCCCGAGGTAGGTCAGGGTAATGATGCTGCCGCCGTTTTTCATCAGCGGGACCGCGCAGCGGGTCATCGCCACCAGGGAGTAGGCCGAGATGTCCATGGCGAGACGGAAGCCGTCCCGGCTCGTCTGGCTGAAGGAGTGCTTCAGGTCCTCGCGGTTGGCGAAGGCGACGGCGTGAACGACGAAGTCGATCTGCCCCCACTTCTGCCCGGCCGCCTCGAAGACCGCCTCGATGTCCTCGTCGCGGGCGACGTCGCAAGGGAGGATCAGGGGGGAATCGAGACTTTCGGCCAGGGGACGCACCCGCTTCTCAAGCGCCTCGTTCAGATAGGTGAAGGCGAGCTCGGCCCCTTCGGCCCTGAGCTGCTGGGCGATCCCCCAGGCGATGCTCAGATCGTTCGCCACCCCAAAGATGATCCCCCGTTTCCCCGACAAAAGACCCATATCTCAAGCACCTCCATTGGTTCGAAAAAAGAATGGCATTTTTTAGCAGATCGGTCCCCTAAAGGCAAGGCTTTTGCTCGCCGCGAACGGCTACCTGGCCGCCCGGGAGCCCAGAAGGCGCAGGATGTCGTCGGCGCTGCGGAACCCCGGCTGCACCAGTCCGTCGGGGAGAATCAGCGCGGGGGTGGCGCCGATACCGAGCTGCTGCACCAGGGCGATGTTGTCGTCGATGGCGCGGGTGTCGCAGGTCGCCGGGGGGATCGGCTTTCCGGCAAAATGGGCCTCGAGCAGATCGAGCGAGCGGGCGCAGACGATGCTCTTGGAAATCTCGTAGGCGTTGGGATGGATCTTCAGCGGGTAGAACTTGATCCAGAAGGCGATCTGCGGATCGCGGCGAACGACCTCCTTGAGCTCGTCGTGCAGGCGCTTGCAGAACGGGCAGTCGGGGTCGGTGATGACGATCACCTTCGTGCGGGCATCTTTCCTGCCGAGCAGCAGGGCGTCGCCCAGTGGGATCTTCGAGACGTCGACCCGGTTCATCTCGGCCGCATGCTGCGCGGTGATATTCTGGTGATCCCTCAATCGGATGATGTTCCCGGTGAAGACGTACTGCTTGGAGTAGTCGACGTAGAGGGGGAACTTCTGGCGGTTCTTTTCGACCTCGACGACCCACATCCCCGGCATCTCGGCGTGAGAGACCGCCAGGACACGGTCGACGCCGTCCTTCAGCAGGTTCGAGGCCTCCTGAACGCTCAGCGAGTGACAATCGATGCAGCTTCCGCTTCCGGCGTCGGGCGCGAAGGCGGCGGCGGGGAAGGCGGCGAGAAAACTCAGCAGGACAAGGCAAACGATCTTTTTCATCTCAACTCCTCGGGAGCGGATTGCGCCAAAACGGTTAATCTGTCGACAGCCTAAGCCGCACTATGCTATACCCGGACACTGTCTCTTGGCAAGACCGTTCGCGGATGGAAAGGCGAAACTGATGGATTGGCCGATTCTTTTGGGTATCGCCGTCGCCCTTGCGATGGACGCCTTCGCCGTGGCGCTGGCCGCGGGGATCACCATCGAGCGCCTCACCGGACGCCACCTCTTTCGCCTCGGCTTTCACTTCGGGCTTTTCCAGGCGATGATGCCGGTGCTGGGGTGGCTTGCGGGGATGGGCATCCACCGCTGGATCAGCGCCGTCGACCACTGGGTCGCCTTCGGCCTGCTGGCGCTCATCGGCGGCAAGATGATCTGGGAAGCCATCGGCCATGGCGAAGAGAGCCCCCCCCGCTCGGACCCCACCCGCGGGTGGAGCCTCGTCATGCTCTCGGTGGCGACCAGCATCGACGCCCTGGCCGTCGGGCTCTCGCTGGCGATGCTTGAAGTGAGCATCTGGGTGCCGGCGCTGGTCATCGGCCTGGTCTGCGCCCCCCTGACCGTTCTGGGCATGATCCTGGGGCGGCGCATCAGCGGACTTTGGGGCAAACGCGTCGAGGTCGTCGGAGGCCTTGTTCTCATCGGGATCGGGATCAAGATCCTCGCGGAAAATTTGTAGAGAGGGGACACCGTCCGCCGGAGCCGAAGGCTCCCGCCCGCACGGCGCGGCGCCCTCGGGGAACGCCAGAGCGCTCCTTCAGGCTTTGCGGCGGTAATGGACGTGGCGGAAGCCGGGGTAGTCGTGCTCTCGGATCGGCTCCCACTGCGTGGGGGAGAAATCGGGGAAGAGGACGTCGCCGTCGTAGCGTTGCTCGATCCACGAGATGCGCATGAAATCGGCGATGCCGAGGGCCTCCTCGTAAAGCTGGCGCCCGCCGATGATGAAAATTTTCTTGCCGTGAGCGGCCCCTTCGGCGAGCCCCTTCTGAAGACTGGCACAGACGACGACGCCGGGGGTCGGCTCCATCGTGCGGCTCAGCACGATGTTCTTTCTCTGCGGCAGGGGCCTGCCGATCGACTCGAAGGTGCGCCGCCCCATCATCACGGTATGCCCGATGGTCAGATCCCGGAAGAGCCGCAGCTCCTCGGGGAGATGCCAGGGCATTTTGCCCTGCCGCCCGATGACCCGATCGTGCGTCATGGCGACCAGAATGATCTTTTGAGGCTCCATCGCCGACCTCCTTTAAGCAGAATCCAGGAGCTCCAGGTTCCTGGCTCCTGCCCCTGAAACCTACCACAGAATCTCGTCCTTGTCCCTTCTGCGATCTGCGGTTCCGTCTCCCCTGCGACGCTCGGCGTCGCCCCTTCGCCGCTCGGGGCCGGCATAGGCGGCCGCCTGGCGCGCGATGAGGGAGGCGTAATACCCCCCGGCCGCGACGAGCTCGGCGTGCCGTCCGCTCTCGATGATGCGCCCCCCTTTGAGCACCACGATGCGATCGGCGTTGACGACGGTGGAGAGGCGGTGGGCGATGACGAAGGTGGTGCGGCCGCGAATGAGCTTTTCGATCGCCTCCTGGATCTGCGCCTCGAGCTCCACGTCCAGCGCGCTCGTCGCCTCGTCGAGGATGAGGATGGGCGGATCTTTCAGGATCGCCCGGGCGATGGCGATGCGCTGGCGCTCCCCCCCGGACAGGCGGCTGCCCCGCTCCCCGACGACGGTGTCGTACCCCTTCTCCAGGACCGTGATGAAGTCGTGGGCGTTGGCGGCCTTCGCCGCCGCCTCGATCCGCCGCATGTCGGCCCCGGGGCGGCCGTAGGCGATGTTGTCGCGCACCGTCTCGTTGAACAGCAGCGCCTCCTGCAGAACGACGCCGATCTGGCGCCGCAGGCTCTTTTGCTTCAGCGCCCGCAGGTCGACGCCGTCGATGCGGATCGCCCCTTGGGTCGGGTCGTAGAAGCGCTGCAGCAGCGCCATCATCGTCGACTTGCCCGAGCCGCTCGGGCCGACGATGGCGAGCATCTCCCCGGGGCGCACCTGCAGATCGATCCCCCGCAGGATCGGCGTCCCGCTCACCTCATAGCCGAAGTGCACGCCGTCGAAGGCGACCTCGCCGCGCACCGACGTCGCCTCGACGGCGTCGGGAGCGTCGCCGATGTGCTCCTGAGTGTCGAGGATGGAGAAGATCGTATCGAGCGAGACGCTAGCATTGTGCAGCGTGCGGTAGATCCCCGTCAGCCCCTGCACCGGCCCGAAGAGCCCCCCCACATATCCCAGAAAGGCGACCAGGGTGCCGATCGTCGCCTCACCCCGCACCACCAGATACCCCCCGAAGCCGACCGCCGCGATGCGGGCGGCGGCGACCAGCATGTTCTGCAGGGCGCCGACGCTCGAATCGAAGCCGATGCCGCGGATCACCACGCGATTCGCCTCGTCGACGTCGCTCAGGAAACGCCGCTTCTCGGCATCCTCCATGGCGAAGCTGCGCACCGTGACGATCCCCGAGAGGATCTCGTTGAAGCGCGCGTAGATGCGCGCCCAGCGGTCCATGAGGACCCTCTCTCGCCGGGTCTGCCGCGGCGCCGCCATCGCCGCGACCAGGGCCGGAAGGGGGGCGAAGAAGACGACCAGGAGGGTGAGGCGCCAGTCGAGGCGCAGCATGATGACGATGGCCAGAACAAGGTAGGCCAGGGCCGGCAGGACGTTGAAGGAGATCTCGCTCACCGCTCCGATGAACCCCTGGATCCCCCGGTCGAGCCGCGTCATGATCGCGCCGACCCCTTCGCGACGGTGCATCTCGTGAGGGAGGCGGTGGAGCTTCTCGACGGTGGCGTCGAGCAGGGCGTACTGCACCCCGATGCGGGTGCGCCACGACAGCCAGTTGGAGATCGCTGCGCCGAGCTCGCGCAAAAGACCGAGCCCCGCCAGCATCGCCACCCCGACGAGAATCCCTTCCAGAGGGGCCTCGGCGACGAGGCGGTCGAAGATGAACATCATGACCAGGGGCTCCAGTGCGCCGGCCGCCGCCACCAGGAAGGTCAGGATGAGGATCACCGCGATGAACACGCGGTAAGGGCGGGCATAGGCCATCGCGCGGCGAAGCCGGGAAGACGACCGTACCGTCTCCATCGCTACTCCACACAAGATTGGCAATTTCCAATTTGGAGTATAGCGGAAAAGTTGGGAACGTTGGCGAGGGAACCGCCGGAAGGGTCTTCGACTCGTTACGCGCGGCAGCGCGCACGAGCGACGCCCCGCGCTGCAGCCTTCAGTGAATCACGCAGAAATCGCCCGGCTCCATGAAGGTCGACAGATCTCCCCCTTCGGTGCGGGCGGCGAACATCACCCGGATGCCCGACGTCTCGCCGACCTGCACGCGCCCCTGGCGGTCGAGGGCGATGAGGCCGAAGCGAAAGCCGCGCGCGTTCCCCTCGGCGATGGTGCGGGCCACCGCCTCGTGCAGCGCGAGCCCGTCCTGCACCCGCACGGCGACCCGAGCCGCCACCGCGAGA
>JBJHBH010000137.1:0-5856 GCA_050485365.1 Desulfuromonadales bacterium | reverse complement strand
GATCTCTCTTTCTGGGTAGGGGGGGGAATTGCCCACGGGTCGTCTCCTTCAACCCAAAGATAACATGAATGAGGACCCGCAGACGAGAAAGGCTTTTCATGGAACGCGGATCAAATCTGATGCACGCGGATGAAAATCCGATCTCAAGATAGTAAAAATCAGATTTTTATCAGAGCTTTTCCGCCAAAATCCGCGTTCCATTGCATTTGCCTTGGCTTTGGCAGCCGCGTAGAGGGGTATCGGATGGCCACGTCGCCGAAAAGAATCGTCCTCATCGCCAACCCCGTGGCGGGGGGAGGCGCAGCCGAGCGTATCGAGAAGGCCCGCGCGTGCCTGCAGCGCCGGGGGGCGTCGGTCGAGCTTGTCCTGACGACGGCCAGGGGCGACGCGCGCAGGGCGGCGAGCGAGGCCCGCGCATCCGGCGCCGACCTCGTCGTCGCCGCCGGCGGGGACGGCACGCTCAACGAAGTCGTCAACGGACTCGCCCCATCGGCCATCCCCCTCGCCCTCATCCCCCTGGGAACCGCCAACGTCTTTGCGCTGGAGGCGCAGATCCCCTTCGACATCGAGGGGGCCTGCGAGATCGCCCTCGCGGGCACCCCCCGCCCGATCTGCCTCGGCGTGGCGGGACAGACCCGCTTCGTCCTCATGGCCGGGATCGGCTTCGACGCTCAGGTCGTCTACGGCCTCGATCTGCGCCTGAAGCGCCTCACCGGCAAGCTCGCCTACATTCTGGGCGGCATCGCCGCCCTGTGCAGGCGCCCCCTCCCGGCGCTGGAGGTCGTCGACGAGGACGGCGCCGTCCATCGCGGCTACGGGGCGATCGTGAGCAACTGCCGGCTCTACGCCGGACGCGGATTCTCCTTCGCGCCGAACGCCTCGCCCCTGATCGACCGCCTCGACGTCTGCCTCTTCCGGAGACGGGGGCGGCTCGGCCTCCTCGGCTACGCCGTCACCGTTCTTTCGGGGCGCTCTCCCCTCCCCCCGGCCGCCCTCTGCCTTCAGGGGCGCGAATTCACTCTCAAGGGGGAAGGGATTCCGGTGCAGATCGACGGCGACTACCTGGGGCGGCTGCCGATGACCTTTCGAACGACCTTCGGGGAGATCTCCTTCGTCTTCCCCGCCGATTCTCCCCTTCTCAAGGAACCTTCCTGACATGGAAAAGACCCTTGTCTTCCGAGGGCGCATCTTCAGCGTCGCAAAAGAGGAGCACACCCTCCCCGACGGGCGCCGCTCGGCCTACGAGATCGTCCGCCACCCCGGCGGGGCCGCCGTCCTCCCCCTCCTCCCCAACGGGCACGTCGTCCTCCTTCATCAATTTCGCCCCACCGTCGGCGACTCCCTCTGGGAGATCCCCGCAGGGCGCCTCGACGCCGCCGAGACGCCCGAGGCGTGCGCGCACCGGGAGCTCGAGGAAGAGGCCGGCTACAAGGCGGGGAGCCTGGAAAAGATCGCCGAGATCCTCCCCGCCGTCGGCTACAGCGACGAGGTGATCCACCTCTTCGTCGCCCGCGACCTGACGCCGGTTCGAAGCGCGCCCGAGCACGACGAATACATCGAGCCCGTCGCCCTCCCCCTGCACGAAGCCCTCGCCATGGTGCACCGGGGAGAGATACGAGACGCCAAGACGCAATTGGCGTTGCTGTTGGCGGATAAGCAGAATCCAGAATCCAGGAGCCAGGGGCCGGAATAAAAGCTCGCACCCCACTGTCCCACCGGATCCATAAGGTGAGGTGATGTTCCTTGACATTCCCTTGAAACCTTCTGCAAACTTCGCCTGTTTTCTCCCGGTTCCTGCACTTAAGGACTGACAAATGGCCCTGCCCGACCGATTCGACTCCCCGATGCACCTCCCCTTCAACGCCGCCTCGCTGAAGGGGCGCTTTCGGCCGGACCCTCCCGACGCCGACCCCGGCGGCGAGGGGTATCTCGTCGGGCTGCACCGGCAGGAGATGCTGGTGGAGTGGGCGGGGGACGAGGCGCGCCTCCCCCTCGGGGGGGCAGACCCGCGAAGCGTCTTTCTCGGGATGTGGGACGGCCGGCCGTGCCGGGCCGTGGCGCACAAAGAGCCCTTTGCACCCGGCAGCGGCGAAAACCTCCTGGCGCCCGAACCGCGGCTGCCCATCGAGCTCCTCTCCCTCGGCGGAATCGCCGCCCAGGCGCTGCACTGGGAGCGAAACAGCCGCTTCTGCAGCCGCTGCGGCGCGAAGAACGAACCGCTCCCCGGCGAGCGCGGGAAGAAATGCGCCGGGTGCGGCGCACCGCACTTCCCCCACATCCACCCCTGCGTCATCGTTCTGGTGCGCCGCCCCGGCGAGGTCCTTCTCACCCGCAAGGCCGAGTGGCCCGAAGGGCGCTACGGCCTTGTCGCCGGATTTCTCGACATCGGAGAATCGCTGGAAGAGGCGGTGGCCAGAGAGGTGCGCGAGGAAACGGGGGTGGAGGTCGGCGGCATCCGCTATATCGGCAGCCAGAACTGGCCCTTTCCGAGCCAGCTCATGGCCGGCTTCGTCGCCGAGTACGTCTCGGGCGAAGTTCGCGCCGAGGAAAAAGAGCTCGAAGACGCCCGCTGGTTCCCGGTCGACGCCCTGCCGACCCTGCCGCCGCGGCGAAGCATCGCGAGGTACCTTCTGGATCGTCATCTGCCCGGACGATTCCCCTCCCCCTGAGGGAGAGGGGATCAAAAGCCAGGCTGATCAAAAGCGCCCGGACGCAAGGCGCCCGAAATCCTGCGAAGCGAGGCGTACATCAGTACGTCGCAGCGCCGCAGGGTGAGGGCAACGCCGCAGACAGCGTGGTTCATTTGTAGACTGCCAGGCTGATCAAAAGCGCCCGGATGCAAGGCGCCCGAAGTCCTGCGAAGCGAGGCGTACATCAGTACGTCGCAGCGCCGCAGGGTGAGGGCAACGCCGCAGACGGGTGCTTTTCATCAGCCGACCCACGAAGACGAAAAAAAACCCCCGGGCGGGGACCCGGGGGATCGCAAAATATCTCTCTTGGGGGAATCAGCCGGTCTGGAGGAGGTTCATTGGCTGGGAAAGAGATATTTGCGGAAATTCTTTTTATCTAGGTGCGCGAGGCCCGAGCGCAATGAATTGCGCCCCTACGTCTGCGGCTTCAGCGAATTGTTACGCAACATTCGACGAAAGGCCGGACGCCATGAATGGCGCCCCTACGGCGTCCAGGGGACGAAGGGGAGCCCCTGCGCCTTGGCGACCGCCTCGTTGCACACCTGCCCTCGCCATGTGTTGATCCCCAGGCGCAGAGCCGGGTCGGCCTCGGCGGCCGCGGCGAGCCCCTGCGCTGCGATGCGGCGCACGTAGGGGAGGGTGCGGTTGGTCAGGGCGAAGGTGCTGGTGCGGCTCACCGCCCCGGGCATGTTGGCCACCGCGTAGTGGACGACGCCGTCCACCGTGTAGACCGGATCGTCGTGGGTCGTGGGGCGCGTCGTCTCGACGCACCCCCCTTGATCGACGGCCACGTCGACGATGACGCTCCCCGGCTCCATTCGTGCCACCAGCGAGCGCTCGACGAGCCGCGGCGCCTTGGCCCCGGCAATCAGCACCGCCCCGATGAGCAGATCGGCCCGCAGGACTTCGTCCTCAATGGTGTGCGAATTCGACATCAGGGTGCGGATGCGGTTGCCGAAGCGCTGATCGAGCGCTTCAAGGCGGTTGGGGTCGATGTCGAGGACGCTCACCTCGGCCCCCATCCCCGCGGCGATGCGCACGGCGTTGGCGCCGGCGGTCCCACCCCCCAGCACCACGACCCGCGCGCCCCTCACCCCCGGGGCGCCCGAGAGCAGGACCCCCTTGCCGCCGTTCTCCTTCTGCAGGTAGAATGCGCCGACCTGCACCGCCATGCGTCCGGCGATCTCGCTCATCGGCTGCAGCAACGGCAGCGTCCCGTCGGCGAGGGCGATCGTCTCGTAGGCAACGCCGGCGACCTCGCGCTCCACAAGGGCGCGGGTCAGCTCGGGCAGAGGGGCCAGGTGCAGATAGGTGAAGAGGATCCGGCCGGGGCGCAGCTTCTCGTATTCGGCCGCCAGCGGCTCCTTGACCTTGACGACGAGCTCGGCGTCGGCGTAGATCTCTGCGGCGCTCGCGACGATCCGGGCCCCCGCGCCGCGGTATGCGTCGTCGCCGAGGCCGCTTCCGGCGCCGGCGCCGGTCTCCACCAGCACCGTGTGGCCGTCTTCCGCCAGGGTGCGCACACCGGCCGGGGTCAGCCCCACCCGGTATTCGCGGGTTTTGATCTCTTTCGGTACGCCGACGATCATTTTAGTACCAGTAAAAATAATTTAGCAAAAATAACGAGCCCCTTCCGCCGAGTCAAGAGAAAACATGTCCGCCTGCGAAATACCCGATGACCCCTTCGTCCGCCGCACCTTCCGCCTCCCCCGCCGCGAGGTCGCCTATCTGCGCTTTCTCGTCGAGGGGTATGACGGACTCGTCTTTTTACGCACCCTCGAAGGGCGCGAGGCGCTGGTGGAGATATCCTACCCGCCGTCCCGCGGCGCCGACGCATGCGCCTTCGTCGCGGCCCTCGAGGCCGAGCTCGGCCTGAGCGAAGTCGCCGTCCCCTCGTCGCCGCCCCCCTCGTCCGTGTAGTTGGGCGCGCGCTTCAGCGCATCCCCGTCGCACTCAATCCCCCGTCGCCGTGAAGCCCGCAGGAGCACGACGCGATGAGGGAGGCGAGCTTTTCGAGGCGAAGGGGCTTGGCGAGAAAGCCGTCCATCCCCGAGGCGAGGCAGCGCTCCTTGTCTTGGCGACGGGCGTGCGCCGTCAGGGCGAAGATGCACGTCCTGTCGCCGCGCTCCTCTTCCATGCGCCGGATCGCCCTGGTCGCCTCCAGCCCGTCCATCTCGGGCATCTGCAGATCCATCAGGATGAAATCGAACTTCTTCTCCTTCCATCGGGCGAGGGCCTGACGCCCTGTCTCCGCGACGCAGACCTCCATCCCCTTTTTCTGCAGCGTCATCGCCACCAGCGCCCTCACCGCCGGCTCGTCCTCGGCGAGCAGGACCCGCATCGGCCGGGTCGCGCCCTCATCGTCCGTGCGCGCCGAAGCCTCCTCCGACATCTCGGCCGCTTTCAGCGGGATGCGAAAGTAAAAGGCGCTCCCCTGCCCCTCGCGGCTGCGCACGCCGATCGTCCCCCCCATCAGCGCCACCAGCTCCTTGCTGATCGCCAGACCGAGCCCCGTTCCGGAGTAGCGGCGGGTCAGTGAGCTGTCGACCTGGGTGAAGGGGCGAAAGAGCCCCCTGATCTTGTCGGCGGGGATGCCGATGCCGGTGTCGCGCACGGTGAAGACGAGCTCGTCCCCGTCTCCCTCCACCGAGAGAGTCACCTCTCCGCGCTCGGTGAACTTGACGGCGTTGCCCACCAGGTTGATCAGGACCTGGGCGAGGCGGTCCGGATCGCCCAGGACGTGCCGGGGCAGATGAGGGTCGATGTGCCATGAGAGCCGAACCCCCTTCTGCTCGGCCGACGGGCTGAAGAGCTCGACCGCGTGACGCACGCACTCGCGCATCTCGAAGGGGCGCTCGTCGATTTTTATTCTGCCCGCCTCGATGCGCGAGATGTCGAGCAGATCGTCGATGATCCCCAAAAGCCGCTGGGCCGAGGTCGACGAGAGATCCAGAAGCTGTTTCTGCTCGGGAGTCCGGGCCGATTCCTGGAGAAACTCGAGGGAGCCCATGATCACCGTCATCGGGGTGCGCAGCTCGTGGCTCATGGTGGCGAGAAATTCGCTCTTGGCGCGGTTGGCCTCTTCGGCTCCGAGCTTGGCGCCGATCAGGCTGGTCGCCATCGCGCTCATCGTCTCGCCGAGCCGGCACACCTCCACCGGGGCCGC
>JBJHBH010000136.1:0-5898 GCA_050485365.1 Desulfuromonadales bacterium | reverse complement strand
ATGTCGATGATGGCCGATGAGGGATCGGACAGAAGATCGGCGACCGAGCGCTGAAGGACTCCCATCTGCTGCAGCAGCTCGCGCATGTTGGGCGCCCCGGCCCCCGAGGCGGCCTGGTACGTCATCGACGAGACCCACTCGACGAGCTCGGCGCGGAAGAGCCCCCCCAGCGCCATCAGCATGAGGCTGACGGTGCAGTTGCCGCCGATGAAGTCCTTCCCCCCCGAGGCCAGCGCCTTGTCGATGACGCCGCGGTTGACCGGATCGAGGATGATGACGGCGCCGGGCTCCATGCGCAGCGTGCTCGCCGCGTCGATCCAGTACCCCTGCCATCCGGCCTTGCGCAGCTCGGGGTGGATCGCCTTGGTGTAGTCCCCCCCCTGGCAGGTCAGGATCACGTCGAGCTTCTTCAGCTCGGCGAGATCCGAGGCGTCCTTGAGGGTCCCCGCATTCATGGGGGCGGGCGCCCCGCTCTGCGAGGTGGAGAAGAAGACCGGCTCGATACCGACGAAATCGTTTTCCTCCTGCATGCGCTGCAGAAGAACGGAACCGACCATGCCGCGCCAACCGACGAGTCCGACTTTCATGGGGGTCTTTTTCCTTTAGAGTGAGGTTGTTTTCTAGAGCGCCGCGATGATGGCGTCGCCCATCTCCCTTGTGTTGACGAGTCTTTCCTGCGCGCCCTTCTGGTAGATGTCGCGGGTGCGATAGCCCTGATCGAGAACGGCGGCGACGGCGTTGTCGATGGCGTCGGCCGCCTCGACCATGGCGAAGGAGTAGCGAAGCATCATCGAAGCCGACAGAATCTGCGCGATAGGATTGGCGATCCCCTGCCCTGCGATGTCCGGGGCGCTGCCGCCCGAGGGCTCGTACATCCCGAAGCTCCCTTCGGCCAGCGAGGCGCTGGGGAGCATCCCGAGGGAGCCGGTGAGCATCGCCGCCTCGTCCGAGAGGATGTCGCCGAACATGTTCTCGCACAAAATGACGTCGAACTGCTTGGGCCAGCGCACCAACTGCATGGCGGCGTTGTCGACGTACATGTGGGTCAGTTCGACATCCGGATATTCCCTGGCGACGCCGATGACGACTTCGCGCCACAGCACCGAGGTCGACAGGACGTTGGCCTTGTCGATGGAGCAGACACGCTTGTCGCGTTTGCGGGCGGCCTGGAAGGCGACGTGGGTGATGCGCTCGATCTCGGGGACGCTGTAGCGCATGGTGTCGACGCCGACGCGATCGCGCCCCTGCCCTTCGATCCCCTTGGGCTGCGAGAAGTAGATCCCCCCCGTGAGCTCGCGCACCACCAGGACGTTGAAGCCCCCGGCGATGACCTCTTCCTTGAGCGACGAGGCGCCGGTCAGGGAGGGGAAAATGATGGCGGGGCGCAGGTTGGCATAGAGGCCGAAGATTTTGCGCAGCGGAAGGAGCGCGCCGCGCTCGGGTTGCTCGTCGGGGGGGAGGTTCTCCCACTTGGGGCCGCCGACGGAGCCGAACAGGATGGCGTCGGCCTCGCGACAGATCTGCACCGTCGTCTCGGGGAGAGCCTTGCCTTCGTTGTCGATACCGGCACCGCCGACGTTGGCGCGCGTGCGCGAAAAGGACGCGTTGTACTTTTTCTCCACCGCATCGAGAACCCTGAGGGCCTCGGCCATCACCTCCGGCCCGATGCCGTCTCCGGGAAGAACCGCGATCTTGAACTGCTGTGCCATAAAGAACCTTCTCCTTTACATCGAAATACAATCCCTACACAGGGGAATGAGGCGTTAAACGCTTGTTTTTTGAACGGTTGCCACTATAGGGAGGGAGAGCTGCCGGTGTCAAATCCTTTTTCCGGCCGCCGGCGGCCCCTCCCCCTCGACTGTGCCACATCGGGCACATGACATGTGCCGAATCTTACACAGGAGTCGGCAGGAAGTCAACGTGGTGAGGGTTGGCGCCCGCGAACGAAAAAACGGGCCGACTCGGCCCGTTTTTTCGTTTGTCCATCGTTTTAGGCGATGCTCAATGCCACTCGTGCTCGCCCTCGGAACCGCGATGCTCGACCTGGCGCGTGGCGAGCTGCCTCATCCGCTCGAACGAATTGAATTCGGTCTCGGCGTGGCTGAGGATGTCGAGCTGCTGCTGCACCGGAAGCGCCCGAAAGTAGGTGAGCAGCTCCCGTTCCTCGCGGCTGATGTCGTTTCGCGCAGATTGCATGAGTCCTCCTCCGGGGCGAATGCAAATAAATAGCGTGAGAAGCCCCGATGGAAACGACTATACCACGAAAAAGGTTATTTTCAATTAATAAAAATAGATCAATATCTCGCGTCGGCGAATTCGACCCATCCCCCCGCCTCGACGAGCGCCCGGTCGAAGGGAGAGATGTCGAAGGAGAAGCGCTCTTCGCGACCTGCAGAGCGGGCCGTGATGGTGCTTTGGGCGAGATCGACGCCGATCTCCACTTCCCCTTCCGCGGTCATGGCGAAGAGGCGATCGATCTCGGCGGCCGGAAGCTCGATG
This sequence comes from Desulfuromonadales bacterium, assembly GCA_050485365.1. Lineage (GTDB taxonomy): Bacteria > Desulfobacterota > Desulfuromonadia > Desulfuromonadales > JACZKF01 > JARFUG01. Next base: position 3,399 of record JBJHBH010000136.1, on the reverse strand, counting down.
GCGAGCATCCCGCCGTTGAACATGTTCTGGCGGAAGATGCGCGCGTAGCTCTCGGCGATGATGGTGTGGATGTCGTTGACCTCGAAGACCCACGGCGCGTGCTCGCGCGAGGAGCCGCACCCGAAGTTCTGACGCGAGACGACGACGCGCGCCTTCTGAAGCGCCTCCCCCTTGGGGTCGAAGCCGTCGAGCTTGAGGTCTTCGAGGCAGTGGGGCTTGAGCGCCTCCTTGGTCACCTCGGTAAGGTATTTGGCCGGTATGATCTCGTCGGTATTGATGTCGGAGCGGTCGAGAAAGAGCGCCGCGCCGCCGAAACTTTTCTTCATCTTTTGAAATCTCCCTTTCGAAATTTCCGTAGGGGCAGGTCTAGTGCCTGCCCTGTCCCTTGGGCACCCGCCTGCCGCTCCCTACAGGGTGCGCGCGTCGGTGATGACCCCGGTGACGGCGGTGGCGGCGGCGGTGGCGGGACTCATCAGGTGCACCATCCCCCCCTTGCCCATGCGGCCGTTGAAGTTGCGGTTGCTGGTCGAGGCGCACACCTCCCCTTCGGCGAGGACGCCGTTGCTCATGCCGAGGCAGGCGCCGCAGGTGGGATTGGTGACGCAGAAGCCGGCGTCCATGAAGACCTGGATGATCCCCTCGGCCATGGCGTCGGAGAAGATCTTGGGGGTCGCCGGAGAGACGATGCCGCGTACGCCGTCGGCGAGCTTGCGCCCTTTGAGAATCTCGGCGGCGACGCGCAGATCTTCCAGGCGGCCGTTGGTGCAGGTGCCGATGTAGATCTGGTTGACGGCGGTTCCATCGAAATCCCTGGCGGCCTTGACGCAGTCGGGCTTGTAGCCGAAAGTGGCCTGGGGCTCGAGGTTCGAAATGTCGAAATCGAGGACCTTCTCGTACTGCGCGTCCTCGTCCGAGTGCCATTTGCGAAAATCTTCCAGCGCGGCCTCTCGGCTCGGGTATTCCCCCTCGATGAAGGGCCACAGATAGTCGACCGTCGTCGCATCGGGGAGGCAGATGCCGGAGGTGCCGCCGGCCTCGATGGCCATGTTGCACAGCGTCATGCGCGAATCCATCGTCATCTCGTCGACCACCGGGCCGCGGAATTCGATGACGCGGTCGGTGGCGCCGTTGACGCCGATCTGGCCGATGACGAAGAGGATGACGTCCTTGGCGTAGACGCCGGGCTGCAGGGTGCCGGTCAGATTGATGCGGATCGTCTTGGGCTCGCGAAAGGCGCACACCCCCTTGAGGATGCCGACCTCGAGGTCGGTGGTGCCGACCCCCGCGGCGAAGGCGCCGAAGGCGCCGTGGGTGCAGGTGTGGCTGTCGCCCATGATGACGGTGAAGCCCGGGCGGATGTACCCCTTCTCGGGGAAGAGGGCGTGACAGACGCCGTTTTGCCCGACATCGAAGAAGTCGACGATGCCGTGCCGGCGCGCCCAGTCCCGCAGGATCTTGGCCTGCGTGGCGGTTTTGCTGTCCTTGGCGGGGGTGACGTGGTCGATCACCGCCTTGATCTTGGTCGGATCGAAGACCCGGTCCTTGCCGCGCCACACCAGATCGGCGATGGCGATCGGAGTGGTGATCTCGTGACAGAGGACACGGTCGAGGTCGAGGACCTTGGCTCCTGGAAACGGCTCATCCCTCAGGTGAGCCGCAAAAATCTTCTCCGCGATATTTTTTCCCATGTTCTCTCCTTGGCGCAGAATTCAAAAACCGGCGCCGGATTCTAGCCCATGCGCCTTGCGCATGGCAAGCTCCCAATGCCGCAGGCGCACCGAGATGCGTCAGTTTAAAGCTGGACCCGCATGCGCTCCACGACCGAGGCCATCTTGTTCAGGGCGTTGATGTAGGCCTTGGCGCTGGCGACGATGATGTCCGAGTCGGCCCCCTGTCCCAGCGCTTCGCGGCCGTCTTCGAGAAGGCGCACGGTGCACTCCCCTTGCGCGTCGGTCCCCCCGGTGATGGCGCCGACGGAGAACTGCAGCAGCTTGGCCTGACTCTTGGTGAGCTTCTTGATCGCCTTGAAGGTCGCGTCGACAGGGCCGTCCCCCATGGCGGCGATCTTCTTGACCTTGCCATCGATCTCGAGCTCGACGGTGGCAGTGGGGGTGGCGAAGGAGCCCGACGAGACGTTCATCTGGCGCAGCGAGAAGCGCTCGGGGACGCGGATGATCTCGTCGGCCACGATGGCGTCGAGATCCTCGTCGAAAATCTCCTTCTTCTGGTCGGCCAGCGCCTTGAAACGGACGAAGGCCCGCTCGACGTCCTCCTTGGAGAGCTCGTAGCCGAGCTCCTTGAGCCGGTCGACGAAAGCGTGGCGCCCAGAGTGCTTGCCGAGAACGAGCTTGTTCTGGGTCAGGCCGATCGACTCGGGGGTCATGATCTCGTAGGTCGATTTCTCCATCAGCACGCCATGCTGGTGGATTCCGGCCTCGTGCGCGAAGGCGTTGGCGCCGACGATCGCCTTGTTGGGCTGCACCACGATCCCCGTGACGGTAGACAGAAGCTTGCTGGCGGCGTAGATGTGCTCGGTCACGACGCCGGTGGTGAAGGGGAGGATGTCGTGGCGGGTGCGAAGGGCCATGACGACCTCTTCCAGCGAGCAGTTGCCGGCGCGCTCGCCGATGCCGTTGATGGTGCACTCGACCTGCTGCGCCCCGGCCTGAACCGCCGCCAGCGAGTTGGCCACCGCGAGCCCCAGATCGTTGTGGCAGTGCACCGAGAGGACGGCCTTGTCGATATTGGAGACATTCTGCTTCAGATAGCGGATGATCTCGGCGAACTCCGAGGGGATGGCGTAGCCGACCGTGTCGGGGATGTTCACCGTGCGGGCGCCGGCGGCGATGACCGCCTCGACGACCTGGGCGAGAAAGGGCAGACGGGTGCGCACCGCATCTTCACAGGAAAACTCGACGTTGGGCGTATAACCGGCCGCTCTTTTGACCGCCTTGACCGCCGTCTCGATCACCTGCTCTTCGCTCATCTTGAGCTTGTACTTCATGTGGATGTCGCTGGTGGCGAGGAAGGTGTGGATGCGCCCGCGCTCGCCGGCGTACCTGAGCGCTTCCCACGCCCGGTCGATATCCTTGTCGTTGGCCCGGCACAGCCCCGCGATCTGCGGCCCCCGGATCGTCTGCGCGACCTTCTTCACCGCTTCGAAATCGCCCTCGGAGGCGATGGGGAAACCCGCCTCGATGACGTCGACGTTGAGCTTCTCGAGTTGGTGGGCGATGCGCAGTTTTTCTTCGATGTTCATGCTGGCGCCGGGGGACTGCTCGCCGTCGCGCAGGGTGGTGTCGAAAATCGTGATCGTAGTCGGCTCTTGCATGTTACCTCCTTTTCGGCCGCCGGGCGGTCCGTGCAATCAGGTGCGGATAAATGTCGTCTCGGTGCGGG
>JBJHBH010000135.1:0-6020 GCA_050485365.1 Desulfuromonadales bacterium | reverse complement strand
CTTTACACCTCCCGAACCCTTGCTCCGGCGCATCGATATCGATTTCGATGCGTCGCTCGGGGCGGGTGTGCTCGTAGAGGGGATCGTAATAGAGTGTCATGAGGTCGCGGGCGAGCGACTCCCAGTCGCCGGCCTCCAGCTTGGCGGTCAGGGCCTCGACCGTCTTCGCCCCAAGGCGCTCTTTCAGCAGCCGGATCGGACGTAAAAACGCCTCCTTGTGGCTGGCGCGGGCGGGATAATCGTCGAGGATGACCCGCACGCGGTGCTCGAGCGAGGCGTTGATCCACAGTGTCGTCTCGCGCTGCAGGTCCTGATAGAGGCGCTTGGGGAGGATGAGGCGCCCGATGTGACGGCTCTCCCCTTCGGTCAGGGCGTAGCCGCCCGGCGCAATCTTTCGCAGCGCATCCCACAAAAGAGCCTCGAACATCTTCTGCCCCGGCTGCGGCGACAGCCCGAGCCCGCCGAAGGCGCTGCCGCGATGCCCGGCGATCCCCTCCAGGTCGAGGACCGGGTATCCTTCTTTGTACAGATCGAGCAGAAGGCGCGTCTTTCCAACCCCTGTCAGACCGCGAAGGACGAGGAGTCGACCCCACTCTCCACGGCCGAGAAACTCGATGACGCGGGCGCGAAACGCCTTGTGCCCCCCCTCCAGCTGCCGCGCCGGAATCCCGGCGAGCTCCAGAAAGGTCGTCAGCGCGCGGCTGCGCATCCCGCCGCGCCAGCAATAGACGACCACCGGCGGCGCCTTCCCCTCCATCGCCGCTTCAACCCGCCGCATCAGCTCCGGAATCTTGGGCGAGACGAGCTCCACGGCGAGGCGACGCGCCGCACCCTTCCCCTGCTCCTTGTAAAGGAGGCCGACGCGTGCGCGCTCTTCATTGTCGAAGATCGGCACGTTCACCGCCCCGGGGACGCTCGCCTCCTCGAACTCGGCCGGAGTGCGCGCATCGACGAAGAGGGCGCCGCGATCGCGAAGGGCAAGGGCTTGGTCGAGGCTCAGGGCGTTGACGGGCATGATGCATCACACAAAAGGGAGGACGAAGGGGAAAAGCCTGCCCGTTTATACCGGAAATCACACCGCCAGACAAGGGCTTGCTCGTTTTGGCCGTGCGCTGCTCGACATCAGAAGAGGCGTGAGCCCGCCCCAAAGGGGCACTCGGGATTACTCACGTGCCAAAGCAAAAGAGAGCTCAATCGTCAACTGGATGACGTCATCTGACGAACGTGTCACAATTCTGACGATCACCCTTCCCTGCCCGCCAACCTTCAATCGACATTCCATAAATACCTGGGATGGAGAATCCTGCGAACCAAAGATCGTCACTTTATTGACGGACGGCTTTCGCCCTCCTCCCAGCCCACAATGCCTCTCTGAAAAAATTCACGAAATTTCCACAGCAACATCAACAACTTTCAACCGTTGCCCCCAGAACCTTCCATCGCTATGGCACGAATGGTGTAACTGGCCAAGGAAAATGCAATTCGATCGCACAGGGAGGAGAAAACCATGAAATGTCCAAAGTGCAGAGGAAGAATGTTCGCTGAAAAATTCTACGACTTCGTTCGATCCTTCGACGCATGGAAGTGTTGCTCATGCGGCGACGTGATCGACTCGACCATCCTGGCAAATCGCGCAAGGAATCAGAACGTCACCCTCGGCTGAACCCGAATCCGACAAAAAGTAAAGACCCCGCACCATCGGCCGCCTCGGTTCGCGAGGGCCTGATCGATGCGGGGTCTTTTTTCGTCTTCGCCGAAATGCGCCGCAGATACGAAAGGGGTTGCAGAGAAACTGCAACCCCTTTCGTCATTGGTGGAGCCGATGGGGATCGAACCCACGACCTATGCGTTGCGAACGCATCGCTCTCCCAGCTGAGCTACGGCCCCGAAATCGGGATCACCATACCGAAAAATTCCGGGCTTTGTCAATCCTAACGCTCGCGTTCTCGCCTTTCGGCGAGCGGCGAGACGGGAAGGCGCAGGGTGAAGACAACCCCTTCCTCGCGGTTGCGCACTTCGATCTCTCCGCCGTGCTGCTCAATAATGCGTCGGGAGATGGCGAGCCCTAACCCCGTCCCCTTTTCCTTGGTGGTGAAAAAAGGGTTGAAGATGTTGTGCAGGATCTCGGCAGAGATCCCCCCGCCGGTGTCTTCGATCTCGACGGCGACGGCGTCTTCGCCGCGAAGGTAGCAGCGACCCGCCCGGACGGTGAGGGTGCCGCCGGTGCTCATGGCCTGGCGTGCGTTGGTGAGAAGATTGATCAGCACTTGGCGCAGCTTCTCCTCGTCGCATTTGACCGCCGGAAGCGAGGAGGGGACCTCCCATTTGAGGCGGATGGAGGCGGCTTCGATCGCCTCGATCTCCAGTGCGAGGGCATCCTCCAGCACCCGATCCATGCGGCAGTCGGAAAAGCACAGCATCTGCTTTCGCGAAAAACCGAGGATGTTGGTGAGCATCTCCTCCATGCGGCGCGCTTCGCGGGCGATGATGGTGGCGTATTCGTTCTCCAGCCCCCCTTCGGGGAGGATGCGCGAGAGGCGCTCGGCGAATCCGCCGATGGGGATGAGGGGATTTCGCAGCTCGTGCACGACGGAGGCGGCCATTTCGCCGAGGATGGCCATTTTCTCCCCCTGGATGAGGCGGTCCTGGGCATCCCTGAGTTCCTGATGCGCCGTTTCGAGCCGATGCACCAGCATCGAGTTCTCCATCGCCGCCCCTGCCTGATTGGCGAAAAGCTCCAGAAATCGCCGCCGGGAAGGGCCGATGCTCTCGCGGCTGTGCGGGTTGTCGACGACCAGAACGCCGTAGGGGCGCTCGCGCCCAAGGAGGGGGGCGCAGGCGTACGGCCCCATTCCCAGCGCCTCGGCGAGCATGGCGGCCTGCGGCGATTCGGCGTGGGGGTGCGAGCAGAAGACGACTTCGCCGAGGCGCGCGGCCCGCGCCAGGGGGTTCTCGTCTTGCATGGGGAGGCGCTGCTTGAGCAGAATCCGGCATCTGGCGTCTCTGCGCTGCGCCTCCTGGGCTTCTTCTGTGACGACGGGGCGCTCCCACGCTTCGTCGCCGCGCTCGGGGGGGATGATCAAAGAGGCGGTGTCGCCGGTGACGCAGAGCATCCCCTGAAGCGAGTCGGTGCGCTCATTGAGCATGAAGAGCATGGCGCGATCGAACCCCCCGCCGCCGGGGACGACGGCTGCAGAGAGGATGAGGTGCATCAGCTCGTTGAGGCGCAGCGTGCTGTGCATCGCTCTCGAGATGCGGTACAGCAGGGCCGTCTCCTGCAACTTGCGGTCGTTCTCGATGGAGAGCCCTTCGAGCTTCTCGCGGCTGACGATCCGCTCCAGCGAGTGGGCGATCTGCCCCCCGAGGGTGCCGAGAAAGCGGCGGCACTCCTCGTCGCCGCAAAGAAGAACCTCCTCCTGGGCGGCATCGCCGAAAAGGGTGAGTGTTCCGACGGCTTCGCTGTCGAACAGCAGGGGGACAACGCTCATGTGGGGCGGAAAAGGGAGGGTGGAGTCCGCAACGGCTTGGGCGGTCGGAAAAAAGACCGCTTCGACGGGGGCGCCCCCCTTGAGCAGACGAGACGAGTGCTCCTCTTCCAGAGCGAGAAACAAAGGGCGATGCGGAAGAAACTCGTCCCGAATGCCGGCCGAGGCATGCCCCAGCAGGGCGCCGCCGTACAGGGGGCGAAGGATGACGGCCGCCGCGCCGCTGTGATGCAGCAGCGACCGAACGGTGATGCGTAATAGATCGACCAGCCGCGGGGCCTGGTTGAGCTCCCGGCCCACCTGAGACAGAAGGGTAAGCTCGGCGAGATGGCGTTTTTGCTCTTGGCGCATCGCCTCGTGCTGCGCCAAAGTGGAGAGTTCCTCCGCGACGATCCGAAGGATCGCCAGGTGCTCGTCGCGGATCTCGGAGGCGGGGGAGAGTCTCAGCATCCCGCAGAGGCGGGGACCGTGAAGGACGGGGAGAAACCAGTCCCCCCGGTGCTGCAGCGGCCGGCGGAACTGGGTAAGGTCGTCGATGAGAAGGGGGGGTGAGCAGGGCCGAAAAAGCTGCGGCCCCGAGGACGATATCTGCCTCGAAAAGCGACCGTCACAGGGCGAGAGATGAAAAAAGACGGCCTCATCGAGGGGCAGGGCGCGACACAGGTAGCGCAGGATGCCCTTACAGCTTCGGGGAAAATCGGCGAAGGTGCGATTGGCGATGCGAACGACTTTGTGCAGGATCTCGTAGCGATCGCACTTCATGAATCCTCTCTCGCATCGCAGCCTCTTTGGCCGCTCGTCCGAATTCAGCCGATTTTTTCCTGCCGCTCCTGTTCGGTTTTGCACTCGATGCAAAGAGTCGTCACGGGTCGGGCGCGCAGCCGGGCGTCGCTGATCTCCTCTTCGCAGCTTTCGCAGATCCCGAATTCGCCGCTGTCGATGCGATCGAGCGCTTCGCGGATCTTGACGATAAGTTTGCGCTCACGATCGCGAATGCGCAACTCGAAATTTCGATCCGACTCCAGCGAAGCGCGGTCGGTGGGATCGGGAAAGTTGGTCTTCTCGTCCGTCATTTCAGAGACGGTCCTGCCCGCCTCGCGAAGAAGCTCATCGAGCTGGCCTTGAAGGATTTTACGAAATTCCTCGACTTTTTCCTTCTCCATGCGGAGACTCCTTTAGCATGATGGGGACTTGCAAAATACAAGAAATTGCACGTGAAAGTCAACGAAAATGGGGATGCGCCGCCCCGTCAGAACCTGCCGCTCAGCTGAATGAAGAGGATCAGCGTCAAAAGGGCGACGGCGATCCAGCAGCTGATGATGTCGTTACTTTTTCGCGGAGGGGCCGAGGCCATTCGGCGCGTCTCCTCGGTGACGGCGCCGGAGGGGACCCGCGCCAGCAGCGCATCGACCAGTTTGGGGAAGTCCCCGTAGGCGTTGCTCAGAATCAGAAATTCGTCACCGGCGCACAGCGTCACAAAGGCCCTCTTGCGCACCTGGACCGTCTCGACGGAGGTGACGTCGCTGAAGCGCAGCTCGCGCCGGCGCAGCAGCTTGTAGACCGTCATCCCCTCGGTCCCGACGACCGTGCGCCGAAAGAGGCTCTCGACGAAGAGGATCGTGACCGGCGCGATGATGACGCACAGAATCAGAATCTTCCCCCGGGATTCTCCCTGCGCCAACGAGACGCCCAGAAGGATCACACTGAGCAGCAGCAGCAGCCCCAAGGGGATCAGAAAGGACCGTCGAATCACAAAAGTTTCAATATTTGCCACGAGTTAACCCCTCAAGGGCCTGGCTGAATCGGCCCACAGTTTAGCAGAGTGCGCCCCGGACGCAATCAGACCTCGGGACTTTGCTGCTCCCTCACGAAAGAGCCGCTCTTTCCCCCGTGCTTCTCCATGAGGCGGATCTGTCCGATCACCATCTCCTTGTCAACGGCCTTGCACATGTCGTAGATCGTCAGGGCGGCGGCGGAGACGGCCGTGAGCGCCTCCATCTCCACTCCCGTCGGCCCGGTCACCTTCACGCGCGCCTCGATCTCCACCCGCCCCTCGCCGGGGTGGGGGAAGAATTCGAGGGAAACCGAGCTCAGCATCAGCGGATGACACAAGGGGATGAGATCCGGCGTCTTTTTGGCCGCCATGATCCCGGCCAGGCGGGCCACCGAGAAGACGTCCCCCTTCTCCACCGTGCGGTCGAGGATGCGGGCAAGGGTCGCCTCGTTCATGCGGACTTCCCCCCGCGCGACGGCGGTGCGGCGGGTGGCGCTCTTCTCCCCCACCTCCACCATCACCGCCTTCCCCTCCTCGTCGAAATGGGTGAATCTGTCGCTCACGACATTGATCCTTTCTTGAATCAGTCGAAAAGGGCGTCGAGAACCTCGGCGACCTGGCGCACGGCGACGAGCTCGATTCCCGGAGGCGCTTCGAGGTTTTTCAGATTTCCGGCCGGAAGGATGCAGCGGTCGAAACCGAGGCGCGCCGCTTCCTTCACCCGCAGCTCGGGGCGCGAGACGGCCCGCACCTCCCCCGCC
>JBJHBH010000134.1:0-6230 GCA_050485365.1 Desulfuromonadales bacterium | reverse complement strand
GGGCTCCCCGTCCGGCGGCAGGGTGGACGGGGAGCCCTGCGGGCTTGTCCAGTGCCAGCAGGTAATCGTCTCGGAAGAGAACAACCGCTTCGGGGAGATCGGCGGCGCGGGCGGCTTCGTCCAGGGTGACGCTGATGGTCTCCGTCCCCGACAGGAGAAACCCCGCTCGCCGCTCGGCGCGTCCCTCGACGAAGACGTGCCCCGCGTCGAGCGCGCGTTTGATCGCCTTGCGCGAAGCGCCGGGGACGGCGCGGACCAAAAAGAGATCGAGCCGCTCGCCGCGGGCGTCGGCTCCGGCGGCGATGGTCTCTTTGCGGTGGCGGCTCACAGCACCTCTCCGACGAGCCCCTCCGGGGCCGTGCCGGTGATGCGGACCCGTGCCGTTCGCCCTGCCGCGCCGTCGTCGGGGAAAATGACCGTCAGGTAGTTTCGGGTCAGCCCACGGCACACGCCGTCGCCCCGGCCTCCTTCGACCACGACATCCAGCGCGCGGCCGACGAACCGCTGCGCGAAGGCGCGCCCCTTCTCCTCGCCGAGCGCGCGAAGGCGGGCGGCGCGGCGCCGGATCTCGTCGGCAGCGATCTGGTCGCTCATCGTCGCGGCCGGCGTTCCGGGGCGCCTGCTGAAGGGGAAGACGTGCAGGTGCGTCACCGGCAGCGCCTCGATAAGGCGAACGGTGTTTTCGAACTGCGCCTCGGTCTCGCCCGGAAAACCGGCGATGACGTCGAGGCCGATAGCGGCGTCGGGCAGGCGGCCTCGGATAGCGCCGACGAGGTCGGCGAAAAAGGCGGCGCCGTAGGTGCGGTTCATCCTTTGCAGGACGTCGTCGTCCCCCGACTGCAAAGGGATGTGGAAGTGCGGACAGACGACGTCCGAAGTGGCCACGGCCTCGATGAGCTCCTGCGGAATCTCCGTCGGTTCGATGGAGCCGAGCCGAAGCCGCTTCACCTCCGTGTCGGCCTCGATCTGCCGAAGAAGCGAAAGGAGCGACTGCGGCGGATGCAGATCGCTGCCGTACCGCCCGATGTGGATTCCGGTGAGGACGATCTCGGGATAGCTCCCCTCGACGAGCCGACGAACCTGCTCCGTCACCTCGGCGGGGAGCACCGATCGGCTCGCGCCGCGGGCGTAGGGGATGATGCAGTAGGCGCAGAAGGCGTCGCAGCCGTTCTGTATCTGCACGAAGGCGCGGCTGCGCTCGGTGAAGACCGAAAGGGAGGGGACGACGGCGACCTGCGAAGCGCGAATGTCAGAGACCCGCGTCCCCTCCTCGGCGAGCAGATCGAGAAGATCGCGCTTCTCCTCGTTCCCCAGAACGAGGGAGACGCCGGGGATGGCCGAGAGAGACGCCGGGTCGACCTGGGCGTAGCAGCCGGTCACCACCACCCGGCAGGCGGCGTTCAGGCGACGGGCGCGGCGGATGAGCTTGCGCGACTCGGCGTCGGTGGCCGCCGTGACGGTGCAGGTGTTCACCACCACCAGATCGGCCCCCGCCTCGAAGGGGACCTGGGCGAAACCGGCCCCTTGCAGGCGCTCCTGCATGGCGGCCGATTCGAACTGGTTCGTCTTGCACCCGAGGGTGGCGATGGAAAAAGTGCGATTCATAACCGATTATGTTGCCACGAACTCACACGAATAGTCCAAAAAAGCGCGTTCGAGGAGAATCTTTTCTTGAGCCCGAATTCGTGTTCATTCGTGTGCATTCGTGGTTAAAAAAACTATTCAATCCACCCACCGCCGAGGACCTTGTCCCCCTCGTAGAAGACCGCCGCCTGACCGGGGGTCACCCCCTTTTGCGGCTCATCGAAGGAGACGGCCGCGCGCCCCTCGGGCAGCGGGGTGATCAGGGCGGGGACTTCGCTGTGGCGGTAGCGGATGCGGCAGCGCGCGCGCAGCGGCTGCGAAGGGGGAGGGACGGTCCAGTTCACGTCGAGCAGGGTGAAATCCCGGACCGCCAGATGCCCGGCTTCCCCGACGATGACCTGCCGGCGGGGCGCGTCGATTCCGACGACGTACAGGGGCTTGGGCCAGGCGATGCCGAGCCCCCGGCGCTGACCGACGGTGTAGCGGTACGTTCCGTGATGGCGTCCCAGCACCTTTCCCGTCACGTGGACGATCTCGCCGTCCATCTCGCCGCAGCCGCGCTCCTCTTCGAGAAAACGCACGTAGTCGCCGTCGGGGACGAAGCAGATATCCTGGCTTTCGGGCTTTTCGGCCGTCCGAAGCCCGAAGCGCTGCGCGTGGGCGCGCACCTCCTCCTTGGTCATCCCGCCGAGCGGGAAGACGACGCGCTCCATCTGGGCGGGGGTGAGGGTGAAGAGGAAATAGCTCTGGTCCTTGGCGCCGTCGAGCCCCTTGCGCAGGGCGAAACCCTCTTTCTCGCGCACAAGCTGCGCATAGTGCCCGGTGGCGAGGGCGTCGGCCTCGATCTCCAGGGCGCGGCGCAGCAGCAGATCGAACTTCAGAACCTGATTGCACAGCACGCACGGGTTGGGGGTGCGCCCGGCGAAGTAGTCGTCGCAGAAGCGGTCGATCACCTGGCGCTGGAACTCTTTTTCGAAATTGACGACGTAGAAGGCGATGCCGAGCGATTCGGCGACGCGGCGGGCATCGTAGACATCGTCGAGGGAGCAGCAGGTGCCGAAGGTTTCACCGTGCGCGGCGGTGAAGGAGGAGTAGTCCCAGATCTGCATGGTCATGCCGATGACCTCGTGCCCCTGCTCCTTGAGCAGCGCCGCGGCGACCGACGAATCGACCCCGCCGCTCATGGCGACGACGATGCGTTTTTTTTCCTGCGTCATAAAAAACCGTGTAGGGGCGATCGATGAATCGCCCCTACGGGGTGGGTGCGTCTGTTTGTAGTGGAGAGGCCCATCCGGGGCACACACGAGGGGACGATCATCCGTTGGAATGCTTCTCCCGATAGTTCTTGATCGCCTCGTGCAGCGCGTCGGCGGCGAGATTGGAGCAGTGCATCTTGGCCGGAGGGAGCCCGTCGAGGGCTTCGGCGACCGACGCGTTGGAGAGCTCCATCGCCTCGTCGAGGGTCTTGCCGATGGCCATCTCGGTGACCATCGAGGAGGTCGCGATCGCCGCCCCGCATCCGAAGGTCTTGAACTTGATCTCCTTAATGACGTTGTCCTCGACCTTCAAAAAGATCTTCATGATGTCGCCGCACGAAGCGTTTCCGACCTCGCCGACGCCGTCCGCGTCATCGATCTCCCCAACATTGCGGGGATTGCTGAAGTGATCCATCACCTTGTCGGTATACATAAGGGTCTCCATGGAATAATAGGCTATAGTCTATGGGCAAGAGGCACGGCAGTTTCCGATCGCCTATCGCCTATCGCCTCCTCGCTATCAAACTCGCTTGACGATGCTGCACTCCTCGCAGCTCATCGGCTTGCGGCAGTTGTAAAGAGGGCTCATCTCCCGCAGCCGCTGCACGATGGGGGGGAGGACTTCGATGACGTAATCGATCTCCTCTTCGGTCGTCTCGGGGCCGAGGCTGAAACGGGTGCTCGAATGGGCGAGGGTCACCTCGACGCACATCGCCCCCATGACGTGCGACGGTTCGAGCGACCCCGAGGTGCAGGCCGAGCCGGAGCTGGCGGCGATCCCCTTCATGTCGAGATTGAGCAGGAGCGACTCCCCCTCGATGTAGGCGAAGCTGACGTTCAACGTGTTGGGAAGCCGCAGCTGCGGGTGCCCGTTCAGCTTGATCTCCGGCACGGCGTCGAAGATCCCGCGCTCGAGCCTGTCCCGCAGGGCGCGCACCTTTTCCATCTTGGCGCCGAGCTCTCTGCCGGCGATTTCGCAGGCGAGCCCGAGACCGACGATCCCGGCGACGTTGTGGGTTCCGCCCCGGCGGTTGCGTTCCTGATGCCCCCCGTGAAGCAGCGGCGTCATCCGCGTCCCCTTGCGGATATAGAGGGCGCCGACCCCCTTGGGGGCGCCGATCTTGTGCCCCGAGAGCACGAGCAGGTCGACGCCGGCCTTCTGCACGTCGACCGGCACCTTGCCGAGCGCCTGCACGGCGTCGGTGTGAAAACGGATTCGATGTTTGCGGGCGATGGCCCCGATCTCCTCCATGGGGAAGAGGGTGCCGGTTTCGTTGTTCCCCCACATGGCCGAGATGAGGATCGTCTGCGGGGTGATCGCTTTTTCGAGAACGGCGAGGTCGAGCATCCCGTCGGAATCGACGGGGAGATAGGTCACCTCGAAACCGCGCTTCTGCAGAAACTTGCACGTCTCGAGGACCGCCGGATGCTCCACCGAGGTGGTGATGATGTGGTTGCCCTGGTCGCGAAGGGCGTCGGCGGTCCCCTTGATGGCGAAATCGTCCCCTTCGGTGCCGCAGGAGACGAAGACGATCTCCGCGGCCGAGGCGTTGATCAGCCGGGCCACCTGCTCCCGGGCCTTTTCGACGGCGCCCGCGACGGCCCGCCCCGCCCAGTGCACGCTGCTCGGGTTGCCGAAGTTCTCGCGATAGAACGGCAGCATCGCGTCAAGCACTTCCGGCAGCACCGGCGTTGTGGCGTTGTAATCGAGGTAAATGCGTTTCACTCCTTGAATCCTCCGGTATAAAATCGGGCCGTCAGGCGCCCATTCTTTCTTTCGCTTCGCGCGTCAGGTCCTCCAGGGTAATGGAGGAGAGAAAGGTGCGGATACGCTCGCCGAGCCCCTGCCAGACGCCGTGCGTCACGCACTGCGAAGGGCACTGACATCGCCCCTGCTCGTCCATGCACGACACGGGGACGAGGGTCTCCTCGACGCTGTCGATGATCTCGTCGACGCGGATCTGCCGCGCGGGGCGGGCCAACAGATAGCCGCCGCCGGGGCCTCGGACGCTTTCGACGATCTTTCCCCGGCGCAGCTTGGCGAAGAGCTGCTCCAGGTAGTGCAGAGAGATATCCTCCCGCACCGAAATATCCCTGAGGGAGACGGGTGTTCCGTCGTCCGCCGTCAGGTTAAGACTCACCATGGCCCGTACGGCGTACTGGGCTTTGGTCGAGAGCCGCATCGGGGTTCTCCTGTCCTTTCTGGGTGAACTGACGCTTCAGGGCGACCTGCTCCTCGGTGAGCTCTCGCACCCGTTTTTCCAGGGCGCGAACCTGGTCGAAGAGGCACTCGATCGCCTTCGCCTCTGGGTCGGGAAGCTTGCCGTGCTCGAGGTCGGCGCGGGCCTGCGCCTTGCGGCCGTCGGCGATCACGATGCGCCCGGGAACACCGACGACGGTGGAGTTGGGCGGCACTTCCTTGACGACCACAGAATTGGAGCCGACCTTGCTGTTCTCCCCTACGGTGAAGGGGCCGAGGATCTTCGCCCCCGATCCGATGACGACGTTGTCGCCCAAGGTCGGATGGCGCTTCTCCTTGGCCCAGGAGGTCCCCCCCAGCGTCACGCCGTGGTAGAGGGTACAGTTGTCGCCGATCTCGGCCGTCTCGCCGATGACGACCCCCATGCCGTGATCGATGAAGAAGCCCCGGCCGATCTTTGCGCCCGGGTGAATCTCGATTCCGGTGAAGAAGCGTCCCAGGTGCGAGACGAACCGCCCCAGAAAGTAGAATTTGCGCACCCAGAGCCCGTGAGCCAGCCGGTAAAAGAGCATGGCATGGAACCCCGGATAACAAAAAATGATCTCGAGGACGCTGCGGACGGCCGGGTCCCGTTCGAACACGACCCGGAAATCTTCTTTAAGAGTCTGAAACACGCGCCGTCTCCCTGAAAAAAATTCTTCCATCTGAAAAGATCTGCTAACGGATAGCATACCCGATCAAAACTGTCAATTAATTTTACCGTAGCACTTAAAGGGGGGTGGCGGAAAGGGAAAGGAAAAAGCGAAGGAGTTATCGGTTGGTGCGCGTTGCCGCCGAATCGATCCGTCGGACAGAGGAAGGTGCGGCACTCGTTTATGCCAACTCTCACGCCCGCTCGCAAAAGGCCGAGCGGGCGTGAGAACGAATCAGCTTCTCATGCCGCGATCTTCCCGTCCCTGATCTGCACGACATTCTGCGCGCGACGGGCGATCTCGGGGTTGTGGGTGACGATGACGATGGTCTTCCCCTTGCGGTTGAGCTCCTCGAGGATCTCGATGATCTCGGCCTCGGCGGCCGAATCGAGGTTCCCCGTCGGCTCGTCCATGAGGAGCAGGTCCGGGTCGTTGGCCAGAGCCCGGGCGATGGCGACCCGTTGCTGCTGCCCGCCGGAGAGCTCCGAGGGGAAGGCG
>JBJHBH010000133.1:0-6298 GCA_050485365.1 Desulfuromonadales bacterium | reverse complement strand
GATCGACGCGATGCACAGCCCGGTCGTCCAGCTGCGCTCCGGCGGCTACCTCGTGATCAACTCGACCGAGGCGCTGGTCGCGATCGACGTCAACTCGGGCCGCGCGACGCGCGAGCGCAACATCGAGGAGACGGCCTACCGCACCAACCTCGAGGCGGCCGACGAGGTCGCCCGGCAGCTGCGGCTGCGCGACCTGGGGGGGCTCATCGTCATCGACTTCATCGACATGCGCGACCGAAAGCACATCCGCGAGGTCGAAAAGTGCCTGAAAGACTCCCTGCGCTTCGACAAGGCGCGGGTGACCGTGGGGCGCATCAGCCAGTTCGGCCTGCTGGAGATGAGCCGCCAGCGCATCAAGGCGGTGCTGGCCGAGGGGTCGTTTCTCCCCTGCCCCCACTGCGAGGGCAGCGGCAAGGTCAAGAGCGCCGAGGCCCAGGCCATCGCCTTTTTGCGCAAGGTCCACTCCACCGTCGCCAAAGGGCAGATCGGCCGCGTCGAGGGGGAAGTTCCGCTGGAGGTCGCCACCTACCTGCTGAACATCAAACGCGAAGAGCTCCTCGATATGGAGCGGCGCCACCAGATGGTCCTCGTCATCAAGGGACATCCGGACTTCTCCCCCGGCCAGTCGACGCTCACCGTCGTGAAGCGGGAGAAGGACGATCAGATCCCCGATCAGCCCGAGCGCGCCGCCGCCCCTCTTGTTCTTCTGCCTCCGCCGATAAAGAGCGAAGAAGAGGCGCCGAAGCCGGCAGTTCCCGAGAGCACCGCGCCCGACAGCGCTGCGGAAGAGGAGGCGGGCAAAAGGAAGCGAAAGCGCCGCCGCCGCAAGAAGAAGGGGGCTGAGCCCGGCGAGGCCCTCGCTGAAGAAGCAGCCGAGATCGCAGAGGAAGACGAAGACGAAGAGGAAGAGAGCCCCGCGCTCGCCGAAGAGTCCGAATCCATAGACGCGCCCGTGATGGACGTCGGGTCCGACGAAGCGACCTTCGAAGAAGAGGACCAGGCCTCGGCCGCCGAGGGGGAGGAAAAACGCAGGAAGCGCCGCCGTCGCCGCAGGAAGAAACCGGCCTCGGCAGCGGAGACGGCGACGATGCAGAGCCCCGAAGCGGCCGCATCGGCCCAGGAGCCGCGCGCCGAGGAACCGGGCGCCGACGTGCAGGAATCGAGCGCAGAAGCGCAGCGGGAAGTACCGTCCGCCCCCGCGGAAAGGTTGCAACCCAGCGAAAAATCGCTGGAGACGCCGGCAGAGGCCGCCCCGGCGGCGGAGACGTCCGCCGAGACCGCGCCCCCGCGAAGAGGGCGCCCCCCGCGCCGCCGGGGGAAGAAGCCCGAGGAGGAGGCGTCCGTCGCCGATACGCAACCGACCGCACAGGCGCCCACGCCTGAAGCACCCCCGGAGCCGCCTTCCCCGACGGCGCAGCAACCAGCGGCGCCGGAGACCGCCGCGTCGCCGAGCCGGGAGGCGCAGCAGCACAGCGCCCCGGCAATAGAGCGTCCCGATGCGCCTCCGACGTCCGAGCCCGCAGCCGAGCAGGCCGAGGCGCCGAAGCGTGCGGCCCCCGCGAAGAAGCGTGCGCCCCGTAAGAAGGCCGAACCCAAGACCGACAGCGCAGAAGAGAAGGGCAACAAGGAAGAAGCCCCGGCCGAGGAGGCGCCGAAAAAGCGCGCCGCGCGCCCCCGCAAGGCGGCTTCCGAGTCGAAGAAGGCGCAGGCGCCCGCCGCCGATGAGGCCGGAGCCGAAACGCCTCCGGCCAAGCGGCGGCGCACCACGCGGAAAAAAGCCGCCGAGACCGAAACGCCCGAACAGTAAACACCGAAGGCCGGGGAGAACCCCCGGCCTTCTATTTTTCCCCCTTCAAAAAGACGATAAGCGCCCCTTCGCCGCCGTACTGTCGCGGCGCCCTCCCCCACTCGCTCACCAGCGGCTTGCCCTCGGTGTTGAGGAAGAGCTCGACCTCGGCGCGCACCACCGGCTCGCTCCCCGAGCTCTTCCCCCTGCCCGTCACCACGAGAACGGTTTTCAGGCCGTGATGTACGGCGTTCTCAAGAAAATAGCGCACCTTCTGCCGCGCCTCGATGCGCGAAAGACCGTGCAGGTCGAGCCGGGCCTCGGGCGCCAACTTCCCCCGGCGCACCTGCCGCATGCGCCGTGGCTCGGCCCGCGCCTCCTCCTCGGCGGGGACCTCGTCGCTGAACGTCGTCTCCATCGTCCCGAGAGCGGCGAGAAAGAGCTCCCGGTCGGAGGAGGGAGCGGCGCTCTTGCGCCCTCCGTCCTGCGTCTCCCGGGCATCATCCTGCGGGTGCGCTTCGGCATCCTCTTGCCGAGCGTCGAGCCCCAGGCGCTGCATCTCCTGCGCGAAGAGCGTAGCGTCGTCCTGTTCAGGGGGCGGCTGCCGCTTCACGGCCGGTTTCGGCGGCGCCTTGTCGGGGGCCGATGCACAAAACCCCTTCAGAGCCTTGAAGGGGTTTGGGCGAAACGTATCTTTTTTGGGCTTGTCGGCCACGCTCAGCGCCTCACGATCTTGCGGCGCCCCTGAATGGCCTTGGTCTGCTGGCGCACCAGCGTGCCGGGCTTCTCCAGGTGGAACTGCAGCCACAGATCGCCGTAGAGTCGCATCTTCATCTTGCGCCCCTCCTCCAGGGCTTCAAGGTTCGACTGGAGGCGCTCATCGCCCTTGGTCTTTTTCAGACCGCGCTTCATGATCGTGATCGCCTTGTCCCGATCGCCGATGTGGTCGAGGCAGTAGGCGTAGAGATTCCAGATGATCGGCTCCTTCTTGTTGGCGGCAGTCGCCTTTTCGAAGGTGTCGATCATCTTGCCCGATTTGTTGCGCTTCATGTAGCAGATGCCGAGCATCCCCATGGCGATCCAGTGCCGCGCGAACCCCTGGGCGAGATAGTCGAAGGCGGTGCCGAAATCGCGCTTCAGATAGTAGATGGTGCCGATCTGGCTCTTGATCTGGGGGCCGACGTAGAACTGCCACTTGCTGTATTTGAAGCCGCTCTCCAGCGTCTTCACCGCTTTCTCGGTGCGCCCCGCCTGCAGGTCGCGTTGCGAGATCTCCATCAGAGCCCCCACCTTCTTCAGCACGAAGCGCATGATGAGGATGTAGCAGACGGTGAAGGCGACCATCCCCGCCAGAGACGCGATCCAGAAGGGGAGACCGAAGCCCGCCATGAGAAGGGCGGTGACGGCGATGAAGACAAGGAGGGAGATGCCGAGATTGTACATGAAGACCGAAGGTCCTTTCCGCAAGATTTTCGACGGGTTGGCGCACCGTTGGCGCCTTGACGTCAGCGGCAGAGTGTAGCAACCTCCCTCGCAAAAGTCAAAGCCTAACGCGCGGGCGACTTCAGCCGCGATGCCCTTCGGGGATCAGCAGCGTCAGCCGGTCGCCGGGGCGCAGCACGTCCCCTTCGCCGAGATTGTTCCACTCCCTGATCTGCTGCATTCCGACATTGTGACGGATGCCGATTCCCCAGAGGGTGTCGCCGGGCTGGACCTGATAGACGATCCTGCGTTCGGCCGCGGGCTGAACGATCCTGAGCCGGTCGCCGGGGCGCAGCATATTGCCCCGAGGCAGATTGTTCCAGGCGCGAAGCTGCTCGGGGGTCACCCCGAAGCGCGTTCCGATCGACCAGAGACTGTCGCCCGAGCGCACCTGGTAGATCGTCTCGCTGACGGCGCCGCCCGAGCCTTTGGCCGCCGCTGCCGGGGCGTTGGCGCCCAGAGCGATGGTGAGCTTCTGGCCGGGGCGGATCAGTGAGCCGCCGCCGAGATTGTTCCAGGCGCGCAGGTTGTTCTCGGTGACGCCGAACTGCCGGGCGATGCTCCAGAGCGAATCCCCCCGGCGCACCTCGTAGGTGACGGTGCGGCCGCGGGCGGGCTGCGATGCGCCCTGCGCCGCGACGGCAGCCGCCGTCTCGGGACCCAGCGGCAGCATGAGCTCGGCCCCGATGCGCAGCGCGCGCGGATTCGTGATGTTGTTGAGCGAGGCGATCTCCTCGGCGCGCACGTTGTAGCGCGCGGCGATGGCGCCCAGGGTGTCTCCCCGCCGAACGGTATAACGCGAGAAGCTGGCCCTTTGCTTTTCGGGGAGCGCGGCGTAGCGCTTCTCGAACTCGGCCTTCGTCCCCGCAGGGACGCGCAGCCGGTAGTTGCGGATGGCGGGGGGAGTGCTCCAGCGCCGCAGTTCGGGGTTGAGCCCCCGGATCTCTTCAAGCGTGCTGTCGGCGAGGCGGGCGATGACCTCCAGATCGGTGGAGGTCGGAATCGTCACGTACTCGTAGGCCAGGGGCTCCTGGTAGGTGATGTCGAAGCCGTACTTCTCGGGCTCCTTGGCGATCAGCAAAGCCGCCAGCAGCTTCGGCACATAGTTGCGCGTCTCGGGCGGAATGAGCCTCTGGCGGCTGAGCTCCCAGTAGCAGGTGCTCCCCGAGGTGGAGATGGCGCGGCTGACGCGGCCGGGGCCGCAGTTGTAGGAGGCGAGGGCCAGATACCAGTTGCCGTCGAAGCGCTCGTGCAGATCCCTCAGAAAGCGGGCCGCCGCGCGGGTCGACTTGTAGAAATCGCGGCGCTCGTCGCGCCACCAGTCGTTCTGAAGGCCGTAGGCCCTGCCGGTGCTCTCGATGAACTGCCACGGCCCCATGGCATGGGCGACGCTGTAGGCGCGCACATTGAAGCCCGACTCGATCAGCGAGAGGTAGACCAGATCGAGGGGGAGCCCCTCCTCCTCGAAGATCGACTGCATCAGCGGCAGATAGCGCCCCGAGCGCGCGAGCCACAGCGCGAAGGTCTGGCGCGCACGGCCGGTGAAGAAATCGATGTAGTATTGGACCTTCTCGTTCTCGACGACGGGGAAGTCGAAGGAGACCTCCGTCGGCCTCGTCACCCCCTCGTCGTCGGGGGGCTCTTCGTCGATCCCCGACAGGAGCAGGTTGTCGGCGAGGGTCTCGGCGTCGGGGAACTCGTCGAAGAGATCCTGCGAAAAGAGACGCGACGCATCGTCGGCGGCGCAGGTGAAATCGTCCGGAGTCGCGAAGATCGCCCTTCCGTCCGGTGTTAAGGCGCTGCCCCCCTTCCCAATTTCGTCCATTCCAGACGGGGAGGCAAGAGGCGCGGTGGTCAGCGGGATCGGATTTTCATTCCAGGCGGGGGCGAGGCAGCCTCCCAGAAAAGGCACGAGAAGTAATACGGTTCGGCGCATGGATCGTCAAACCTCCTGATGAGGGGATTCCATAACATGACGGAATCATAGAATCAGTCTTCCAGAGGCGCCGGCCAGAAACGGCGCTCCAGTTCATCGAGAAGCGGCTCGAAGGTGCGCCGGTTGCGGGCGCTGACCGCAACGGCGTCGAATCGGCGGGCGAGGGCCGCAGCCTCTTGCGCCGGAATCAGATCGATCTTGTTGAAGACGAGGAGCCGGGCGATGCGATCGAGCTCCAGTTCCTGCAAAATACGCTCCACCGCCGCCATCTGCTCCTCGAAGCGGGGGTTGGAGACGTCGACGACATGCAGCAGCAGATCCGCATCCTCCATCTCCTCCAGCGTCGCCTTGAAGGCGCCGAGAAGGCTCTTGGGGAGCTTTCGGATGAAGCCGACGGTGTCGGTGATGATGACCTCGCGCTCCATCGGAAAGCGCAGGCGCCGCGTCGCGGTATCAAGAGTGGCGAAGAGGAGATCCTCGGTGAGGACCTCGCTTTGCGTCAGCGCGTTGAGGAGCGTCGATTTGCCTGCGTTGGTGTACCCGACGATGGACACGATGGGCACCCCGGCGCGCACCCGGCGCTGGCGGCGCTGCACCCGCCCCTTGGAGAGGGCCTCCAGCTCCCCTTCGAGGCGGCGCAGGCGGTCGCGGATGCGCCGCCGGTCGACTTCGAGCTTCGTCTCGCCGGGGCCGCGACCCCCGATGCCGCCGGCCAGCCGCGAGAAGGCGACCCCCTTGCCGGTGAGCCGCGGCATGATGTAACGCAACTGCGCCAGCTCGACCTGGACCTTGCCGTCGCGGGTGTGGGCGCGCCGGGCGAAGATGTCGAGGATGAGCTGACTGCGGTCGATGACCTTCATCTCGGTGATCTCCGAGATGGCGCGCACCTGGGCGGGGGAGAGCTCCTGGTCGAAGATGAGCAGAGTGGCGCGCTTTTGCAGCGCGCGGATGATCACCTCTTTGATCTTCCCCTCTCCCATGAGGTACTTGGGGTTGAGCTGTCGGGGGCGCTGCACCACCCTCTCCAGGACCTCGACGCCGGCGGTGCGGGCCAGCTCGGTGAGCTCGTCGAGGGAATCCTCGGTCTCCTGGGC
>JBJHBH010000132.1:0-6333 GCA_050485365.1 Desulfuromonadales bacterium | reverse complement strand
GATGGCCGGGATGACGGTGTCGCACTCGATGACGAACTCGCTCCCCGGGACGACCTCCGGGCGGCGGCGCCCCGACGCGTCGGGCTCGCCCAGCGCCATGCGCACGCACTCGACGCCGGTCACGTTTCCGCCCTCGTCGGCGATGATCTTGTTGGGCAGCACCAGGAATTCGAACTTGACCCCTTCCTCCTCGGCGCCGTCGACCTCCCAGACGTCGGCCGGCATCTCCTTGCGGGTTCGCCGGTAGACGAGGACCGACTCTTCGGCCCCTTCGCGAAGGGCCACGCGCACGCAGTCGATGGCGGTGTTGCCGCCGCCGACGACGACGACCTTCTTGCCCATCCCCGTCGGCTGCCCCATGTAGGCTTCGCGCAGAAAGTCGATCCCCCCCTTGAGGAATCCCTTGTACCCCTTGTCCTCCCCTTCGACTCCCATCGGCTTGGAGCGGTGGGCGCCGGGGGCGAGAAAGACGGCGTCGTACTTCGCCTTGAGGTCGGGGAGCGAGATGTCGGTGCCGATGCGGGTGTTGTAGATGATCTCGACCCCCATGGCGCTGATGATGTCGATGTCGCGCTGCAGCAGCGGGCGCGGCATGCGATAGGGGGGGATGCCGACGGCGATCATCCCGCCGCCGTACCCCTCGGGGAGCGCCTCGTAGATCGTGACGGGGTATCCTTCGAGCGCCAGATAGTAGGCGGCCGTCAACCCGGCGGGGCCGGCGCCGACCACCGCCACCGTCTTGTTCTTGCGGGGCTTGGGGCGCATGGGGGGCTCGTGCCCGTGCTGCCACTCGTGATCGGACGCCGAGCGCTTGAGCACCATGATGCTGATCGGCTCGTCGACGTTCTTGCGGCGGCAGGCGGTCTCGCACGGGTGGGGGCAGACGCGGCCGCACACCGAGGGCAGAGGCATGTTCTCGCGCACCGTGGAGAGCGATTCGTCGAAGCGGTAGTCCTTGATCGCCTCGATGTAGGCGGGGATGTCGATGTGCGCCGGGCACTTGTCCTGACACGGGGCCGTGTACTTGTGGACGTAGCGCGACTCCCCTTCGGGCTTCTTCCCCGCCAGGCGCGCCACGAAATCGTCGCGGAAGTACTTCACCGCGTCGAGGACCGGCACCGTGGCGCTCTGGCACAGGGTGCATTTGCAGTTGGTCATGAAGTCGGCCAGGTCGGGGACGACGTCGAGATCCGTCTCCGCGGCCGTCCCCTCCATCACCGAGGCGAGCAGGTCGGTGAGGATTCGCGTCCCCTTCTTGCCCGGCGTGCACTTGGCGCAGCAGTAAAGGTCCTGCACCCGCTGCATGTACTCGGCGGCCATGGCCGGAATGTCGACCTTTTTGTCGAAGACGATGAGCCCGTCCCACCCCATGAAGGCCGCCAGCGGTTGCGAACCGTCGTACGCGGCAGGGAGGCGGAAGGCGACGTCCTTGGGCTCTCCCCCCTGACGGTTATCGACGATGTTTCTGCCCCAGCTGGAAAATACAACCTGAGTCAAGAGGACCTCCTCACGGGCCCCGTCCGCCCGGAAAAAGGAGGGCGGAACCCCTGAAAAAAGGGAAAGTCAGCACCTTTAGCAGGCACTTGCCTCTCCCTATTTTGTATACAGTATGCAGTTAAATACCATAAACGTACATGCGGTTCAAGGGGAAATTGACACAATCGACGGTCGCGCGCGCTCCTTCGGCCCTTCGCTGGCGCGCCTTGAATCGCCGTTCTCCTGCTGTAGACTGAACGGAAGGAGGAGCGCCATGAAGCATGTGGAGATCTACACCAAGAGCTACTGCCCCTACTGCCGCCGGGCCAAAGAGCTTCTCGAGCTCAAGGGGGTTCGCTTCACCGAATACGACGTCGGAGGCGATCCGCAAAAAGAAGCCGAGATGCGCCAGCGCTCGGGGCGCACCACCGTCCCCGAAATCTTCGCCGACGACCAGCTGCTCGGCGGATGCGACGACCTCTTCGCCCTGGAGGAGCGCGGCGAGCTCGATGACCGCCTCGGGATCTGAACGGCCACCCTCACACCTGCCGACCCTCCGGAGCGATCCCCGCGTTAGTCCCTTGATTCTTCCCGGATGAAGCGCATCAGAGCCAGGGCGATGTCGACCTTGCCGAAGGGGGGCATGATGTACCACCCCGCCACGCGGCCGCGACCGATCTCGATCAACTCGCGGGCGATGGCCGTCCCTTCGGCGACCCCCTCTTCCCCCCGCTTGCCGTGCATGCGCGCGCGCACCTCCTCGGGCAATGTGATGCCGGGGACCTCGTTGTGCAGAAACTCGGCGTTGCGCTCGCTCACCAGGGGGAGCAGCCCCACCAGAACGGGGATCCCCGCCGATTCGGTGCGCGACAGCAGCGCCTCGAGGATCGCGGCCGAGTAGACCGGCTGGGTCTGCACGAAGCGGGCGCCGGCGGCGATCTTCTTCTGCAGGCGCCGAAGCTGCCCCTCCATGCTCGCCAGGTTCGGATTGAAGGCCGCCCCGAGCAGAAACGACGTCCTGCCTTCGAGCTCGGCCCCCAGGAGACTGCGCCCCTCGTTGAGCGCCGAGAGGAGCTCGAGGAGCCCCACCGAATTGAGGTCGAAGACGCTCGTCGCCCCCGCCTCTCCCCCCACCGAGACCGGATCTCCCGTGACCGCCAGCACCGTGCGGACCCCCAGAAGATGCGCCCCCATCATTTCGGAGTGCAGTCCGATGAGGTTGCGGTCGCGGCAGGTGACGTGGACGATCACCTCCACCCCCGTCTCGCGCTGGATGCGGGTGGCCAGGGCGATGTTCCCCATGCGGATGCGGGCGAGGGGATTTTCCGCCAGGCTGATGGCGTCGACCCCCGCCTCGGTCAGCGCGCGGGCGGCGCCGAGGATCTTGCCGCATTCGAGCCCTCGGGGGGGGTCGAGCTCCACCGTCACGAGAGGGCGCTCCCCCCACGCGTCCAAAAAGGTGCGCCGCTCGGGCGCCTGCGCCTCCGGCCGGGTGGTGCGGATCTCCCGGCGGGCGGGGGCGGGGCGGACGGCGGGGCGGGCTCCTTTCAGGGCCTCGGCCAGAAGACGGATGTGCTCGGGTGTCGTGCCGCAGCACCCCCCGACAAGGGAAGCGCCGGCCGAGGCCATCTCGCGCCCCCTGGCGGCGAAATACTCGGGGGTGGCCAGATAGATGTAGCGCCCATCGACGTACTGCGGAAGCCCCGAATTGGGGAAGGCCGACAGCGGCAACGCGGAGGAGGCGGCGAGGCGCTCCAGAATCTGCAGCATCTCACGGGGTCCGGCGCCGCAGTTGGCGCCCAGCACCGCCGCCCCGGCGTCGCCCAGACGCACCGCCGCCACTTCGGCCGAAACCCCCTCGCGGGTGCGCCCCTCCTGCAAAAAGGCCATCTGCGCCACCGCGGGCAGACCGATCCGCTTCGCCAGCGCCAGCGCGATCTCCATATCCTCCAGACGCGCGAAGGTCTCCAGGATGAAGAGATCGACCCCCCCTTGCGCTAACGCCTCCATCTGCTCGCGCAGCACCTGTTCCTTCTGGGCGCGCGGCAGCTCCCCCTGCTCCCCCTTGGGCAGAAGGAGCGGCCCGACGGCCCCCGCCACGAAGCGCTCGGAGCCGGCCGCCCGGCGGGCCAGACGCGCCCCGGCCTCGTTGATCGCCCCCACCTTCTTCTCCAGACCGATGGCCCCCAGGCGCAGAGCGTTGGCGCCGAAGGTGTTCGTCTCCAGCACCTGCGCCCCGGCCCGGGCGTATTCGGTGTGCACGTCGGCGACGAGCGAGGGCTGCACGAGGTTGAGGTGCTCGAAATTGACGTCGAGGGGGATGCCCCGGCTGTACAGCAGGGTCCCCATGGCGCCGTCGCCGACGAGAACCTCCTCGGCGAGTCGCTGGAGAAAAGAGCTGCTGGAAAGAGATGGGTTCATCGAATCTTTACGGAAAGGAAAAGTGGACAGACCAAAGCAACGCAGAGGTTATGCCACAAAAACAAAGGAAAAGAAAGTAGGGGCGCGACGAATCGCGCCCCTACGCCGGGACTTCGCGCAGAAATGCGGTATAGAAGCGGTGCCCCTCCGAGTCGGTCACCGAAAGGGAGAGCTCCAGCGTGACGGAGGAGCCGTCGCGGCGGCGGCACGGCACGATGTGGGTGCGGTAGAGCATCTTCTCCCCTTCCCGAAGCAGATACGCCTCGGCCCCCTCCTGCTTTAGCGAGGCGCATTCGGGGTCGACGAGGCGATCGACCGACATCCCCAGCGCCTCCATCTTCGAGTAGCCGAAGAGGTGCTCGGCCTGTCGGTTGAACAGGATGATCTGCCCGTTGGCCAGAAAGGAGACGATCCCCTCGCGGGCGTTCTCGGTCAGCAGGCGAAAGCGCCGCTCGGACTCCTCCAGATGATCGGTCTTCTCGCGCAGGTTGTCGATCATCTCGTTGAAACCGACGATGAGCGCCCCGATCTCGTCGGCGCCCCGAGGCGGGATCTTCTCCTCCAGACGCCCGGTGCGCACGATCTCGCCGACCACCGCCCCCAACTGCTCCAGAGGACGGGTGACGCTCATGCGCATCAGCAGCCCGACGCAGGTGATCAGCGCCAGAAAGATCCCCCCCGAAATCAGGACCTCGGTGCGCAGATTGGCGTAGATCTGGTGCGCCAGGCGCTCCATGGGGATCGTCACCGAGGCGGCGCCGATGACCTGCCCGATCTGGTAGTGGTAGGCGGGGTCCTCCTCTTCGGGGAAGAGGGCCTTGATGTAGTCGGGGGCGTCCTCGGGGTTGCCGTGGCACTCCAGGCAGCTCTGGTCGGCGGTGAAGGCCTGCATGTAGCGAAAGACCCGCTCCCCCTCCAGCATGGAGATCGAGTAGTACTCCTGCAGGCCGGGCTCGTCGTAGAAGCGCTGCAGGACGGCCGACTCGTAAGGGTCCGGCGCGTTGCGCGGGTTGCGGTAGCGGTCGGAGACCTGGCGGATGGCGTAGCCGATGTCCTCGCCGACCAGGGCGCCGATGCGGTTGGAGGCGACGACGGGGATCAGGCCGTAGCGCTCCTCCGAGAGCTCGACGCCCCCCTTTTGGTATTCGTTGGAGAGGTATTCGCGGGTGTGGATCGCCTCGAAGGCGATGATGCGCGATTTCTCCACCGCCTCGCCGATGATGTAGCGCGTCTGCTGGCGGTGGCTGAAGAAGGCGGAGAGGGCGAAGAAGAGAAGGAGAATCAGGGCGATGGTCAGATTGATCTTCGCCGACAGGCTCAGGTTGCGGATCGACGCCATGGCCGCGTTCCCTCCCGAAAAAATTCACACTCCGATCGTCCGGATTCCCAAATTCAAAAGTCTACAGGTTAATCCCCCGGGCGCAAGGCGTCGGCGGCGCGCTGCAGAAACTGCCGAAGGACGGCGGCGGTGAGCCCCCAGATCTCGTCGTCGCCAACGGTGTAGAACCACACCGGATATTCCCTGCCGCGGTGGCGCCAGTCCTCCTGCCGGCAGCGCGCCGGATCGGCGAGCACCGACAGGGGGACCTCCAGAATCCGGGCGATCTCGCGCGCGTCGGCGCGAAGGGGATAGGGGTGGGGGAAGACGCCGACAAAGGGGGTGACGTGGTAGCCGTGGACCGAGACGATGTCGTCGAGGCGCCCCAGCACCGTCACGTCCGAAGGGGCGATCCCCACCTCCTCGTGCGTCTCGCGCAGCGCCGTGGCGAGCAGGTCGGCGTCGGCGCCGTGGCGCACCCCGCCGGGGAAGGCGATCTCGCCTCGGTGGTGGTTCATCGTCTCGGCGCGCCGGGTGAGCAGCACATGCCCTTCGCCCTCTTTTTCGAACAGCGGCACGAGGACGGCCGCCGCGCGCAGCTCGCCCCGATCGATGGCGACGCGGCGGTGGGCGGCCAGAGCGGCCCGGATCGCCTGCGGATCGACCCTCACACCGTGACCGTCACCGCGTTTCGCTTCAGCGCGGCGATGGTCGCGCCGTAGTCGGCGGTGGCGAAGACGGCGCTGCCGGCGACGAAGACGTCCGCCCCGGCGGCGGCGATGCGCCCGATGTTGTCGGTCTTCACTCCGCCGTCGACCTGCAGCTCCACCCCGAGGCGGCGGCGGTCGATCTCGCGGCGCAGCGCCTCGATCTTCGGCAGGCACCCCTCGATGAACCCCTGGCCGCCGAAGCCGGGGTTGACCGTCATCACCAGCGCCAGGTCGAGATCGTCGAGGATGATCTCGAGGGCCGAGACGGGGGTGGCGGGGTTGAGGGAGACGCCCGCCTTCTTGCCCAGCGAGCGGATGAGCTGCACGGTGCGGTGCAGGTGGACCGACGCCTCGGCGTGCACGGTGATGATGTCGGCGCCGGCCGCGGCGAAATCGGGGATGTAGCGG
>JBJHBH010000131.1:0-6380 GCA_050485365.1 Desulfuromonadales bacterium | reverse complement strand
CTTGGGTTCGGGCGGTAAATTCTGGTTTTATTTAATGTGGAGTACAGACGAATGCTGGCTTAATCACCATGGGGGGCGTGTGGTTTCGCCCCCCGCGGCAGTGGCTGCGGGGCGAGTTGGTGATTCATGTGTTTGGTTTCCATTTAACGCCTGAGTTAAGCCGCGCCGCGAAGCGGCGTCGGCTTGAACGAATTGATTAGGCGCTACCGACGCTACGCCCAACCCCTTAACCTGGCTGCGACACTGGGTGCCACCGCAACGACAATCAGTACCAAGGGCCAGATGTTGCCGTCCTTGAAAGTGTACGCCTCTAGCAGCGTTGGCCAAGACTTTCCCTGCCACAGGCCAAAGGAAAACTCGAAGACGAGAGTGAGCACCAACCACCCAAAGCCAATGCCCCACAAGTGGGACGCATGGCGGTTGCCCAGCCAAGGAAGCGCCAGGTAGGCGGCTGCCAGAATGAGGGTCGAAAGGGCGACCCCGCTGAGGATCAGCCCTGACGGGGCACCCAGCTTGGGGAGCAGAACGGACTCACGAAAGACGCCATTGAGGATAGCCAGAAGCAGGATGATTACCCAAACGGCGAAAGCTTTAAGGACGAGTGTGGCGGCCATGCAGTTTCCTGTAGCGCCTAACTACCATTAGGTTGATCCTCCTAAACTGCGCAACTCCCAACTTCTGTCCGCATAAAGAACCCGCGACCAAAGAATTTTCTCCCACCTGGCGAACAGTTAGCTCCTAAACGCATCTGACGTGGGACTTTATCCTGATCCGCATACCACACCTAACTCTTTTTCGAAACGTAGCCAATTGGAATTAGTTTTTCCGAAACTTCTTTAAGCCTAAAGCTTCCATCAGACCTGGATGAATTCGAAAACTAGTAGCGCCTTCATCAAACCGGATCGTGGGGTCAAGATATCTCCAAATAAATGCTGATCCCCCGCCCACTCCCCCAGTCTTTTGATAACCTATGATCGAGAACTCGAACAGGCTTCTCAACACATCCTCTGGCGTGGCATCGCCCAAGAGGTCAGCGCGGCGGATACAAATTTCTGCAAATTCATCACTACCGAACTGAAGAGCTTCTAGCGACTTCAATATGTCGAGGTAGTCACGGTGTTTAGGAATGTGTTTAAAGATCTCGTCGCCGAGTTCCTTCAGTAGGTACTCTGAAAAGTTCACGCGAGCCGCAATAATGTCTTCGTTCTGAAATTTCCCTGTTTCGTCTCCACCGCGACCCTTGTATGCCTTAAGCACCTCGTTTGCAAATTTGATAGCGTCTCGAGGTCTACAAAATGTTCTATCAAGGATATGTTGGTACTTCGGCTGTCGACCACTCATCTGCTGGGCTTCGTCAAACACATCATCCCAGCCACAAGGGTTCCCATGATTTAGAGTTGCCCCGAAACGCCTTTCCAGCAGACCCTTCAGTGTCCAAGGAGAGTTCCTTCCATCCCACTCTATCAAAGACATAAAGTTTTCTGTTATTTTGTTTTTATCTTCAAACTGCAATATTCTATATATATCGTCACGTAAAAATAAAATTACAGACGTCTTATTCCCGGCATCTCTGAATTTCGCGTTTAATGAATTTGCAGCCAATATTAAACCAACCAACATGTTTGAATAATGAGGGTCGTTAGGATCAAACCCCTTGTCCAATTCATCGAAACAAACATAGTAGTTGTGCTCTGGGTTTAGGCAGACCGAAATCGATTCAGCAATTGAAGAGTTGACTTCTTGGAACAGCTTCGGAAGTTCCGACGTAGGAACAGATTCAAGATTTACGCCAGCATCCATGGCTCCACCTACATTGAGGTGTGGACGAATTCTCAACCTCTTTGATGGGCTAAATAGTTGCGTCAGGTCCGGATCGCGTGAACCGTACGAGTCAACCACAAACCTCTCTATTTTGTAAAGATGCTCCAGCGCAATATCGCTCCACGGCTGACTTCGATCCTGATTTAGCAGGATCTTCGCAATAGTCATTAGAATCAAGTATCGCCAACTATGGACAAATCGCTGTTCCTCAGGGACGCCTGCCATACCCTGTAAGTGATGGTGATTCCATGGGTAGTCGGTAAAAGTGTGGCCATACGAAAATACATTGAACTCTCGAGTCCTAATGATCTTTCTATAGATTGCGGTCTTTCCACTACCCTTGCGTCCAATGACAACCGGCCTGCGGTGCTCAATACCATCTACATATGCTGCGTGACTTTCGAACGCCACGTCTAGTAGATCGTCAGCATCAGCGTCGGTACTTCCGAAGTTATTGATGTCGAGTAATCGCTTCACCTGCCCTCCTCCTCTGTTCCATAACGAGAATTGATTGATCCGCCTACCTGCGCAGAATCCGACTTGCTTTACGCACAAAACCCCGCAATCGAAGCAATTCTCCCCTATTGGCCAGGCCAATGTTTGCTGTGGCAGATTATGCGGATCCGCCCAATCTGCAGATTGGGCGCAAAAACAGAAAAGCCCCCGACCGTTCTGCAACGGCGCGAAGGCTGCCAAATCTGTTCGACTCTTTCCGGTAAAAAAGCATCCCCCCTGCCTTCCCCATGAGATTCAATATAGGCAAAGTACCCGAGTTCTAATCCCATCGTCAACGTAAAAAACCCCTTCCTCCCAGCAGAGTCGCAACGATTCTAACGCTTTGCGTACTCGATGGCCGAGGCGTGGCAGACGCTCAGGCAGCGGGCGCAGGAGAAGCAGTCGG
The DNA here is from genome assembly GCA_050485365.1 of Desulfuromonadales bacterium. Lineage (GTDB taxonomy): Bacteria > Desulfobacterota > Desulfuromonadia > Desulfuromonadales > JACZKF01 > JARFUG01. Next base: position 3,658 of record JBJHBH010000131.1, on the reverse strand, counting down.
CGGGCATGGGGGAGGCGAGGAGGCGTCCGCGGGCGGCTTCGAGGGGGCAGGCGCGAGCGCAGGCGTTGCAGCGGGTGCAGCGGTCGCGGCGGATGCGGATGCCGTAGAGGCTGAAGCGCTCGATGAGCCACGAATACCACCCGAAGGGGCAAAGAAGCTGGCAGAAAGGGCGGTAGACGAAAAAGGAGAGGAACAGGAAGGCGGCGATGAAGACGAGGGCGGCGACCCGGACGAGGTCGAGATCGAACAGCAGGAAGGGGTCGACGGCGCCGTAGAGGGAGACGCCCCCGAAGAGGCCCAACAGGGGGAGGATGAAGACCGCCGTCGCGACGGTGCGCACCGGCAGGGTGGCGATGAAGGGGAGCTGGTTCGCTTTGATCTTGCGGGCGAAGGGGAGCGTGTAGAGAAGCTCCTGCAGCGTGCCGAAGGGGCACCCCCATCCGCAGATCAGCTTGTTGCCGACCAGAGCGAACACGGTGAAGAAGAGCAGCGCAAGGAGCGTCCCCCCAAGCGTCGCGGCCCCGCCCCCCGCGCCGGAGAAAACGCCGAGGAAGGTCTCCACGGGGTTGGGCACGCTCCCCAAGGCGAAGCCGAAGAGGATGACGGCCGCGAGCATGGCGAGGCGGAAGGTCTTCAGCGGATAGCCCCCCCTACCCTGCCCCGGTGCGCGCCCTCCCTTCACGAGCCACCACAGGGCCAAAAGGAGAAAGGGCGGCCACAGCAGGTACTTGAGCCAGAAGAAGTCCGCCCCGGGGGCGCCCTGGAGCGCCGAGGCCGGGGTCGCGAAGACGAGGCTCAGCACAAATGTGATCGGGACGACAGAACGCATGGCTCCCCTTGCGGCGGGATCGAGGTGTTTTCGATGGTAGCGCCGCGGCGCCGTCGAGACAAGCCTTTGTGTTGCCGACGCAGCGGCGATGGCGCATGCGCCGCTCTCGTCGGCGAATCTTGACCCCCTCCATCATCCATGCCATAGTCGCCGGAGGCGCCCCGGGCGGCGCCATACCGAAGCGTTGCGCAGGGGAGAATCCAAGTGAAATTCGTCGTTTCCGAAATGGCCTACTTCCTTCGGGGGAGGGCGCGGCAGAACCTGAAAGTGCTCCTCACCTACTGCGGCTTTCTGGCCGCCCTGGTGGTCGCCTACTCGCTGATGTTCCAGTTCCTTCAGCGCCACCTCGAAGGGGAGGAGCACTCGTTCATCACCGGCTTCTACTGGGTCATCACCGCCATGACGACCCTGGGGTACGGCGACATCACCTTCGCCTCGGATCCGGGGCGTCTCTTCTCTGCGATCGTCACCATCTCCGGCGTGATCTTCCTGCTCATCTTTCTCCCCTTCGGGATGATCAGCCTCTTTCTCGCCCCGTGGATCGAGCACCGGATGCGCTTTCGCCCCGCCCTCGGGGTGCCGCCGGAGGTTTCAGACCACATCGTGATCTTCGGCTTCGATCCGGTGACCCAGGCGCTGGCGCGCAAGCTCGATTCGCTGCACAGCCCCTTTTATTTCGTCACCGAGAACTTCGATGAAGCGCAGCGCCTTCAGGAAGTGGAGGGGCTCAGCGTCGTCTACGGCAACCCGGCAGACCCCGAAGTCCTCACCAGGCTGCGGGTCGCCTCGGCGCGCTACCTGATCGCCAACATGGGCGATTCAGCCAACACCAACATCATCCTCACGGTGCGCTCGCTGTGCAAGACGCCCGTCACCGCCATCGTCGAGGAGCCCGAGCACATGGAATTTCTGCGCCTCGCCGGCGCCGACCAACTCATCCCCCTCAAGCGGATCCTCGGCCGCGACCTGGCGACCCGCGCCACCACGCGGGGGGCGCTCGCCCACGTCCTCGATTCCTTCGGCAAGCTGCTCGTGGCCGAGCTCCCCGTCTACGGCACCCCCTTCGCCGGCATGACCCTGGCCGAAGCGCGCGTGCGCGAACGCACCGGGCTGGCGGTGGTCGGGATCTGGGAGCGCGGAGACTTTTCCATACCCGTGCCGACCACGGTGCTGGGCGACGATACGGTCATCGTGGTGGTGGGGACGCAGGAGCACCTGGAGGAGCTGGAGCGGGTCACGGGGGAGAAGGCCGAGGAGGATCTCGTGCTGATCATCGGACACGGCCGCATCGGGTGCGCGGCGGCGACCTTCCTGGAGCGCCGCCCCGTCCCCTTCATCCTCGTCGACCAGATGCCCAACCCGCACTGCAGCGAGCACATCGCCGTCATCGGCGACGCCACCAGCCGCTCCATCCTGCAGCAGGCGGCCATCGAAGAGGCCAAGGGGCTCATCGTCACCACCAACGACGACGGCGCCAACATCTTTTTCACCCTGGCCTGCCGCCGCCTCAACCCCCATGTGCGCATCGTCGCCCGCGCCAACCGCGAGGAGAACGTCGATCAGCTCTACAGCGCGGGGGCCGACTTCGTCGTCTCCAACGCCTCGGTGGGGGCCAACATATTGATGAACATCCTGGAGCACAAGGCGTCGATCTTCCTCTCCGAGGGGATGAACGTCTTTCGCTTCCCCCTGCCCCCTTCCCTGAACGGAAAGACGCTGCGCACCTCCGGCATTCGCGACCGCACCGGCTGCACCGTCATCGCGGTGGAGCAGCAGGGGCAGGAGGCGACGGTCCTGCCGTCGCCCGACGAGAAGCTCGCCGCCGGATCGAATCTCATCCTCATCGGCAGCGCCGAGCAGGAAGCCGCCTGCCGCAAGAAGCTCACCTGATCGGCGGCGCTTGACATTGGGAGGGTCGGGGCTAAATTTCACGGACCGTCAACCCCGAAAGCGAGCTACAGGAGAGAAAAGATGGAACTTTTCGATATGTTGCGGCAGGACCATCAGAAGGTTAAGCAGATGTTCCACCAATTCGACGCGATGAAGGATGAGCCGCAGAAAAAGAAGAAGGAGTTGGAGAAGCTCTTCGGCGAGCTGCGAAAGGAACTGCAACGCCACATGGAGGGCGAGGAGAGGTTCTTCTACCCGGCGATACGCGACGCGCAGCAGACCCACGAGAACGTTCTGGAGTCGATCGAGGAGCACCACGTGGTGAAGCTTTTACTCAGGGAGCTCGAGCGCATTCAGGTGAGCGAGAAGTGGATGGCCAAACTCTCGGTGATGAAGGAGAACGTCCTTCACCACATCTCCGAGGAAGAGGAGGAGTTGTTCGAAAAAGCGCAGCAGATCCTGGGCGAGCGGGCCGAAGAGATCGGAAAACAGATCAGCGGCATGAAGCACTGAGGGACGGGCAAGGTCGCTCCCTCCTTCCGGCCGGGGAAGGGGAGCGACCTTGCCGACCCGTTCGCTATCGCTTGGACCCCTTCTCCTTTTTGCCCTTCTCGGGGCTCTTTTCGGCCGGGGGCACGTTGCGCTTGCGGCGCGCCGTCCGAATGGCGGCCCCGTAAAAGGCGAGCCCCACCAGCAGCAGCAAAAAGAATCCCGTCGCGTTGCCGAAGGCGAGCGAGAGACCGCCGACGGCGAGGGAGATCGTTCCGAAAGTGATGAAGTTCGTCGTGTCGAATTCGTTCATTCCAACCTCTTTGCGCTCATCGTATCATCGTCTATAACTGTTCAGTCTGGGGTCACAACTCCCATGTCAAGGGACGCTTTTCGCCGTCCATGGCCGCTTGACTGGCGCCGTCCATGGCGCCAGACACCCTTGTCATG
>JBJHBH010000130.1:0-6553 GCA_050485365.1 Desulfuromonadales bacterium | reverse complement strand
GGAGAACCGCGACTGGTCCAAGGACATCTTCCCCCGGATGCTCGAAGAGGGGCGGCCGCTGTACGGCTGCAGCATGCAGGGGTACTGGGCCGACGTCGGCAACACCGACGCCTACCTGGAGGCGTGCCGCGACATCGCCGCGCACCGGGTGGCCGTGAAGGTCCGGGAGCGCATCGTGCGCGACGACATCCACCTCGGCGACGAGGCGCTGGTGGAGGAGCGCGACCTGTCGCTTCTGAAAGGGATGGTCGTTCTCGGCGACAACTCGCACGTTCTGGGCAAGGTGCGCATGAAGAACTGCGTGGTGGGGCGCAACTGCGTCATCGAGGACGGCACCGAGCTCGAGAACGCCGTGCTGTGGGACAATGTCTACGTCAAGAAGGGCTCGACCGTCAAAGGGGCCGTGCTGTGCAACAACGTGCGCATCGGTCAGAAGGTGATCGTCGAGGAAGGGGCGGTGATCGCCGACGAGACAACCATCGGCAATGGCGCCCACATCAAACAGGACGTGAAGGTATGGCCGCGCAAAGTCATCGAGAGCGGCTCCACCGTCACCACCAACCTGATCTGGGGCGAGAAGTGGCGCCGCAGCCTCTTCGAGGGGGCGCAGGTGCGCGGGCTGACCAATATCGAGCTGACCCCCGAGTTCTCGGCCAAGCTGGGGGCGGCCTACGGATCGACCCTCCCCAAGGACGCCTTCGTTCTGTGCGGCCGCGACGCCATCCGCTCCTCGCGCATGCTCAAGCGCTCCTTCGTCGGGGGGCTCCTGTCGGCGGGGGTCAACGTGCGCGACACCAAGATGGTCTCGCTGCCGGTGCTTCGCTACAAGCTCACTACCTTCGGTGAAGTGGGAGGGGTCCAGTTCCGCCAGTCGCCCGAAGACCCGGCGGCCACCGAGATCATCTTCTTTGACGGCGAAGGGAACGAGATCTCCTCCACCGCCGCCAAGGGGATCGAGCGCATTTTCTACAAGGAGAACTTCCGAAGGGTGCACTTCTCGGAGCCGGGGGGGATTTCCGAGATTCCGCGCATCTACGATTTCTACCGCGAGGGATTCCTGCGCGCCATCGACGCCGAGGTGCTGCGAAAGACGGCCCCAAAGATCGTGGTCGACCTCAACCACTCCCCCGCCGGAACGATCCTGCCGGGAATTCTGGCGGAGCTGGGGTGCGAGGTGATCGAGCTCAACTCTCACGTCAGCGAAGACCGCCCCGGCAACACCCCCGAGCAGGCGGCGCGCGCCATGGATCAGCTCTCGCGCATCGTGGTGACCCTCGAAGCGACGGCCGGTTTCTGGATGGGGCCGTCGGGCGAACGGATGCGCATCGTCGACGAGACCGGATCGGTCCTCTCCGAGGACGACGCCATGGTGACCCTGGCCGCGCTATGCTGCCGCGCCGAGAAGCAGGGTTCGATCGTCCTGCCGGTGCCGGCGCCCCTGGCGGTGGAAGACCTCGCCCGCGAATCGGGGCTGACGGTGGTGCGCACCAAGGCGGACGGGCGCTCGCTGGTCGAGGCGGCCCGGGGCCGCAGCGTGCAGCTCGCCGCCTCCATGGACGGCCGCTTCGCCTTCCCCCCCTTCCAGGCCAACTTCGATGCCCTGTTCGCCGTCGCCAAGACGCTGGAGTTGCTGGGGCGCACCGAGCGCACCCTGAGCCAGATCCGCCGCAGCATCCCGCACCGCGCCTTTCGGCACATCCAGCTCCCCTGCCCCTGGGACTACAAGGGGGGGATCATGCGCAAGATGAGCGAGGACTCGGTCGATCGCGAGGCCTCTTTCATCGACGGCGTCAAAGTGCAGATGGGAGGGGACTGGGCCCTCGTGCTACCCGACCAGCTCGCCCCCATCGTTCACATCTACGCCGAGGCGGCCGACGAGGGGCGCGCCGACAAGCTGGTGGCGACCTACCGCGAGAAGGTCGAACGGTGGAAGGGGGAATTGCAAGGAGCATAGGCGATAGGCACGAGGCGATGGGCAAGAGGAGAGCCCCAAATGCCTTTCCCCTTGTCCATTGCCTATCGCCCATAGCCTATAGCCTGGGTTTTTATGAGCGAACTGCGCTGGGATCCGCTGAAGAAGAGCTGGGTCATCATCACCTCGGACCGGGGGCGCCGTCCCCGGGATTTCATGGTGTCGCGCGAGCGCATCGCCATGGAGGCGTGCCCTTTTTGCCGTGGCCGCGAGGAGAAGACGACCCGCGAGGTCTTCGCCGTGCGCCCCGAGGGGAGCCCCCCCGACGGCCCGGGGTGGAGAGTGCGGGTCATCCCCAACAAGTACCCGGCTCTGCGCATCGAGGGGAGTCTGGAGAAGCGCGGCACGGGGCTCTACGACGCCATGAACGGCATCGGCGCCCACGAGATCGTCGTGGAGACCCCCGAGCACGATCTCTCCATGTCCGAGCTGCCGTGCGCGCAGATCACCGACGTTCTGCGCGCCTACCGCGCCCGGCTCCTCGATCTGCGCCGCGATTCGCGCTTTCGCTACATCTTCATCTTCAAAAACCACGGTTCGGAGGCGGGCTCCACCATCTCCCATTCGCACTCGCAGCTCATCGCCCTGCCGGTCACCCCCCCGAACGTGGCGACGGAGCTGACCGCCTGCCGCGAATACTACGAGCGCAAGGAGCGCTGTCTGCTGTGCGACATCCTTCAGCAGGAGCTGGCCGACGGGGCGCGGATCGTGCGCGACGACGGCGAGTTCGTCGTCTTCGCCCCCTACGCGTCGTCGTTCCCTTTCGAGCTGCGTCTGCTGCCGCGCCGCCACGGCCACGACTTCGCCCTGCTGTGCGACCGCGAGCTCGGCGCACTGGCCGAAGCGCTCAAAGACACGATGGTGCGTCTGCGCAGCGCCCTGCGCGACCCCCCTTTCAACTTCGTGCTGCACAACGCACCGCCGATGCATCTGCGCCTCGGAAAGCCGGGCTACTGGGGATCGCTCCCCTACGACTACCACTGGCATATCGAGCTGATCCCCCGGCTCACCAAGATCGCCGGCTTCGAGTGGGGGACCGGTTTCTACATGAACCCGACCCCCCCCGAGGAGGCGGCGCGCTTTCTGCGCGAAGCCGATACGTCGGGGATTGTCCGCTGAGCCTTGACCTTCAGCGGTTTGCCTTTAGCCTTTTCTTAAACCTTTCGCCTAGCGCCTCGTGCCTAGTGCCTGATTTCAAGGAATCGAGATGACGAACCGACACTCGAACGACCGATACTTCCCCCTGCAGGTACAGATCCGCGCCCGCGCGTGGAACGATTTCGGCCTGACGGCCGAGCTTCTTCGCGACCCGTCCATCTCGCACCTGTACGGCCTGCGCCTGTTGTCGCTGGGGATGGGGCTGAAGGAGCCGGAGCGCCAGGTGAGCGCCGGGCAGCTCAACCTGCTGGCGCTGCTGAACCGCACCTTTCGCTTCATGATCGACCGCTATTTCTCCCTGCGCCGGTGCTCCTTCGGGTTTGAGGAGGCCGAGATCGCCGCGCAGAAGATTTCCCTGCCGACCCTTCGCCCCACGCTGGAGAGCTTTGTCGAGCTCTTCCCCCCTGCGGCCGTCCACCTCGGTCAGGAGCCCCGGGACTTTCTCGGCGGCGACGAGGGGGAGGCGCACCGCCGCCTGACGATGATGGAGCTCTTCATCCTCAGCGTACAGGCGGGAAATCCCGCCGCCGCCCCGATGATCGTTCTGTTCGACGATAGCGAGCTGAACGACCGGATCAGCTACCGCCGCACCCTCACCTCTCTGGACGAGCGGCTCGGGCTGGAGGCGTCGCACGGCGCCCTCGGCGGCTCTTTGCTCGAACTGCTGCAGGCCCCGCTGCGCGCCGCTCCCCACTCGCTCGCCGGGCAGCTCGAATACATCCAGCGCAACTGGGGGCAGTTTCTGCCGCCCGAGCTTCTGAGCGGCATCCTCACCGCCTTCGACGTGGTGCGCGAAGAGACGCAGATGCGCAGCTTCGGCCGCGGCCCCATCGAGGTGCCGCGCTTCGCCCGCACCGATCTCCAGTACGACGAGCCCGAGCGCTTCAGCCCCGACGCCGACTGGATGAGCAACGTCGTGCTCATCGCCAAGACGATCTACGTCTGGCTCGACCAACTCTCGAAAAAGTACGGCCGCGCCATCACGCGCCTCGACCACATCCCCGACGAGGAGATCGATCAGCTCGCCCGCTGGGGCTTCAATTCGCTGTGGCTCATCGGGATCTGGGAGCGCTCGCCCGCCTCGCAGAAGATCAAGCAGATCATGGGGAACCCCGAGGCGGTCTCCTCGGCCTATTCGCTCTACGACTACGTCGTCTCCCACGACCTGGGGGGAGAGGAGGCCATCGCCGATCTGCAGCGGCGCTGCGAGGCGCGCGGCATCCGGCTGGGGTGCGACGTCGTCCCCAACCACACGGGGATCTACTCCAAATGGACGCGCGAGCACCCCGACTGGTTCGTCCAGCTCGATCACCCCCCCTACCCCTCGTACCGCTTCACCGGGCCGGACCTCTCCTTCAGCGACGACGTCTCGCTGCGTGTCGAGGACGGCTACTGGAACCACTCCGACGCGGCGGTCGTCTTCCAGCACGTCGATCGCCACAGCGGGCGGGTACGCTACATCTATCACGGCAACGACGGCACCCACCTGCCGTGGAACGACACCGCGCAGCTCAACTTCCTGCTGCCCGAGGTACGCGAGGCGATGATCCAGACGATCCTCCACGTCGCGCGCCGCTACAAGATCATTCGCTTCGACGCCGCCATGACGCTGGCCAAAAAGCACTACCAGCGCCTTTGGTTCCCTCAGCCCGGCGGGGGCGCCGGGGTGCCGAGCCGCGCCGAGCACGCCATGAGCCGCGAAGACTTCGAGCGCGCCTTCCCCGTCGAGTTCTGGCGCGAGGTCGTCGACCGGGTGGCGGCCGAAGTCCCCGACACGCTGCTGCTGGCCGAGGCGTTCTGGCTCATGGAGGGTTATTTCGTGCGCACCCTCGGGATGCACCGGGTGTACAACAGCGCCTTCATGAACATGTTCAAGACCGAGGACAACGCCAAGTACCGCTCGGTCATCAAGAACATCCTCGATTTCAATCCGGAGATTCTCAAGCGCTTCGTCAACTTCATGAACAACCCCGACGAGGCGACGGCGGTGGAGCAGTTCGGCCACGGCGAGAAGTACTTCGGCGTCGCCGTCATGCTGGTGACGATGCCGGGGCTGCCGATGTTCGGCCACGGCCAGATCGAAGGGCTGCGCGAGAAGTACGGGATGGAGTATCGCAAGGCGTACTGGGACGAGAAGGTCGACGAGGGGATGCGCCGCCACCACGAAGACCAGATCTTCCCCCTGATGCGCCGCCGGTGGCTCTTCAGCGGCTCGGAGGATTTCGTCCTGTACGACTTTTTCGCCGGCGACCACGTCAACGAAGACGTCATCGCCTACAGCAATCGCCGCGGCTCGGAGCGGGCGCTCATCGCGTTTTACAACCGCCACGGCCACACCTCGGGGTGGCTGCGCACTTCGGTCCCCAAAAAAGTGAAGGACGGCTCGGGCGCCGAGACGACGGTCTCGCCCGATCTCGGCCGGGCGCTGGGGCTGAGCGCCGAAGAGAAACACTACTACCGCTTCCGCGACTTCCGCACCGGCCTCGAATACCTGCGCCGCGGCCGCGAGCTGTGCGAGCAGGGCTTGCACCTCGAGTTCGGCCCCTATCAGTACTACGCCCTGCTCGATTTTCGCGAAATCGTCGACGAAGACGGCTCCTGGGGGTGGCTGTGCCACACCCTGCAGGGACGCCCCGTAGCGAGCCTCGATCTGGAATGGAAGAAGATCCGCTACGCGCCGCTGCTCGAGGCGTTCCGCCACGCGGTCTTCCCCGGCCTGCTCAAGGGGTTCGGCGCGTTGCTGAGTGGGGACGAGAAGGGCTGGAGCGCGTCGTCCCTCCCGCAGAGCTTCCGGCAGAACGCCGCCGACTTCTATGCGGTGCTCAAGCAGACGGCGTCTCTTGACGGCGAACCGGCCGAAGCCGTCCGCGGCGTCTCCGACGACCTGGAGGCGCTGCGGCGCGCGGCGCGGCTCAAAGGAAAAACCGCCGGGGAGAAGAGCGCCGTCGAGGCCCTCGATCTTCGGGTAAAGGGCGGAAAAGTTTCCTCAGAGCTCTTGCGTATCGTCCTTCCATCGATTATTCTGCGCCGCATCCGCGCGCTGCAGCCTGAAGCGACGCCGCACCAGGTGGCGCGGTGGACCGAGGAGTATCTTCTTCTGCACACTTTGCAGGAGGTCCTCAGCGTCGGCGATCCCCCCTTCGACCTGTCCCACTGGGAGGCGGCGGGAGAGGTGCAACTCGTCCAGCTTCTGCTGCGCCACGGCGGCCCGACGCAGGAGCTGCGCAGCCGCTTCCTCGATCTTCTGGAGGACCCGGACGCCTGCACCTATCTCGGCTGCAACGTCTACGACGGCGTCGAGTGGTTCAATCGAGAACGCCTGGAGACGCTGGCGAAGGGCTTTTTCCATGCCGAGGCCATCGCCGCGCTGGAAGACGCGAAGGAAGAGCCGGCCGCCCTCCTCGCAGAGATTCACGACTTCTT
>JBJHBH010000129.1:0-6583 GCA_050485365.1 Desulfuromonadales bacterium | reverse complement strand
CGGTCGCCCAGGTAGTAGTTATCCCCCATGCCGATCTCGTCGCCGTAGTAGATGATCGGCGTCCCCGGCAGGCTGAAGAGCAGGATGTTCATCAGTTCGATGCGCCGGCGGTTGTTCAGCAGCAGCGGCGCCAGGCGGCGGCGGATGCCGAGGTTGATGCGCGCGCGCGGGTCGGTGGCGTAGACCCGGTACATGTAGTCGCGCTCCTCGTCGGTGACCATCTCGAGGGTGAGCTCGTCATGGTTGCGCAGAAACATCGCCCACTGGCAGTTCTCGGGGATGGCGGGGGTCTGGTCGAGGATGTCGGTGACCGGAAAGCGGTCCTCCATCATCAGCGCCATGTACATGCGCGGCATGATCGGGAAATGAAAAGCGGTGTGGCACTCGTCGCCGTCGCCGAAGTAGGCGACGGCGTCCTCGGGCCACTGGTTCGCCTCGGCCAGGAACATGCGGTTCTTGAACTTGGCGTCGACGTGGGCGCGCAGCTTCTTCAAAAAGGCGTGGGTCTCTGGGAGGTTCTCGCAGTTGGTCCCTTCACGCTCGTACAGGTAGGGGATGGCGTCGAGGCGCAGCCCGTCGACCCCCATCTCGAACCAGAAGTCGAGGGCCCGCAGCACCTCTTTTTGCACCTGGGGGTTTTCGAAGTTGAGGTCGGGCTGGTGCGAGTAGAAGCGGTGCCAGAAGTAGGCCTTGGCCACCGGGTCCCACGACCAGTTGCTCGACTCGAAGTCCTGGAAGATGATGCGGGCGTCCTGGTACTTCTCGGGGGTGTCGCTCCAGACGTAGAAGTCGCGGTGCGCCGAACCGGGTTTGGCCCGCCGCGCCCTCTGGAACCAGGGGTGCTGGTCCGAGGTGTGATTGATGACGAGCTCGGTGATGACCCGCAGCCCCCGGCGGTGGGCGGCCTTCAGGAACTCCTTGAAGTCCTTGAGGGTGCCGTACTGGGGGTGGACGTTGCGGTAGTCGGCGGTGTCGTAGCCGTCGTCGCGCAGCGGCGAGGGGTAGAACGGCAGGAGCCAGATCGCCGTCACGCCGAGCTCCTGCAGATAGTCGAGCTTCTCGATCAGGCCGCGGAAGTCGCCGATGCCGTTGCCGTCGGCGTCGTAGAAGGCCTTGATGTGGAGCTGATAGATGATGGCGTCGCGGTACCAGAAAGGATCGTCGGTCAATACGATGTCGTTTCGGGGCATGGCATCTCTCATCCTGTCGGTAGGGGCGGGGTTGTCCCGCCCGGGCGCCGAAACGACGCCCCTACATGTCACATGAAATAATCAAAATCCTGCTCCCGGCGCAGGCGCGGGCGCAGGCGGAAGATCCGCGCGGGCATCGCGTGGGGCGACAGCTCGATCTCGTTCCATTCGCCGTGCCAGATGCTGTTTTCGCCGCTGAGCAGGTCGTGCACCAGGAAGGGGTGCCCCGGGACGATGCCGAGCTCGTCCAGCGGCAGGCGCACCCGCCCCGACTGCGCCTTGAACGGATCGAAGCTCACCGTCACCAGCAGGATGTTCGAGCGGTCTTCCGTCGCCTTGATGTAGGCGAGGATGTTGTCGTTCTCGCAGCGGCAAAAGCGCACGTTCCACGTCGATTGCAGGGCGGGGTTTTCGCGGCGCACGGCGTTGACTGCGGCGATAAGGTCGCGCATGTGGCGCGGATCGTCCCAGTCCCAGCAGCGCACCTCGTATTTCTCCGAATCGAGATACTCCTCCTTTCCGGGGACCGCCTGATGGACGAAGAGCTCGAAGGGGGGGCCGTAGATGCCGTAGCTCGCCGAGAGGGTCGAGGCGAGAATGAAGCGGATGACGAAGGCGGGCTTGCCGCCGTACTGCAGAAATTCCGGGAGGATGTCCGGGGTGTTGGGCCAGAAGTTGGGGCGGAAGAAGTCGCGCACCGGCGCCCTGGTGAGCTCCTTGAGATACTGCTCCATCTCGGCGGCGGTGTTTCGCCACGAGAAATAAGTGTACGACTGCGAGAAGCCGAGCTTGGCCAGCCGGTACATCACCTTGGGGCGCGTGAAGGCCTCGGAGAGGAAGATGACCTCGGGGTAGTCGCGCTTGATCTCGCCGATGGCCCACTCCCAGAAGCCGAAGGCCTTGGTGTGGGGGTTGTCGACGCGAAAGACGGTGATCCCCCGCTCGATCCAGAAGCGAAAGACGTCGGTGAGCTCGCTCCACATCGTGCGCCATTCGGGCGACTCGAAGTCGAAGGGGATGATGTCCTGGTACTTCTTCGGCGGGTTCTCGGCGTACTGCACCGTCCCGTCGGGGCGCCAGCGGAACCACGCCGCGTGCTCGCGCACGTAGGGGTGATCGGGCGAGGCCTGAAAGGCGATGTCCATCGCCACCTCGATGCCGTAGCCGGCGGCCGCGGTGATGAACTTCTCGAAATCCTCGACGCTGCCCAACTCCGGGTGAACATCCTTGTGTCCCCCGTCCGGCGCGCCGATGGCCCAGGGGCTCCCCGGATCGCCCTCCACCGCCGTGGTGCTGTTGTTCTTCCCTTTGCGGAAGGTCAAACCGATGGGGTGGATGGGGGGGAAATAGACGATGTCGAACCCCATGCGGGCGATTTCCGGCAGGAGCTTTTCGCACTCGGCGAAAGTGCCGTGCCCATCGCCGTCGGAGCAGACCGAGCGGGGGAAGAACTCGTACCAGGCGCTGAACAGGGCACGCTCGCGATCGACGGTGAGCCGCAGCTCCTTGTCGTAATGGGTCACCAGCTTCGGATCGTGGTGAATCGCCATCAACTCGCCGAGGAGCTCTTCGGACGCGACGGCCAGCGCCGAAGGGTCGTCAGGAGTCTCCTTGAGGCGTTCGGCGTAGCCGAGGAGCTTCTCGCCGTCCTCGCCACCCCGCTCGGCAGCCCCCTCGATCATCGCCACGCCGATGAGGATGTCGACCTTCAGGTCGCGCCCCGCATCGAGTTTTTTCGCCAGATCGTGCTTCCACGTCTCGAAATGGTCGACGCGCCCGGCCAGGGTGTAAAGGTAGGCTCCGATCTCCTGCGGGACGAAAAACCCTTCCCACCGGTCGTTTCCCAGCGGCCGCATCGGCGTCTTGTGCCACTGATCCTCGCTGTGGTGGCGGTACAGAAGGAGGGCCGTCACCTCGTCGTGGCCGTCGCCGAAGACGTCGGCCTGCACGACGAATTTCTCTCCGACAACCCGCTTGGCCGCGAAGCGCCCCCCGTCGATCTCAGGCCAGACCCCCTCGATGACGACGCGCCGACGTCCCTCCTGCGGCAAAGGGGTATCCCCCGTCACGGCCGATTCCTCGTTTACCATTCAATCCTCCTTTACGCGAAAAGACAAAGGAACATGAAAACTTTAGCAAGGATTGGGGGAGGGGCAAGGGTGAGGGGGTGGAAGGAGAGCCTGAAGTCCGAGAGCAGAGGGCCGCGTCGGGGCAGGATGGCCTTTATCCCTCCAGATCCCGAAGCTGCAGATCGAGGGCTTTTACCGAGATGCGGATCTCGACGATGGAGAGCCACAGCGACCACATGAGCAGCAGCAGACTCAGGCCGAAGAGGAGCTGTCCGATGAGGATCTCTCCGGCGAAGAGGACGAACATGCACAGCACGCACAGAAAGAGGCTGAGCACCCCGACGGCCTGCATGTCACGGATGAGGTTGATGCGGCGACGCAGGTTGGCGATCTGCCCCATGATGACCTCGTCGGGGTTGTCCTTGTGCAGCCCGTGCAGGGTCCGTATCAGCGACGCCAGCGCCAGGAAGCGGTTGGTGTAGGCCAGAAGAAGAAGCGAGATGGCGGGAAAAAGGAGGGCGGGGGTCGTCAGGTCGAGGGACATGGCAAAACCTTCAATGCAAAGAGGTTTGGGCGCTCGGCGGCAGGCCGGGGCGGCTTTCAGCGCAACAGAACCAAACACAGGGCGGCCAGCGCCAGCCCGAAAGACCCGATCGCGAGGGCCACGGCGGTCGTCAGGGCGCGCCGCAAGGAGGCGACCGCCTTCGTCAGCCCCTCCATCTGCGTCGCCAGCGCATGAAGCGCCTCGGCCTGTTGCTGCATGTTGCGCTCGAGCTCGGCGATGCGCGCATCCCGATCTAGGGGGCGCGTCGTCGCCGAGGCGCGCTGCATCACCTCGCGGGTGAGCGAAAGAACCGTCGGAGCGTATTTGATCAACTGAATCCAGGGAATTGCCATGAATGACCTCCGGAGGGAATGAGGCCAGTATAGCAAAGAGGGAAGTCTGATTCGCAAGAAAGGAGGTGATGCTCCGGACCATGTCTCGCCGGCCGTCAGAAAAAAAAAGCCCCGCCTCTGAAGAGGCGGGGCTCATAGAACAGCTTCCGGTGAAGCTATTCCATTTCAGGGGCAAACCGGTTCAGCTTACGGGTTGGGATTCGCACCTTCACGAACGTCGAAGTAGCGGTCGATCTCCCAGGGCCAGATCGGCTCCCAAGAGGCAGCATCGGCCGTTCTCTTGCCCCAGATGTACTCCTCGGGGGCGAGACCGAAGCTTCTGCCTTGGCGGTCGCTGCTGAAGATGTGCTGCTTTCTGTCGCCGCGGCCGCGCTCGTTGTTCCAGGTGGCGGTGCCGCCCCAAGGCCATCCGTACGTGACATCAGTCCAGCCGGTCGCTCCGTTGAAGACGCCGAGGATGCTCGTCACGTTGGAATGGCAGGTGCCGCACATCTGCTGACGGGGGGCGCTCAGGCGGATCGTTCCGTCCGGGTCGTTCGCAGTCAGCATGTGCTGTTGCCCAGCCGGTCCGAGCTCGACGTTGCTCCCCACTCCGTGGGCGTTGTGGCAGTCGAAACAGGCTTGGTTGCCGTGATAGGACGATGTCCTCCCCATAAGATCCTCATGGATGTACTTGGAGAGCATGATGTCCATGTCCTGCTGGTGGTCGCGGCGTCCCTTGCCGTCGATGGAGACCTGACGGTTCCCTTCGCCCCAGGCGGGTCGAGTGTAACGGAAGACGTCCATGAGCTCCAGGTCGCCGCCGATGACGAAGCCGCGCTGGTCGTTGGAGCCTCCGCCGTGGAGGATATTGCCGTCCGTACGGGTGTGGCACTGTCCGCAGACGGCCTGGCGCTCGGCGCCCTGCAGTCGGGCCGGGTTGACGATGTCCGCCTTGCTGCGGGAGATTGCGTGAGCTTCACCCGGACCGTGGCACGCTTCGCAGGAGATGCGGATGTCGGCGACGAAGATGTCCTTCAGGTCGTCTCGATTGTCCGCCATGAAAGCGGTCTTGGCCTGG
This sequence comes from Desulfuromonadales bacterium, assembly GCA_050485365.1. Taxonomy (GTDB): domain Bacteria; phylum Desulfobacterota; class Desulfuromonadia; order Desulfuromonadales; family JACZKF01; genus JARFUG01. The sequence goes on along the minus strand of JBJHBH010000129.1, from coordinate 1,367 downwards.
TTCCAGGCGACGGGGTCGAAGCCGGTGGTGTGGCAGCCGATGCAGCGCTCCTGCCAGGAGCGGAATTCGCCGTAGTTGTTCCCGCTCGGCGAGGGCGTTGTCCCGGTGAGTCCGATTTCGATGAACAGGAAGTTGTAGCCGCCGCGGGCTTTGTTGCCTGGGAAGGTGATCACCATCGGGGTGCCGCCGTCCCTCACCAGAACTTCCTCTGAAGCATCAGGGAGGGCGCCGGTTCCGCCGCCGGCTGCAAAGGTCTGGGTCGTCATGATCTCATAACGGATGCCGCCGTTGCGGGTGTAGGCGAAATAGGCCTGTTCAACGGGGCTGCCGTCGTAGTAGACCGCGTAGCGCTGCTTGCGGGTGGCGCCGACGACGATGGCGACCTCCTCGAGATCGAACTTCTCCGCGGTGAGGACGAGGTCGTTGTTGCGGAAGCTGATGCCGGGGTTGGCATCTCTGACCGACCCGTCGGCTGTGCTTGCGGTGACCTGGTCGAGGATCATGTGCGAGAGCAGGTTGTTCCAGTTGTCTCGCACCCAGGGGTTGATGTTGGCGGTGCCGGCGCTTTTGCCTTCAAAGGCCGGGCCGTAGGTGGCCTTGAGGGTGTGCCAGCTGTTTTTCCACTCGTTGTGGGCGGCCTTGTGGCAGTTCAGGCAGACGCCCGGTCCCGTGAAACCGGCCGTCATGAAGCCCTGTGCTCTCTGCCCGTCGGTTACTTCACCTTCCCACGGCGCGGGGCCGTAGACGATGGTGCTGCCGGCCTGCACGAACCTTTCGCGCTCCCAGGGCCAGATGGCCCGGTAATTTGCCTTGGTGGTCGCGCCCTGGCCGTTGTAGGCCCAGATGTACTCCTTTCTGTCGACGCGACCCCCTTCGTTGTCCCAGTTGCCGAAGCCGTAACCGCTCCAACCGGTGCGGCCGTTCAGGACGGCGAGAAGTCCGTCCAGGTCGTCGGCGCGGTGACAGGGGAGGCAGACCTGCTCACGCGTCCCTCTCAGGCGGATCGTGCCGTCGGGGTCGTTGGCGGTCAGCATGTGCGGTTGACCGGAGTCCCTCAACGCCACGTTGCTGCCGACGCCGTGTGCGCTGTGGCAGTCGAAGCAGGCCATGGCGCCGTGGGGGTTGTCGGGGGTGCCGCGGTTCAGCTCTTCATGAATGTACTGGGAGAGCAGAATGTCCATGTCCTGCTGGTGGTCGCGGCGTCCCTTGCCGTCGATGGAAACCTGGCGGTTGCCGTCGCCCCATGCGGGACGGGTGTAATCGAAGACGTCCATGAGGCTCTGCCCGCTGCCGAGGACGAATCCGCGGTTGTCGTTGGAGCCCTGGCCGTGGGCCGTGTTCCCCTTGGTGCGGGTATGACACTGACC
>JBJHBH010000128.1:0-6632 GCA_050485365.1 Desulfuromonadales bacterium | reverse complement strand
GTACATGGCGGCCATGGCGCCGTGCTCGATCCCCGCCGGCGAGTCGCACACGATGTAGTCGAAGCGCTCGCGCAGCTCGTCGAGGACGCGCTCGACGCCGTCGATGGTGAGGGCGTCCTTGTCGCGGGTCTGTGAAGCCGGAAGGATGTAGAGGTTCTCGATGCGCTTATCCTTGATCAGGGCCTGGTTCAGGGATCCTTCGCCATGGATGACGTTGAGCAGGTCGTAGACGACCCGGCGCTCGCACCCCATGATCAGGTCGAGATTGCGCAGCCCCACGTCGAAATCGATGACGACCGTCTTGTAGCCCCGCAGCGCCAGGCCGGCGGAAAAAGCGGCACTCGTCGTGGTCTTGCCCACGCCACCCTTTCCCGAAGTCACCACCACTATTTTAGCCAATTCGACATCCTCCTTGCAGTGCCCCCTGCCGGGGCGTTAGTGCGAAAAACGCCCGAGAATGGGCGCAAAGCTCAAAAGACTCAGAAGGGCTCGAGGGTGAGCCGGCCCTTTTGCAAAAAGACCTGAACCGACCGGCCCAGCATCGCCGGCTCGATCTCTTCGTTGACGAGATACTCCCCCGCCACCGCCGCCAGCTCCGGGGCGAACTGCAGGCAGAAGATCCGCGCCGAGGCATCGCCGCGGGCGCCGGCGAGGGCGCGGCCGCGAAGAGGGCCGTAGACGTGGATGTTCCCCTCGGCCACGAGCTCGGAGCCGGCGCTCACCGCAGCGAGCACGATCAGGTCGCCCCCGGAGACGATGCGCTGCCCCGAGCGCACCGGCTGGGTGATCACCTTGGCGGGGGGCGGCGCGGCGTCCGAAGGGGGAGGGGCGGCGACGGTCGGCGCGCTCGTGGCGCGCCCCTCCGGCAGCACGCCGAGGCCGGCGGCGACGGCCGCCTCCTTGTGCGCCTCGCCGGCGCCGCGTACCCCCACCGGCACGAAGCTCAGCTCGCGCAGCGTCGCGACGAGCGCCGGAAAATCGAGGGGCGCATCGTCCTCGCTCAGGGCGCTCAGGTCGATGACGAGGGGGGCGTTGCGGAAGAAGCCGGGGGTGGCGGCGAACTTGCGGGCGAGGTGCGCGGCGACGTTCGGCACGTCGGCCTCACGCAGGAAGAGGACCATCAGCGTCAGCGCGCTCCCCTTGATCTCGAAGGGGGCAGGTCGTTCGCTGGAGTGTGCGGGATAGCTCATCGAATCGAAGCAGCCGGGAAAGAAGGGAAAAGAATGCGTCCGTTATACCTTTTTCCCGCGCCGATCTCAAGCATTAACAGGCTGATGAAAAACGCCCATCTGCGGCGTTGTCCTCATCCTTCGTCAACAACGTACCTTCAAGGTACGCCTTATCCTCAGGACTTCGTCCGCCTTGCATCTGGTCATTTTTGATCAGCCTCGAAAATCGAGTTTTTCAGCAGAATGCTAAGCTTCAGCGTCGTCTGAGGAGCCAGACCGCCTCGGTGATGCGGGTCTCGAGCGTCTCGCACTCGACGAGTTGATTCTGAACGTAGGCGTCGATCATCGGGGCGAGATCGGGGCGGCGCTTCGAGAGCTCGTCGGCGCGGCGTCGGATGAGCCGGTTGTTGCGGACGTTGGCGCGCCGCAGCTCCTGCGCGGGGATGATGACCTCGGCCTCCAGCACGTCGCCGAAGGCGCTGAGCTGCCGGAGGGCTTCTTCGCGGGGGACGGTGGTTTCGTACCCTTTGCGGGCGATCGGCGTGCCGTTTTTCAAAAAGCCGTCGTCGAGAACGATGAAGCCGCCGGGGCGCACCGCCCCGCGCAGCAGCGCGACGCACGTCTCCAGATCGCCCAGCGCGTTGCCGAGCGCGGCGTAGATCACCGCGTCGACGCCGCTGAAGCGCGCAAGAGCCTCGCGCATGTCCGCCGTCTCGAAGCGGCACAGATCGTCGACCCCCTGACTGCGCGCGCGGCGCCTCGCCTCGTCGACGAAGGGGGCGAACAGATCGATCCCCAGCACCTGAAAGCGCAGCTCGCGGGCCAGGCGAAGGGCGACCGCCCCCTTGCCGCACCCCAGGTCGAGGACCGAGCTCAACGCAGGGAGATGGCGCAGCAGATCGACGATGACGCGCGGGTGGCTGCCGAGCTCGTCCAGATCGGCCAGTAGCTCGGGCAGATGCGGGAGGAGCGACTCGGGGGCTTCGAGGGAGGCGGCGATCTGCCGCATCGCCTCATCGCCGCCCGGCGTGTGCTCCTGGGGGGTGCCGGTTTGGGCGGAATTTTCGGCGTTCATGGAAATCTCCTCCTGTCTGGGAAGCGCGATCGGAGCGCACATCCAAGGGATTATCTCTAGCAAATCGCGGCGCTGCTGCAAGGAGGGGCCGGGTCGGCGAGGGGCTGCGGCGCTTGTGCGTGTTGACTTTGTCTGCGCCTCCCCTCTAAAATAGTTCGGATAAACTGAAGGGATCGTAGTTCCTTCGGCCCTTCCGGCGAAATCATTGCGGTCGCCCGGTGCGCAACGGCGCGCGGGGGTCCGCGCCCCTGCGCTCTCATGCGCCGCAGGGCAGCGAAAGGCGGAAAAAGACCATGGCCATTTTACGCATATTCCACTACCCCGAGCCGGTGCTCAAGGTGCGGGCCGCGGCGGTGGACGAGATCGACGAGAGCATCCGCACCCTCGCCCACGACATGGCCGAGACGATGTACGCCGCGCCGGGCGTGGGGCTGGCCGCCCCCCAGGTCGGTGTGTCGAAGCGCGTGATCGTCCTCGACTGCTCGGCCCGGGAAGAGGAGCCGGAGCTTCTTCTGTGCGTCAATCCCGAGATCGTTGCCCGCGAGGGGGAGAGCTGCGAGGAGGAGGGGTGCCTGTCGGTCCCCGGGTACTACGCCCGCGTTCCGCGCAGCGCCGCCGTTCAGGTGCGCTACCTCGACCTGGAGGGGAACTGCGTGGAGCGCCGCGCCGAAGGCCTTCTGGCCGTCGCTTTCCAGCACGAGATCGATCACCTCGACGGCATCCTCTTCATCGATCACCTCTCCCCGCTGAAGCGGGGGCTCTTCAAGAAAAAATACCAAAAGATCCTCGAGCAGGAAAAGGAGCGGCTGTGATCGATCGAAAAGCTCTTCGCACCGTCTTCATGGGGACCCCCGAATTCGCCGTCTCGACCCTGAGCACCGTTCTGGAGTCGGGGGTGAACGTGGTGGGGGTCTACACCCAGCCCGACCGCCCCAAGGGGCGCGGCAACGTCCTGACTCCGCCGCCGGTGAAGGTTCTGGCCCAGCGGCACGGCGTCCCCGTCTTCCAGCCGGCGAAACTTCGGGCACCCGAGGCGGTGGAGGAGCTTCGCGCCCTCGCCCCCGATCTGATCGTCGTCGTCGCCTTCGGGCAGATCCTCCCCAAGAGCGTCCTGGAGATTCCGCGCCACGGCTGCATCAACGTCCACGCCTCGCTGCTGCCCAAGTACCGGGGGGCCTCCCCCATCAACAAGGCGATCATCGACGGCGAGAGCGTCACCGGCATTACCACCATGCTCATGGACGTGGGGCTCGACACCGGCCCGATGCTGCTCAAGAGGTCGATCCCCATCGGCGAGCAGGAGACGGCGGGCGAGCTTCACGACCGTCTCGCCCTTCTGGGGGCCGAGACGATGGCCGAGACGCTGGAGCGCCTCCTCGCCGGGACCCTCGCCCCCGAGGCGCAGGACGACGCCCTGTCGACCTACGCGCCGATGCTCAAGAAGGAGGACGGGCGCATCGACTGGCGCCGCAGCGCCGCCGAGATCCACAACCAGGTGCGGGGGCTCGACCCCTGGCCGGGCGCCTACACGGCCCTGGGGGGCGAGACGCTCAAGATCGCCCGAACCCTCCCCGAGCACGGCAAGGGGGAGCCCGGCACCGTCGTCGCGGCCGGGGCCGACGGGGTGCGCATCGCCTGCGGGCAGGGGATTCTGCAGGTCGGTGAGCTGCAATTGCCGGGAAAGAAGCGCCTGGCGGCGGCCGAGTTTCTCAAGGGACGCCCCCTGCCCCCGGGCACCCGGATGGAGTCCTGATGTGGGGAAGCTCGAAGCGTCCGAGCCGTATCAGCCGAAAAAGCGCCTCTTCATCGGCCTGCTCTGTCTTGCCTGCTCGGTCATCCTGCTGCTGGCCTTCTTGCTGTGGTGGGTCCCGAGCATCGGGCTGACCAACATCCACCCCGTCCTGCCGATCCTCTTCGGGACGTTCCTCGCCGTCGTCTCCTTCGTCATCGTGGGGGGGCTCTCGCTGCTCGTCCTCACCCTGGTGTGCGGCCGCGACCTCTTCTTCTCGCAGCGCCTTCGCGGCGTCGTCATCAAGTACCTCTTCCCCGCCATCATCGCCATAGGGCGCCTCTTCGGCGTCGACCGCGACACGCTGCAGCAGTCGTTCATCGCCCTGAACAACCAGCTGGTGCGCTCCAAGGAGCTGCGCGTCCCCGCCGAGAAGGCCCTCATCCTGCTGCCGCACTGCATCCAGCTCTTCGACTGCGCCATCAAGATCACCGGCGACGTCGACAAGTGCGTGCGCTGCGGCCAGTGCGACATCAGCGGTCTGGCGGAGCTGGCGCGCGATCGCAAGGTCGACATCGCCGTGGCGACGGGGGGGACGCTGGCCCGAAAGATCATCGTCGAGAAGCGCCCCCGCTTCATCCTCGCCGTCGCCTGCGAGCGCGACCTGACCTCGGGGATCCGCGACGCCTACCCCCTGCCGGTCATCGGGATTTTGAACCGCCGCCCCCACGGCCCCTGCTTCAACACCCACATCATCCTCGAGGAGGTGAGGCGCGCCCTGGACGAGCACGTCGTCTCCGCTCGGACCTGAGCAGTGAAAGGCGTTTCACGCGACGACGCGTGAGGCCGGTTTTGCCTTTGTTCTTTTCTCCTTGTTGTCAACGGCCTAAAGCCCCATGGAACGCTCTTGAAATCATCCGATCCGCGTAAAATCGCCCTCGACATCCTGATGCGGGTGGAGGAGGGGGCCTTCGCCGACTTGGCCCTCGACGCCGCCCTCGACGCCGCGCGCGGCATCGACCCGCGCGACCGGGGGCTCGCCACCGAGCTCGTCTACGGGGTGCTGCGCCGCCGCGGCCGCCTCGACTTCGCGCTGGGGCGCCTGTGCAGCAAGCCTCTGGCCAAGCTCGAGCCGAAGGTCCTCGCCCTTTTGCGCCTGGGGGCCTACCAGATTCTGGAGCTTTCGCGCGTCCCGGAGCGCGCGGCCGTCCACACCACCGTGGAACTCGCCCGAAGCGAGAGGCTCGAGCGGGCCACCGGCTTTCTCAACGGCGTGCTGCGCTCTTTGGCGCGGCAAAAAGGGGCGATCCCCTGGCCCGACCCGCACAAGGACCCCGTCGCCGCCCTCGAAGTCGGCGCCTCGGTGCCGCGCTGGCTCGCCAAGGGGTGGATCAGGGAGATGGGGGCCGAGGAGGCTCTCGCCCTCGGCGAGGCGATGGCGCAGCCGGCCCCCTTCACCCTGCGGGTGAACACCCTTCGCACCTCCCGGGAAGATTTTCTTGCGGCGCTGCGCGAAGCGGGCTTCGAGGGGACGCCCACCGCCTACGCCCCCGAGGGGGTCGTTCTCAGCGCCCGCGGCGAGGGGCCTCTGCCGGGGGAGGGCGAAGGGTGGTGGCAGGTGCAGGACGAGGCGAGCGCCCTCATCGCCCACCTGACGGCGCCCAGGGCGGGGGACCGGATCGTCGACGCCTGCGCCGCCCCCGGCGGCAAGACGACTCACCTGGCCGCCCTGGCGCAAAACGGCGCGACGATCGTCGCCCTCGACCTCCATCCGCAGCGCGCCGCTCTCGTCGCCTCCGGGGCGCAGAGGCTGGGGTGCCTCGGGATCGAGGCGCGTGCGTGGGATTTGACCAAGGCCCCCGATTTTCTCCCCCCCGAGAGCGTCGACGCCGTCCTCGTCGACGCCCCGTGCAGCGGGCTGGGGGTGCTGCGGCGAAATCCGGAGATCCGCTGGCGGCGCTCGCAAAGCGATATACGCGCCGTGGCGACGCTGCAGCGCACCATCCTTCGCAACACGGCGCCGCTGGTGCGCCCGGGCGGGGCGCTCCTCTATTCGGTGTGCACCTTCACCCCCGAGGAGACGGACGAGGTGGTGGCCGATTTCCTGAAAGAGAACCCCCGCTTCGTGCGCGAGGACCTGCGCGACGTCACGCCGCCGCACTGGCGCGAGCTCTTCGACGAGCGCGGCGCCCTGCGCACCTTCCCCCACCGCCACGGCGGGATGGATGCGTTTTTCGCGGTGCGTTTCCGAAAAAGGTAGTTGATTCTCGGCTTACCCTCAGCATTGAAGGAGTCCTCCCCATGATCAAGATCGCCCCTTCCATCCTCTCGGCCGACTTCGCCCGCCTGGGCGAGGAGGTGCGGGCCATCGAGGCCGGCGGCGCCGACTACGTCCACGTCGACGTCATGGACGGCCGCTTCGTCCCCAACATCACCATCGGTCCCCTGGTCGTCTCGGCGGTGCGCAAGGTGACCTCGCTCCCTCTCGACGTCCATCTGATGATCGAGGACCCCGACCGCTACATCCCCGATTTCGCCGCGGCCGGCGCCGACATCATCACCGTGCACGCCGAGGCGTCGGTCCACCTGCACCGCACCGTGCAGCTCATCCGCTCGCTGGGCAAGAAGGCGGGCGTCTCCCTGAACCCCGCCACCCCCG
>JBJHBH010000127.1:0-6701 GCA_050485365.1 Desulfuromonadales bacterium | reverse complement strand
CCCCCCCCCCCCCGCCCCCCCCCCCCCCGCCCCCCGGGGCCCCCCCCCCCCCCCCCCGGGGGGGCGCCCCCCCCCCCGGCCCCGACGCCGACGCCGATCAGCCCCGGCGTCACGGCGAGGATCGGCGCCCCGCAGGCGCTGGGCCCACGGGTATCTTCTCGTCGTTCGCCCCGATCCAGTCGGCGCAGGGGGGGCAGATGTCGATGTCGCCTCCGTTGCGCTGAATGCGCTCCATCAACTCCAGGGCGCTGCCGAACCTCTGGTAGACGGGGAGACGATCTTCTCGGGAAGGTCTACCTTGGCCAACTCGGCCCCTTCCAGGGAGAGGAAGAGCTGCACCGAGCCGAGCTCCATCTTCTGCACAATATCGGCCAGCAGCAGCGAGAGGATCCTTTTGTTGGGGTTGTTGGCGCCGCTGGTGACGACGAAGAGGTACTTCCCCTTCGCCCCTTCGGGGGTCTGCGCATGGGCGGGGGCGCTCGCCGAGCGCTCCGACGCCGAGGCCGTCCGCAACCAGCATCTTCAGAGAATCCCCTCGGGTCATCCCCTCCTCTTCGCCGATTCTTTCCATCTCCTTGGGCTCTTCCATCTTTTGGATGTCATTGTGTGATTCTTTCGCCAGAATGCAATACAGGGGGATGGCCAAGCAAAATGCGCCATCATTGATTGGCCGGGGAGGGGTGACAATAGGAAGTTTTAATGCAGCGCGGGTGGCTGTGTCGGAATTTGCGATTGCTGGGATCGTCCGGGCTGATATGTCGTTGTTTTCCCGTGGATTCGACGGCGGGCGAGGGCGTGCAGAGGTGGGGAAAGGGGGAATGCCTTTTACTTTCCCTCCCTCTTGTTCACCTCTCCGGTCGCGGAGGTTTCGTAGCCGGGGAGCTCGGAGAGGAGGCGACGGTAGGTCGCTGAGCGGACGACGCTCTCCAGCGCCCGCAGGCGCGGATCGTCGGCGAGGGTCTCGGGGATGCAAAGGTCGTAGGCCCCCGTGCGCACGATGAGGAAATCGAGCCCCTCCTCCTCGCACACGAGTCGCAGGCTGACCCCGGCCTGCGCGAAGCCGCTGCGGATCGCGTGGGCGACCCCCCGGTGGTCGCGGGCGGTGTGCTCCGGCGTCACCTTCCCCTCGGAGAGCTCATCGAGCACCTGCCTGGCCCCCGAGCCGGGCTCCCTTCCGATCCAGCGCAGCGTCGACGAGACGATCTCCCGGACCGAAGGGGTGCGCAGCCCCGGATCGAGGGCGAGCCCCTCCTGCCAATCGGCGACCCGCAGAAGGCGAAAATCGTGGTGGAAGACCGCGGCGACCTCCCGTACGTTCCCGCTGCCGGAGAGGGCCTCGGCGAGGTGGACTCCGGCGGCGTGGACGAGCCCGGCGGCCAGCAACTCCAGTCCCTGACGGCTGGAGCGGGGCAGGACGAGCATGCGAAAGCCGGTCTGCCGTGCATACTCCGACGCCAGGATGCTTGCGGCGGGGTCGCAGCCGGCGACGACGAGGGTGCGCACCGGCTCGGCGAAGGGGTGGTCGTGGAAGCGTCCGTCGCGCCAGACGCCGTCGTGGGGGAGGGTCCCCAGAGGGGAGGTTTCGACCGGATAGAGGAGAGAGCGCGCGCCGACCAGGGCGCGCCAGTAGCGGCACGGCTCGTGCGCGGGAGGCCAGGCCCACTCGGAGCGCTCCCGGCCGCCGAGGCGAAAGAGATCTTCCACCCGGCAGCCGAAGGCGTCCGCCAAGGCGAGGGCGGCGGCGGTGGAGGGGACAAGGCGCCCCGACTCGATGGCGCCGACGCCGGTGCGCGACAGGCCGGCCCGCTCGGCCAGCTCCTGCTGCGACCAGCCGCGCTCCTCGCGAAATCGCCGGACGAAATTTTCGACGATGAGATTTTCCTTCGACATGATCGTGGATGGTATGACAGTTTCGCATCTTTTCGCAAGATTTCCCGTCCTCAGATCTGCGGGGTTCGGTACGTTTTGCTTTGACATGAAAATAGAGCATGTGCCACTATTCTGGCAGGCTCCGCCGCCGTCGCCCGGCCTTTGCAGATTATGGCAGTATGCGTATATCCCGACTCCTGCGGAAAGGAGAGATCATGAGAAGGATTCCAGGCCTGTCGACGCTCTGCTCACTATGCCTTCTCCTCCTCGTCTTTTCAGCCCCAGCCTTTGCCGCCGAGGTGCGCCTCTCCGTCGCGGCGAGCCTGACCGATGTCGTCAGAGAGCTCAGCGCTTCCTACGCTGCGGCGAACCCCGGGACGACCTTCTTCCCGAATTTCGGATCCTCCGGCGCCATGGCGAGGCAGATCGCCCACGGGGCTCCCGCCGATATCTTCATTTCAGCCCATGAGAAGTGGATGGAGTATCTCGTGCAGGAGAGACTGATCTCCAGCGGGACGGTAAGGAATTTTGCCGGAAATTCCCTCGTCTTCGTCGCGGCCGGGGAATTGAGAGGTGCTTCTTTGCGCGAGATGCCGGCCCTGCGCCGGATCGCCATCGGAAGCCCCAGGAGCGTTCCCGCCGGTGAATACGCCAAGCAGGCCCTGGAGAATGCGGAGGTCTGGGGAGAGCTGGCTGCGGGCGGGAAACTCGTCATGGCAGAGGACGTGCGCCAGGCTCTCGTCTATGCCGATCGCGGCGAGGTCGACGGCGCCTTCGTCTACCGGACCGATGCGCTGTTGGCGAGGGGGTCGAAAATTCTCTTCGAGATCTGCGCGGATCTGCATGACCCCATCACCTACCCGATGGGCCTGACGGTCCGGGGGGCGCGAAACCCTGCGGCGGTCGCTTTTTTCGACTACCTGGGGACGTCCGAAGCGAAAGAAATTCTGGAGAAATACGGTTTCGCCGTGAACTGAGCGAGCCGAAACGGCTCCTCGCCCCTGAGCTCGGAACTCCCAATGTTCGATTTGTCCCCCACCGATCTCCAGGCGATGGAGCTCTCGCTCAGGGTCGCCGTCACGGCGACCCTGATCTCGCTCCCCTTCGGCTTTGCCGTCGCCTACATCCTGGCTTTCGTGCGCATCCCCGGCAAGGCGCTCATCGACGCCCTCGTCAACCTCCCTCTCGTACTGCCGCCGGTCGTGGTCGGCTATCTGCTGCTTCTTGCCCTCGGAAGGCGCAGCCCCCTGGGCGCTTTTCTGCAGGAGATGGGGATTCAGATCATCTTTACCTGGAAGGCGGCGGTGATCGCCTCCATGGTCGTCGGGTTTCCCCTTCTGGTGCGGGCGATCCGCATCGGTATGGAGGAGATCGATCTGCGCTTCATCCAGGCCTCGCGCACCCTCGGCGCCCGCTGGTGGGATACCCTCTTCACCGTCATTCTCCCCTTGTCGACCCGCGGCATCATCGCCGGGGCGACCCTCATGTTCGCCCGCAGCCTGGGGGAGTTCGGAGCGACGATCATCATCGCCGGGAACATCCCCGGCGTGACCCAGACGATCCCCCTGGCCATCTACGATTACACCAGCACCCCCGGAGGAGACCGCATGGCCCTTACCCTGTGCGCCGTCTCCATCATTCTTGCTCTGGCGGTCTTCTTTTTCAACGAGGGTCTGGTGCGCCGTTTCAATCGGGGGAGCCGTCGATGAGACTTGAGGTGAATGTCCGCAAGAGCTTCGGAGACTTCAGCTTCGAGAGCGATTTCGCCGCCGAAGGGGAGCGTATCGGGGTATTCGGCCCTTCCGGAAGCGGCAAGTCGACGCTGATGAGCATGCTCGCAGGGCTTCTTCCCCCAGACGAGGGGACGATCCGGCTCGACGGCGAGATCCTCTTCGACAGCCGTCGCCGCATCGACGTTGCGCCCGAGCGGCGCCGCATCGCCGTCGTCTTCCAGCATGCCCACCTCTTTCCGCACATGGGGGTGCGGGCAAATCTCCTCTATGGTTACAAGAGAGTCCCGAAATCCGAGCGCATGATCGCCCCGGACGAGCTCTGCCGGGTGTTGAATCTGGATCACCTCATGAGGCGAGGCGTCAATACCCTGTCGGGGGGAGAGCGCCAGCGGGTCGCCCTGGGACGTGCCGTGCTGGCCTCTCCGCGGCTCATCCTTCTGGATGAGCCTCTGACGGGGCTGGACGAAAACCTCAAATACCAGATCATCCCCTATCTCTGCGAGGTCTTTACCCGATTCCGCATCCCTCTTGTCTTCATCAGCCATTCGGTGAATGAGATGCGCCTGATGACCGACCAGGTTCTGGAGTTCGAGGGGGGAAGGCTCATCCGGCGGGCGAGCTCCGACGACCTGGCGCTGCGCCGAATGGGGAAGAGCCAGGTGGGCTACATCAACCTGCTGCGCCTGGAGAAGCTCGGAAACGGATCGGGTTTTCCGGTTTATCGGTGGGGGACGCTCAGGCTCCAGCTTTCACCCGGAATCGAGGAGGGAGACGGGATGTTCGAGCTCTCCTCCAAGGACATCATGCTCTTCAAGCGCCACCCCGAGGCGATCAGCGCCCGAAATCTGCTGCCGTGCCGGGTGAAGAGGGTGTTTGAAGCGGATGGACGGGTGGGGGTGGAGCTCGAGTGCGGCGGCGAGCGCCTCGTCGCCCAGGTGGTGCGCGGCGCCGTCGAGGAGCTCGGCATCCGCCCGGGAAACGAGATCTATGCGGCCGTCAAGGCTTCGGCGTTCAGGCGGTTGTACTAAAGAGCCCTGCTCTTTGTCGGGCCGGGCCGAGGTCCGGCTCGCAACTCGGGAGGTGCGGAAAGTGCCTTACCCTGGTGCCGTGGGCGGATAGAAAATTCCTTGAAAGCAGAGCATTTCTGGGAGAAGATCAGGGTATGTCGCGCCGGCGATTCGCACGTCGTGCGGCGCCGTTCGCCCACGTCAGGGGAGGGGGAGAGGGACGAGGATCTTGGAGGACAAGCCGAAAAGCAGCACGATCGAGCACAGGGTGAGCCAAGTGCGGCGGATGCTGAGCGACCCGGAGGAGGGGGTGCGTCAGGCGGCGGCCGAGGCGCTCGAGGCGCTGGAGGCGCTGCAGAATCTGCAGCAGATGGTGCGCGGTCTCGCCTCGCCGCAAAGGGGGGTGCGGGTGCGGACCGTCTTCGCGCTGGAGAAGGTGAACGGGCGGCACGCGGTCGTGCCGCTGATGCAAGCCCTCGAAGACCCCGAGGCCGACGTGCGCGCGGCGGCGGTGCAGGTGCTGGGGGCCAAGAGGAGCCCGCAGGCTCTCGGAGCGCTGACGCGGCTGCTCAGCGATCCCGTCACGGCGGTGCGGGTCCACGCCGCCGAGGCCCTCGGGCGCTACCGCGACCCGCGCCTCGTCCCCTATCTGGCCGCCGTGCTGCGCGAGCGCGACACCGGGCTTCTGTGCGGCGCCGTGCGCGCTCTCGGGCAGACCGGGAGCGCCGAGGCGGAGAAATACCTTCTTCCCCTTCTCAACGACCCCCGCCCCGAACTGCGCGCCGAAGCGGCGCGTGCCCTCGGCCGTCTGGACGCCTGAGTTCCCTCACCCCTGCAGAAGCTGGATCATGTGGTGCGTCAGCTCGGGGAGCTGCGGCTTGGACAGGGCGCGGTCGACCCCGACCTGGGTGCACTTGATCTGCAGCCCCTCGTTGGCCAGCGATGAATAGACCAGCACCTTGATGGAGGAGAGCTTCGGATCCTCCTTGAGGCGGCGGCACAGGGTGAGCCCGTCCATCTTGGGCATCTCGATGTCGGTGATCAGAAGCCGGGGAATTTGGTCGGGGGGCAGCGCCTTGATCGCGTCGTAGCAGTCCTGGCCGTTGGGGAAGACACGCAGATTCGCAAAGCCCGCCTGGCGTACGAATTTTTCCACCGTCTGGCGGATGATGGAGGAGTCCTCCGCGAAGAATATCTTGCATTCGAGGAGTTGGGGGTCGGAGTCGGGCGGCGGCCCCTCGCTCAGTTCCATGTCGGGCTGGGCGCCGGAGGAGCAGATGCCGAAGATCTCTTCGATGACCCGCTCCAGGTCGATGATGAGGACATCGTCGCTTTTGGGGCGCACCGTCCCGGTGAACCAGCTTCGCTGGCTCTTGACCATGTTCTCCAGCGGCTGCAGGTCCGACCAGTTGATGCGGTGGATCTGGTTGACGCCGTCGACGAGGAAGGCGGTCTGGGTGTTGCTGAACTCGCACACCAGCACGATCTTGCGCTCGGGCGAGTCGATGTCGGAGATCCCCTTGCCGATCTGCTGCTTCAGGTCGACCAGGTTGATCAGGGTGTCGCGAAGGTGGAAGGAGCCGAGCAGGCAGGGGTGCTCGTTGGGCAGAACCGTCAGCTTCTCGCGATCGAAGAGGACGATCTCCTTGAGCTTCTGGACGTTGATCCCGAAGGGCTGTCCGGAGAGGTAGAATTCGAGTATTTCCGCTTCGTTGGTGCCGGCGTCCAGAAGAATGTCCGTCTTCACAGGTTGTGCCCTCCCGCTGGTTGGATTGGAATCGTCACGATTCTAATGCATTTTATTAATAACCTGCAAACTCCTTTTTCATCCACGGTGCGACTTTCCGGCCGTCAGCCCGAAAAATCGTCGAGAAAGTCGGTGACGCAGATCCCCCGGGCGGCCGGATCGACCTCGCCGACAATGCGGCGCGACGCCTCGCCGTGCAACTCGAGGGGGGTGTCCTCCTTCAGGCGCTCACCCATGTGGTCGAACAGAACCTTGAGACGCAGATGGTCGGGGACGTTGACGTCGATCCAGACGACCAGTGCGATCTCCCCTCCGGCGAGCCGAACCAGGGAGCCGACGGGGTAG
>JBJHBH010000126.1:0-6720 GCA_050485365.1 Desulfuromonadales bacterium | reverse complement strand
GCGTCTGGGGCGACCCGACGAAGGCGAGCGCCGAGAAGGGGGCGCGCCTGGAGGAGGCGGTCGTCTCGGCCCTGGAGCGCCTCACCGACGAGTTGGAGAGCGCGCTGCGGAACGGGCGCTGCTGACTTGCCAGCGACCGTCCGGATAGTAGACTGGATGAAGGTTTAATCGAGACGCTTTCATTCTGTCATCCAAAAGGAGGTCCTTCTCATGGCAAACGACGGCAGCAACATCCTCGTGGTTTATTACAGCACCTACGGCCACACCTTCCAGATGGCCAACTCCGTGGTCGAGGGGGCGAAAGGGGTCGACGGGACCGAGGTGCGCCTGCGCCGCATCCCCGAGCTCGAAGAGGCGCGCAAGGTCCTCTCCGGGCAGGATGCCTACGTGCAGGCCCAGAAGGGGCAGGCCGAGATCCCCGAGGTGACGCACGACGATCTGCGCTGGGCCGACGGCATCCTCTGGGGGACCCCGACGCGCTACGGCAACATGACAGCGCAGATGAAGCAGTTCATCGACACCACCGGGGCGCTCTGGATGAAGGGGGAGCTGGAGGACAAGGTGACCGGCATCTTCACCAGCACCGCCACCATTCACGGCGGGCAGGAGTCGACGATTCTGACGAGCCTGGTGCCGCTGCTGCACCTGGGGATGATCTTCATCGGCACCCCCTACGGCCAGAACCCCCAGATCCTCGTCACCGACGGCATCGGCGGCTCCCCCTACGGGCCGGGCACCCTCGCCGGGCCGGACGGCTCAAGACAGCCGGTCGATTCCGAGCTGCAGACGGCCCGCAACCTCGGCGCCAGGGCGGCCCGCGTGGCGCAGCGCACGAAGGTGCTGTGGCGCAGCTGATATCGCGATAGTTGAGAGAATAAAAAGGTCGGCAGTGAATCGTCACTGCCGACCTTGCTGCGTTGTGGGGGAGGGGTCGAAGGTCAGGGGAGCAGATCGCGGCGGCGCATCTCGTAGCGGACCTCGTTCCAGCGCTCGCGAAGCGCGGCGACGGTCTCGGCGTCCCGCGTCGCCCCGGAGCGTGTCGGCCTTCCGGCGGCAGCCATGCGTTCGGCGCGCGACTCGCGGGCGAGCTGATCCGAGAGCTGGGCGTAGTGCCCCTTCAGATCCGCATCGCTCATGGCGTGGTAGTCGCGGGCGACGAGATCTTCCACCCGCTGGGTCGCCGTGCCGGCGCTGCAGCCCAGGGTCAGCGAGACGATGAGAATGACGACGGCGGTCCTGATCGCCCTCACGCAGCACCTCCGATCGCCTTGTTGAGCTCCTGGAGGAGCTGTTCCACGTCGACCTTGTGCACCCCCGCGCCGTATTCGAGCGCTTCGAACTGGGCGATCTGGCACTCCATGCACGACAGTCCGAATCGGCGAAAGACGGCCACCGTCTCGGGGTGGCGCCGGATCACGTCCTCAATGGTCATCTCTTTGGTGATCATCGCTGAAACTCCTTGAGCTGGGGGGCGCGGGAGGCGTCAACGTCCGCCGCCGAACTTCTCCTGAAGGGCCTTCTTGACCGGCGGCGGGACGAATTTGTCGACGGGGCCGTGGAGGGAGGCCACCTCCTTGACGATGGAGGAGCTCAGGTAGCCGTAGGGGACCGCCGTCATCATGAAGAGGGTTTCGACCTGGTCCTGCACGCTGTGGTTCATCTGCGCGATCTGGAACTCGTACTCGAAGTCCGAGACGGCCCTCAGCCCCCGCAAAATGACGCACGCCCCCTGAGACATGACGTAATCGACGAGGAGGCCGTCGAAGGTGTCGACCCGCACCTTGCCGCCTTCGCCGACCGCTTCGCGAATCATGCGCAGGCGCTCATCGATGCTGAAGAGCGACTTCTTCTCGGAGTTGCGCGCCACGGCGATGATCAGCTCGTCGAAGACCTTCATCCCGCGGTGGATGATGTCGAGGTGGCCGTAGGTGATGGGGTCGAAGGAGCCGGGATAGACGGCGATGCGATTGCTCATGAGCCGTGTGCCTCGGGGGAACGGGTGAACAGATGGATGGCGGTGGAGCCGTAGCGGCGCCGGTCGTCCAAGGCGAGGTCTCCGATGGTGTCGGGGAGATCTTCGGCGGCGGCCGTCTCGGCGCACACAATCCCCTCGGGGGCGAGGAGCTGCCGAGCGCAGATCGCCGCGATGGTCTTCTCGGGATACTCGGCCTGATAGGGCGGATCGAGAAAGATCAGGTCGAAGGGAGGCTCGGCGAGGCGGCAGAGAGCCGAGAGGACGTCGGAGCGCACCAAACGGGCACGGCTCTCGAGGCGGCACGTCTGCAGGTTCTGCGCGATCAGCCGGGCCGCCTTCGGGTCGTTCTCGACGAGGACGGCGCGCTCGGCTCCGCGGCTCAGCGCCTCGATGGCCATCGCTCCGGTGCCGGCGAAGAGGTCGAGGACGCGCTTGCCTTGCAGGGTGCCGAGACGGCTGAGCAAAATGCTGAAAAGCGCTTCGCGCACCCGGTCCGGCGTGGGACGGATGGTCCCCCCATCGAAGGAGGCGAGGCGTTTTCCCCGTGCGGTTCCGCTGATGATGCGCACGATAGACGTTTCTCCAGGCCCGGGTCGTCCCCGGCGCAAGTAATCAAAACCACGGGCAAATTATCATACGGGGGGGCGAGGGTCAAGAAATGAGGCTTTCCAGTTTGCTTTCTTGCGAAGTATCGATTCACCTTGTGAGGGGGTCGCGGCTCACATGACAAGGGTGACTGGCGCCATAGACGGCGCCAGTCAAGCGGCCATGGACGGCGAAAAGCGTCCCTTGACATGGGAGGTGTGACTCCATGCTGAACAGTTACCCTGCGAAAGCATCTATTTTAGGTTTCAAGTTTTCGGTTTTAGATGTTAAGTATGACGGGCAGCGATAACGACACTTTGCAGGGGCGCAACGAATCGCGCCCCGACCACAGAGGTTTGCATGGAACGCCACGATCTTGCCCCTTATGCCGCCCGCGCCGCCCAGAGCCGCGGGCGGCGCCACCCCGAACCGTACAAGGACGCACGCCCCGGATTCGAGCGCGACCGCGACCGGATCATCCACTGCGCGGCCTTTCGCCTCCTCGAATACAAGACGCAGGTCTTCGTCAACCACGAGGGGGACTACTATCGCACCCGCCTCACCCATTCGCTCGAAGTGGCGCAAATCGCCCGGGGGATCGCCCGGCGGCTGCGCCTCAACGAAGATTTGACCGAGGCTCTCGCCCTGGCCCACGACCTGGGGCACACCCCCTTCGGCCACAGCGGTGAAGAGGTGCTCAACCGCCTCATGAGCGGCTTCGGCGGGTTCGAGCACAACCGGCAGTCGCTGCGCATCGTCGAAGTTTTGGAAGAGCGCTACCCGCAGTTCGACGGCCTGAACCTGTGCTGGGAGACGCGCGAGGGGATCATCAAGCACTCCTCCGATTACGACCGCCCCGAGCCGGGCGACGCCGCCGAGTACGACCCCGGCCTTCGTCCCACCCTCGAAGCGCAGATCATCGATCTGGCCGACGAGATCGCCTACAACAACCACGACATCGACGACGGCCTCAAGGCGGGGTACATCGGCCTGGAGGAGCTCGCCACCCTGGAGCTGTGGAGCGAAACGTGGGCGCGGGTCGGAGAGAAGTTTCCCGGGTTGCCGGAGAAGCGCCGCGTCTACCAGACGATCAGCCACCTGATCGGCGCGCTCATCGACGACGTCGTCTCCTTCACCGCAGAGAAGCTGCAGGGGGCGGGGATCGACACCCTCGAAGCGGTCCGCCTCCACCCCGAGCGCCTCGTCGGCTTCAGCCCCGAGATCCTGCGCAGAAACCGCGAGCTCAAGAAGTTTCTCTTCCGACGACTCTACCGCCACTACAAGGTGGAGCGAATGCGGGTCAAGGCCGAGCGCCTCCTCACTCAGCTCTTCGAGAGCTATCACGCCAACCCCTCGCTGCTGCCGTGGGAGTGCCGGGAGAAATTCGACCTCCACGGCCATGAGCGGGTGATCTGCGACTACATCGCCGGGATGACCGATCGCTACGCGATGGACGAGTACAAGCGCCTCTTCGATCCCTACGAGAAGGTGTAGGTCGGTTTCAGGGGAATTCGATCCGGCGTTTTTCGCTCGGTCTGTACAGAAGGAAGGTCTTTCCGAGGATCTGCGCCACCGCCGAGCCGGTCTTCTGCGAGAGGATCTCGGCCGCCTCCCGGCGATCGAGATCGCACCCCTCCTGCAGCTTCACCTTGATCAGCTCATGCGCCTCGAGAGCGGCTTCGGTGCTGCGCACCAGCTCGTCGTTGATTTCGTTCTTGCCGATCATGACGACCGGCTTGAGGTGGTGTCCCAGGCCCCGAAGGTGCCGGACCTGTTTTCCGGTGAGTTCCATGGCGTTTGGCTCCTAGATGGATGAGAGCCGGCAAGTATAATCGCCCTCGTGGGCGGAGAAAAGCAAAAAGGGTCGCGCTCGGCGACCCTTTTTGCTTTTCTCGGCGGGCGGCTGCGCTACTGGCTCTGCTCGACCATGTAGACGACCGCCGAAGCGACCTCGTCGTCGGTGAGGGTCATGACCCCCCCTCGCGGAGGCATCACCCCGGCGTTGCCCTGGAAGCCGTCGATGGAGTTGCGGATCAGCACCTCCATCCCCTTGTCGATGCGTGCCGCCCACTCCGCGGTGTCGCCGGTGATGGGGGCGCCGGCGATACCCGTCCCGTGACAGGTGGCGCAGGCCTGCTCGTTGATCCTCTCTCCGGCCTCCATGTCGATCTGAAAACCGAGCTCCTGCGCCGCGGCGGCCGGATCGTCCAGGCGCTCCACCTCGGCCTCGGGCGCCGGTTCGGCCGCCGGGGGCGGGGGGGTGACCTGCGGTGTGGGCGGCTCGGCCTCGCGCCTTTCGCACCCCAGGGTAACGAGGGCCGCCGCCAGAATCGCCACGCATGTGAATTTGAGTCTCATCGTTGTTCCTCCTTCCTTTTTCGAGTTGATCAACGCAGCCTTGAAGCCGGATGAAAAGCCGCCGATGCATAGGCGGCCTCACTCAGCAAGGCCCCTCCACCCGTGCGCTGCTGAGTCAGGCGCCGTCCGAAATAGGCGGCCGTCTTCTCCAGACCTTCACGCAATGAAGTATAAGGATGCCATCCGAGAAGCAGCTTCGCAAGTGCGATGTCGGGACGGCGCTGGCGCGGGTCGTCTTCGGGGAGGGGGTGAAAGACGATCTGCGAGGACGATCCGGTAACCTCCAGCACCAGCGAGACGAGCTCGAGGATGGTGAATTCCTGCGGATTTCCGAGATTGACGGGGCCGGTGATCGCCGCTCCCGTCTCCATCATGCGCATCAATCCGTCCACCATGTCGTCGACATAGCAGAACGAACGGGTCTGCACGCCGCGGCCGTAGACGGTGATCGGCTCGTGGCGCAGCGCCTGCACCACGAAGTTCGACACCACGCGCCCGTCGCGCGGGTGCATGCGCGGCCCGTAGGTGTTGAAGAGGCGGCAGATCTTGATCTCGACACCGTACTGGCGGTGGTAGTCGAAAAAGAGCGACTCGGCGCAGCGCTTCCCCTCGTCGTAGCAGGCCCTGCGCCCGACGGGGTTGACGTTCCCCCAGTACGATTCGGGCTGGGGATGCACCGAGGGGTCGCCGTACACCTCGCTCGTGGAGGCCTGCAGGACAGGGACCCGCAGATGCTTTGCCAGCTCGAGCACGTTGAGCGCCCCCAGGATGCTCGCCTTGGTGGTGCGCACCGGGTCGCGCTGATAGTGGATCGGCGAAGCGGGGCAGGCCAGATTGTAGATGCGGTCGACCTCCAGGTGGAGGGGGTGGATGATGTCGTGCTCGATGAGGTGAAAGGCGCGCACATCGAGCAACTCCTCGACATTGGAGCGCTCGGCGCTGCTGAAGTTGTCGACGCAGATGACCTCGTGCCCGTCGGCCAGCAGGCGTCGGCACAGGTGCGAGCCGATGAAGCCGGCGCCCCCCGTGACGAGAACGCGCTCGGGCGCCTTGGGCGCGCCGGGTTCCTGGGTGCGGCTTTTCAGATGTGTGTCGGGGCGTGAAGGTGACATGTAGCTCCCTCCCTGTGTGGAGACGTTCCAAAGGGCTCTCGGACGGCGTCCGCCGAGAGGGCGGTGCGGCCGCAGCGCTCGGCGATATGGGCTTCGAGCTCTCGGGCGCGGTGGGCTGCGGTGTGGGCGCGAAGGATCTTCTCGCGGGCGTTCAGGCCGATGCGCCGACGTTCGGGTTCGCCGATGTCGTTCAGGATCCGTTCGACGTCGTCGCCGCTGCGGGCGATGAGGATCTCCTTGTTCGGCTCGAAGAGCTCCTCGATCCCCTCCCAGTAATCGCTGATGACCGGGGCGGCGCAGGCGGCCGCCTCGAAGAGACGGACGCTCGGAGACCAGCCGGCGCGGATCATGTCGGCGCGGGTGACGTTGAGGGTGAAGCGCTGCCGGTTGTAGAAGGCGCGGTGGTCTGCCGGCGCGAGATGCTCGATGCGCTCGACGTTGTCCGGCCATCGGATCGAGGGGGGGAACTGGGGACCGGCGACGACGAAGCGGCTGTCGGCGCGCGCCCGGGCCGGCTCCATGAGGAGCCGCTCCAGCGTCCCCTGGCGGTCGGCGCTGTAGGTGCCCAGGTAGCCGAGCTCCCACTGGAGCGTAGCGGTCTGCGGGCGGTAGAGCTGCGCATCGACGCTGCAGTACAGGGGGCGGGCGGCCGGCGATCCGAATTCGCGCTCAAGGCGCGCCAGGGTGGGG
>JBJHBH010000125.1:0-6872 GCA_050485365.1 Desulfuromonadales bacterium | reverse complement strand
GCTCGTTGGAGAGGGCAACCCCGACGCCGGCGCCGCGCGGGTAGCGCAGCGCGAAGGGGCGCTCGGCGCGAAGGGCCGTGACCATCCCCCGGCGCAGTTCCTCTTCGTCGCGCGGCGCCATGACGACGATGTTGGGGATGTGGCGCAGGTACGAAAAGTCGAAGGTGCCGTGGTGGGTGGGGCCGTCGGCGCCGACGATCCCGCCGCGGTCGAGGGCGAAGACGACGGGGAGGTTCTGCAGGCAGACGTCGTGCAGGACGTTGTCGTAGGCGCGCTGCAAAAAGGTCGAGTAGACCGCCACCACGGGGCGCAGCCCGTGGCACGCCTGCCCGGCGGCGAAGGTGACGGCGTGCTGCTCGGCGATGCCGACGTCGAAGAATCGCTCGGGGAAGCGGGCGGCGAAGGGGGCGAGCCCCGTTCCGTCGACCATCGCCGCGGTGATGGCGACGATGCGGGGGTCCTTCTCGGCGAGCTCGGTCAGGGTGCGCCCGAAGACGGAGGTGTAGCTCGGCGCCGCCCCTTTCTCGGCGTAGACCACGCCCGTAGCGCGGTCGAAGGGGGCGACGCCGTGAAAGAGGGAGGGGTTCTTCTCGGCCGGAGGGTACCCCTTCCCCTTCTCGGTGAGGACGTGCACCAGGACCGGCCCCTTCATGCGCGAGACATTCTTCAGCGTCTCCACCAGATCGTCCAGATCGTGCCCCGGAATCGGCCCGACGTACTCGAAGCCGAAGGCCTCGAAGAGCATCCCCGGGGTGAAGAACCCCTTGATGGAGTCCTCGGCGCGGCGGGCGATCTGCAGCAGGTCGCGCCCGAAGCCGGGCAGATGCCCGAGGAGCGCCTCGGTCTCCTTCTTCAGGCGCTGGAAAGGGGCGGATGTCATCTTGCGGCTCAGAAAGGAGGAGATCGCCCCGACGTTGCCGGAGATCGACATCTCGTTGTCGTTCAGAACGACGATGAGGTCCTTTCTCAGATGCCCCGCCTGGTTGAGCCCCTCGAAGGCGAGCCCCCCGGTGAGGGAGCCGTCGCCGATGACGGCGACGATCTTCTCGGAGGTCTTCTGGGCGTCTCTGGCCGTCGCCAGCCCCAGGGCGGCGGAGATGGAGGTGCTCGAGTGCCCGACGTCGAAGCAGTCGTAGCAACTCTCGGCGCGTTTGGGAAAGCCGCTGATCCCGTCGGGCTGGCGCAGGGTGCCGAAATCGTCCAGCCGTCCGGTGAGGAGTTTGTGGGCGTAGGCCTGATGCCCGACGTCCCAGACGATCTTGTCGCAGGGGGCGTTGAAGACGCGGTGCAGGGCGAGGGTGAGCTCGACCACTCCCAGGGAGCTGGCCAGATGCCCTCCGGTGCGCGAGACGGTGTCGAGGATCTCTTCGCGGATCTCTGCGGCGAGGGCCTCCATCTCGGCGATGGAGAGTGTCTTCAGATCGGCGGGTCCTTCGAGGCGCTCCAGCATCGTTGCCATCGAATCAGTCTCCCTTGACGGTCAGCACGACCGGTCGACGATGTAGTGAGCGATGCGGCGAAGCGGTTCGGCTTCGGCACCGAGGGGGGCGAGGGCCTCGACGGCGGTGTCGCGCAGCTCGCGGGCGCGGCCGCGCGCCTCTTCGAGGCCGAGAAGGGCCGGGTAGGTCGCCTTGCCGCGGGCCTGATCGCTGCCGATGTCCTTCCCGAGGACGTCCTGCTCGCCGACGATGTCGAGGATGTCGTCGGCCACCTGGAAGGCGAGCCCCGCTCTGGCCCCGTAGCGGGTCAGGGCGTCGTAGGCCGCGTCGTCGGCGCCGCCGACGAGGGCGCCGCACTGGATTGCGGCCAGGATGAGCGCCCCGGTCTTGCGGGTGTGGATGTATTCGAGGGTCGGCAGGTCGATGGAGCGCCCCTCGCTCTCCATGTCGACCACCTGACCGCCGACCATCCCCTGAGAGCCGGCGGCGCGGGCGATGAGGCGGATCACCCGGCGGCAGACCTCCGGATCGAGGCGCCCCCCCCGATCGGGGTGCGACAACAGGATGAATGCCTCGGTGAGGAGGGCGTCTCCGGCCAGGATCGCCAGCGCCTCGCCGAAGACCTTGTGGCTGGTCGGCCGCCCCCGCCGAAAGTCGTCGTCGTCCATGGCCGGCAGATCGTCGTGGATCAGCGAGTAGGTGTGGATCATCTCCATGGCGCAGGCGGCGGGCAATACCGCCTCGCTCTGCCCCCCCACCGCCTCGCAGGCGGCCATCATGAGGACGGGGCGGATGCGCTTGCCGCCTGCGAAGATCGAGTAGCGCATCGCCTTGTGCAGCGATGCGGGGAGCACGTCTTCTTTCGGCAGGTAGATGTCCAGAGCGCGGTCGATGCGCTCGACGCGCTCGGAAAGATACGATTTCAGGTCCATGGACGGCTCACTCTTCCTTGAATTCACTCACGCTCAGGGCGCCGCCGCGCTCCTTGAGCAGCACCTCGACGCGCGTATCGACGTCCTGCAGAACCTTTCGGCACCGGGCGGCGCTCCCCACCCCGTGCTCGAAACACGCAAGGGCGTCCTCCAGGGGGAGGTCTCCGCGCTCCAGACGCTCCACCGCCTCTTCGAGGTCGCGCAGCGCCTTTTCGAACGTCTCGATCTGGGTCGTTTTTTCTTCGGTCATGACGGTTCTTCCACGATGAGAATCCCAGGCGCGAGCCGGGAAGTTTTAATTATTGCCGTCTATGGCGGGGGAGTCAAGGCATTCCCCGTCGGCATCGACGGCGTCCACCGTCGCGCGGACGCTCCCCGCCGCGAGGCGGATCCGCAGCGCATCGCCGGGCGCCAGAGCGGCGGCGTCGCGCACCGCCTTGCCGTCGGGCGAAAAGGCGATGGCGTAGCCGCGGCTCAGGGTGTTCAAAGGGGAGAGGGCATCGAGGCGCCCCGCAAGAGCGCCAAGGCGCCCCGCCTTATCCCCCCGCAGGTGCTCCATGGCCCGCACCAGACGCCGCTCCAGCTCCGCGGTGCGTGTGCGCCACTGAGCGACCGTCTGCTGCGGCGAACGCAGCCGACGCTCCAGCGCCTCGACGCGCTCGCGCATAAGGGCGAGGCGGTCGCGCATGCGGCCGCACAGACGCAGCACCAGATGATCGAGATGGCTTTCGAGCTCCAGGCGCCCCTTGGCGACGATCTCGGCCGCCGCGCTCGGGGTGGCGGCCCGCAGATCGGCCACCAGGTCGGCGATAGTGACGTCGACCTCGTGCCCCACCGCCGAGATGACGGGGATCGCCGAGGCGAAAATGGCCCGCGCCGTCGTCTCCTCGTTGAAGGCCCACAGATCCTCCATCGATCCGCCGCCTCGCCCGACGATGAGGACGTCGGCCTCACCGTGACGGTTCAGGTCGGCGACGGCCTGCGCGATCTCCTCGGCGGCCCCCTCCCCCTGGACCCGCACCGGGCGCAGCACCACCCGGATGCCGGCCTGCCGGCGCCGCAGGACGGTGAGGATGTCGTGGATCGCCGCCCCGCTCGCCGAGGTGACGACCCCCACCGTTCGGGGGTAGGGCGGCAGGGGGCGCTTGCGCGACGGATCGAAGAGCCCCTCGGCGGCCAGGCGCGCCTTGAGCTGCTCGAAGGCGATCTGCAGCGCGCCGATCCCCAGCGGGTGCAGCTCGTCGGCGATGAATTGCACCTCTCCGCGCTGCGTGTAGAGGGAGAGGCGCCCGACGGCGGTGACGCGCATGCCGTTTTCGGGGCGAAAGCGAAGGGCCCTGGCCTGGGCACGGAAGAGAACGGCGCGGATCTGGGCGTTTTCGTCCTTGAGGCAGAAGTAACAGTGCCCCGAGGAGGCCGAGGTGAAGTTGGAGATCTCTCCCTCGACGGCGACTCGGGCAAAATTCTCCTCCACCACCTCGCGCAACAGGGCGCACAGGCGCGAGACGCTCAGATGGGGGAGCGATTGAAGCGTGACGTCCACTCAGCGCACCAGAAGCTCGGAGACCGGCACGACGTCGATACCGAGCTTCTCGAATTCGGCGCCCTGTCGCGCCAGCACCGCCAGCGTCGCCGGATAGGGGTGGCAGATCCCGATGGCGCTGCCGTGCCTGAGCGCCCTCTCGGCGAGCTTTCGCACCTGCTCGGCGATGGCCCCCTCCTCGACGACGTTGTCGAGAAAGACGTCGCGTTTGGCGGCGGGGATTCCAAGCCTGCGCGCCTCTTTGAAGCCGACGGAACGCGAGGTGGTTACGCTGTCGAGAAAGAAGAGGTTCGATTCGCGCATGACGTTGAGGACGGGGAGCATCGCCTCGGTCGACTCGGTGAAGCGCGACCCCATGTGGTTGTTTGCCCCCGTCGCGTGCGGGACGCGGGCCATGAACCCGCGCATCCTCGCCCGGAGATCGTCCGCCGTGAAATCGACGAGCAGAGCATCGTCCCCCGGATCGACCAAGGGATAACCCTGCGGTTCCATGGGGATATGGATCAGCACCTCGCGGCCGTGGCGGTGGGCGAGCTCGGCGACGCGGGCGGCGTTTCTCTCGCCGGGGAGGATGGAGAAGGTGATCGGAATCGCCATCTCGACCAGGGCGCGCCCAGTGGCCATGTCGCGGCCGAGGTCGTCCATGACGATGGCGACCCGCGGGCGCAAAGGGACGGGCGGGGAGGGAGGCGCCGGCAGAGGCTGAAACCGCACAAAATAGAGGATCTCCCCCTGACGGAGGACTTCCACCGTGGACGCGGCGAGGCGCAGATCGAGGGCGAGGCGCGGATCGAGTCGCTGCAGGCGTCTTTGCAGCGCCTCCAGCGCGGCGTCGTCGGGGACCTGCGCCCGTACCAGCAGCCCCGGCCCATCCAGGGGCTCGACCTGGGAAAGGGGGATGGCGGCATGGAGCAGGAGGCTGTCGATCTCGACCCGGATATCCTCCGGGGCGATGTGCCGTTCGGCCACCTCGTCGGGTGAGAGGATCGGGCTCACATGCCGCCCGAACTGAGAGAGCGCCACGAGACCGACGACGAGGAAGGCGCACAGCACCAGGGCGGCGATCACCGCCCTGGCCGGGTAGCCGAGGGACTTCTTCTTCGCGGAACCGGCCGCGGGCTTCTTCTTTTTGGTTGTTTTCGACTTCGGGGGCATGCTCGGATCGTCGCCGGGGAGCGTTGCTCCCGGACGCGGACAGGGGGATTAAGATGGCAAGTGCCCGGGCGACACACCCTGTGGGGCGATGCCCGGGCACCGAAAGGAGCGGTCTTGAAGGATCAGGCGGCTGGGCGATCGAGGATCTTCATGATCTGCCACCCCTTGAGAAGATCGAGCGCCCGCATGAGCTGGTAATCTTCCTGGTCTTCGCCGCTGAGCGTGTGGCGCGCGTCCGGGGACGGCGGCGGGGAGTCGAAGCGATTGCGAAGATCCCTCTCGCTCATCCCCTCCTCTTCCCTCTCGCGCACCTCCATCGGCCGCACGACGATATCGGGGGTGATCCCCGTCGCCTGGATCGACGTCCCCAGCGGGGTGTAGTAGCGCGCGGTGGTGAGGCGAAGTCCCGAGTCGTCGCTCAACGGAATGATCGTCTGCACCGACCCCTTGCCGAAGGTCTGCGTCCCCATGACGATGGCCCTCTTGTGGTCCTGCAGCGCCCCCGCGACGATCTCCGAAGCGCTGGCGCTGCCGTTGTTGATCAACACGACCATCGGATAGTTCGGCTCGGTCCCCCGGGCGCTTGCGTTGAAGCGCATCCGGCTGCCGGGCTCGCGCCCCTCGGTGTAGACGATGAGCCCCTCGGGCAAGAACAGATCGGCGATCTTCACCGCCTGGTCGAGAAGTCCGCCGGGGTTGTTGCGCATGTCGAGCACGAGCCCCTGCAGCCCCTCGGGGTTCTGGCGGTGCAATGCCTGGAGCGCCTGTCGCAGGTCGTCGGAGGTGCGCTCCTGGAACTGGGCGACGCGCACGTACCCGTAGCCGTCTTCAAGGGTGCGGAAACGCACGCTTCGCACCTTGATGATCTCGCGCACGAGGGTGAACTCCCTGGGCGTGTCGAAGCCGTCGCGCATGATGGTGATGGTGATGTCGGTCCCTCTGGGGCCGCGCATCAGCTTCACCGCGTCCATGATCCCCATGTCCTTGGTGAAGCGGTCCTCGACCTTGAGGATCTGGTCCCCGGGCTGCAGCCCCGCGCGGTAGGCGGGGGTCCCTTCGATGGGCGAGACGATGGTGAGGATGTTATCCTGCACGGTGATCTCGATCCCCAGGCCGCCGAACTCGCCGCTGGTGTCGATCTTCATCTCCCTGTACATATCGGGCGGCAGGTAGGAGGAGTGCGGGTCGAGGGACGACAGCAGACCGTTGATCGCCCCGCGCACCATCTCCTGCATGGAGACCTCCTCGACGTAGCTCTTTCGGACGATGGAGAGAACGTCGGTGAAGAGCTGAAGCTCCTGATAGTGCGAGGTCGCGTCGGCGTGCAGGGCGCGCGGCAGATGCGCGGCCGAGATCCAGCCGAAAACGATCGTCGCCATCAGCGCGATGAAGAGAAGCGATTTCTTTCCTCTGTTCATTGAAAAGGTATCTCCGGATCAGCGGGGAGAGAGCCAGGCGGCGGGGTTGAGCGGGGTGCCGTGGTGGCGGATCTCGAAATAGACCCCGTCGCGCCCCGTAAAGGCGAGGGGTTCCCCCCCTTTGACCTCGTCCCCGACCTTGCGGGTGAGGCGCGCCGCCTGCGCGTAGAGTGAATAGTAGCCGTTGCCGTGATCGAGGATCAGCAGGTTGCCGAAGCCCCTGAACCAGTCGGCATAGAGGACCCGGCCGTCCCAGACCGCGGTGATCGCCACGTTGGCGCCCGTCGCGATCTCGATCCCCTGGCTCTCGCGCAAAGTGCCGTGCTCGCGGCTTTGCGAGGTGCCGAAGCCGACGCGCACCGTGCCGCCGTTGACGGGCCAGGGC
>JBJHBH010000124.1:0-7082 GCA_050485365.1 Desulfuromonadales bacterium | reverse complement strand
CACCGGCGACGTGCCGACCCAGGAGCAGGTCGATCAGGTCGTCGCCGAGTGGAAGTCGCGCCAAGTCGTCCCCTCCTACGTTTGGGACACCATCCGCGCTCTGCCCCGCGACAGCCATCCGATGGTGATGCTCTCCGTCGGGCTCATGGCCATGCAGAAGGACTCCAAGTTCGCCGCTTTCTACAACTCGGGCAAGTTCAACAAAATGACCGCCTGGGAGTCCGTCTACGAAGACGCCTGTGACATCGTCGCCCGTATCCCGATCGTCGCCGCCTTCATCTACAACCTCAAGTACCGCAGCGACTTCCAGGTCGCCATCGACCCGAAGCTCGACATGGGCGCCAACTTCGCCCACATGATCGGCCAGCCCAAGCCGTACGACGACGTCGCCAGGATGTATTTCATCCTGCACTCCGACCACGAGTCGGGCAACGTCTCGGCCCACACCACCCACCTGGTGCACTCGGCCCTGTCCGACCCCTACTATGCCTACTCCGCCGGCCTCAACGGTCTGGCCGGCCCTCTGCACGGCCTTGCGAACCAGGAAGTTCTCGACTGGACCCTGCAGTTCCAGGAGAAGTACTGCAAAGGCCAGGAGCCGACCAAGGAGCTCGTTACCAAGGCTCTGTGGGACACCCTCAACTCCGGTCAGGTCGTTCCCGGCTACGGTCACGCCGTTCTGCGCAAGACCGACCCCCGCTACACCGCTCAGCGTGAGTTCTGCCTGAAGACCCCCGGCCTGAAGGACGACGCCCTGTTCAAGCTCGTCTCCATGATCTTCGAGACCGCTCCGGGCGTCCTCATGGAGCACGGCAAGGCGAAGAACCCCTGGCCGAACGTCGATGCCCAGTCCGGCGTCATTCAGTGGTACTACGGCGTGCGCGAGTGGGACTTCTACACCGTCCTGTTCGGCGTCGGCCGCGCCCTCGGCTGCATGGCCAACATCACCTGGGACCGCGGCCTCGGATACGCCATCGAGCGTCCCAAGTCCGTCACCACCGCGATGCTGGAGAAGTGGGGCGAAGAAGCCAAGAAGTCGGTTGCCGTCTAAGCAGCCTTCTCGAACGGCCGTACTAAAAGAGCGGGGGTGCCTGGAAAGGCACCCCCGCTCTTTTAGTAGTAGAACATCGACCAGATAAACGGTATCGCGGACGCGATGCACGTCGCCGAGCGGGAGCGTTTTCAGCCCGAAGCGGCTACTTCTTTTCCTTCTCCGGTCGGGTGGCGAAGAGGAGAAGCTTCTGATCGGTGTAGCTCTCCACCTCGCCGGCGAACGTCTCGACCTGGAAATAGTCGTGAATTTTCGCCGGAGCCTGCATGACGAAGCGGTTCAGTAGCTGGACCCCTTCGCGGGTGAGCCCCGCGCGCTTGGCCCATTCCTGAAAGTCGTGGGTCTTGGGGAACGTCTTTGTCGTCTGCACGGTGAAGCCGGCGTTGGTGGCCATCTTCACCCATTCGGCCTCAGTGAAGGCCCGAAGGTGGGTCGGGTCGCGCATCTTTTCGAGGCTCTGGTGGAACTCGGCGATCTCCGGATCGTCGGGAAGGAGGGTGTCGATGACGACCATGCGTCCCCCGCGGCGCAATACGCGATGGAACTCCCGAATGGCCCGCGGGACGTCGGGGAAGTGATGGGGAGCGATGCGGCACGTCAGAAGGGTGAACGCCCCGGCCGGGAAGGGGAGGTCTTCGGCGTCGGCTTCCCGGAAGGTGACGTTTTCGACCTTTCCCTCTTCGGCGATGAATTCCTGCGCCCGTTTGAGCATCTGCATCGTCAGATCGGAGGCGACGACGCTGCGCACCAGCGGCGCGAAATAAAGGGCGGTATGCCCACCGCCGCAGGCGACGTCGAGCAGGGTGTCCTCGGGCGTCGGCTTGAGCAGGCGCGCCGCCTCGGCGAGATCGTCACCCCGCGCGAACCCCTGGCTTTGAACATACCCCTCGGCGGTTTTTGAAAACTGTTCCCGAACGCGATCTTTGAAGTCCCGGTTCATTGAATTCTCCTGGAATGAGCGAAAACAGTATATCATATCAAGCGGATGCTGACGGCGAATCCCCTTGCGCGCCGCCCAGCGAAGGGGCACAATTGCCCGGCTGTCTAGCCGCCGTCGGCTTCCAGCCACGCCGAGAGGCGGTTGACCGCGTCGACGAATTCGGCCGGGACTTCGGGAAGCGCTTCCAGGGCGCTCCCCAGGCGTTTCGCGGCATTGCGGGCCGCCTTGAGCGACGAGGCGCCGTCAGGCTCCTCACCCCGTAACGCATCGACTTCCTTGAACCGTTTCAGGACGGTGGGGTGCGAGCGCTCCTCTTCCACCACCGCCTGGCGCAGCTGAGCGTACTCTTCCTGGGAGAACCCTTTTTCCTCGCGGGCCTGGCGCAGAAGATCGACGCTGCGGTAGTCGGGCAGCGGCTTGATCTCGGTGCGGCGCGCCAGAAGCTCCGGCTCCTCCTGTTCGAGATAACGGTAGGCGAGAGTGAGCTTTTGCGCCGTCGGTTTCTGGATGCGGATCTCCCGGGCGCAGTACTCCTCGAACGATTCGTATCCCCACTGACGAAAGGCCCCTTCGCGCTGGACGAGAAGGAGCTTCTCTCCAAGCTCCACCCACGACGACTTGAAGCGCTTCGCCGTGGCGAGGACTCTGTAGCGGTCCGATTCGGGATCGAGCTCCTGCATCAGGCGCTCGATGATCATTTCGCCCTTCGATTTCGGAGGGTGCTGTTCCATGTCGACGGCCTCCTTCGCCTTTAAAGGCGAGGAGTTTACCACGGCGGATCTTTAAGGATGAAGAGATTTGTCGCCCATGGCGATGCGGGGATTCTCTGTAGAAAGGCGACGATGAAAAAGAGACAACTGACCGTCGGTCCTGAAACGGTACGGATGCTGGAGCTGGGGCACCCCTGGGTGATCGCCGATCGCTACACCAAAAAATGGAGCGGCGCCGCCGAAGGGGAGCTCGCCGAGCTCGTCGACGAAAAGGGGCGCCTCCTCGGCACCGCCCTGCTCGACCCCGCGGACCGGGTCGTCGCCCGCGTCCTTTCGCCCGGGGCGATGACGCTCGATCTGCCCTGGATGCGAGAAAGACTGCAGCGAGCCGTCGCTTTGCGCACCGACCACGCCGATCTGGAGGGGACGAGCGCGTACCGCCTGGTGAACGGCGAGGGGGACGCGCTGCCCGGGTTGACCGTCGACCGCTACGGCGATCATCTCATGATCCAGCTCTACACCGGCGCGTGGCAGCCGCATCTGCCGCTGCTTTCTGAGGCGCTGGAACGGCTTTTGAAGCCCGCCGGAATCTACTGGAAGCCGCGACCCCAGAAGACCCGCGCCCTTTCGGCTCACGGCGAAGGAAAAAAATACAGCCGCCTTCTGATGGGCCGCAGAGCGCAAGGGGCGACGACGGTCACCGAGAACGACCTCGCCTTTCAGGTTCATCTCGAGGAAGGGCTCCACACCGGCCTCTTTCTCGATCAGCGGGAGAACCGGCGCGACCTGATGAAGCGAGTCGGCGGAAAGAAATTTTTGAATCTGTTCGCCTACACCGGCGCCTTCTCCGTGGCTGCCGCGGCCGCCGGCGCCGAGAGCGTCGTCAGCGTCGACGCCTCGGCCCCCTACCTGGCATGGGCCCGGGAGAATTTCGGCCTGAACCGCCTCAACCCCAGGCGCCATGAGTTCATTCAGGGCGATTGCTTCGAGGTCCTGGGCGATCTGCGACGCGCCGGGCGCTCCTTCGATGTCGCCCTGATGGACCCGCCGAGCTTCTCCACCACCGGATCGAGCCGCTTCACCACCCGACAGGGGACCGCCGAGATCGCGGCGGCGACCCTCGCCCTTCTGCCCGCAGGTGGGGTGCTCATCTGCTCGTCCAACCACCAGAAGGTCGACCTGCCCGACTATCTCAAGGAGCTGCGTCGCGGCGCCCTGCTGGCCGGCTGCGCCCTGCGGGTGATCCGGGTCGCCGGGCAGCCAGAGGATTTCCCCTTCAGCGTCGTCTTCCCCGAAGGGCGCTACCTCAAGTACGTCGTCGCCGTCAAGGATGTCTGAAAAAAGCCGGGACCTCTGTTCGAGGCCCCGGTTCTCGAGATTCAGCTTTCCACGACGACCCGGTTGATCGTCACCGGCTCTTTTGGGACGTCCTGATGCATCCCCCGGTTTGCGGTGGCGACCTTGCGAATGGCGTCCACCGTCTCCATCCCCGCCGTCACCCTCCCGAAGACCGCATAGCCGTACCCCGCCGCCGACGTGTCCCGGTGGTTGAGAAAATCGTTGTCCGCCACGTTGATGAAGAACTGGGAGGTGGCGCTGTCCACCACCTGCGTGCGGGCCATGGCGATGGTCCCCCGCTCGTTTTTCAATCCGTTGTCCGCCTCGTTCTTGATCGGCGCCTTGTTCTTTTTCGGCTTGAGGTCGGCGTCCATCCCCCCTCCCTGGATCATGAAGTTGTCGATCACCCGATGAAAGACCGTCCCCTCGTAATATCCCTCCTGCGCATAGGAGAGGAAGTTGGCGACGGTGGCCGGGGCCTTCTCGGCGTCGAGCTCAAGGGTGATGTCCCCCAGGGAGGTTTCGATGCGGACGACGGGGTTGAGCTGGTTCATGAAGTTTCTCCTTTTTCGGTGTGATGATCGGCGGCCGAAACCGCCTGTCGCGCGGCCAGTGTACCGTATCGGGAAGGGGGGAGACAAGGGTGAAACAAATTCTAACTTCATGAAAATACAAGACATTGACAGGGGGAAAGGGCGTCCTATTCTAGAGATTAGATCGCTCACACTGTTGGCGGCCGGAACGAGCCGCTGAAGATCTCACCTTCGGGAGGTACCCATGAATCGCTCGATACGACCCATATTCCTGGCGGCTCTTCTGGGCGCGCTCGCCCTGGGCGGCTGCGCCCGCGTGGAGCCTCCGCACGAGCAGCTCACAAGAGGGCAGGCGGCGGTTTCGATGGCGCAGGGCGCCCAGTCCCAGCAGTTCGCACCGGCGGAGTTTACCACCGCACAGGAGAAGCTGGAGCGGGCCCAGAGCGCCATGCGCGACAGGGATTTCGAGAACGCGCGCCTCTTTGCCGAGCAGGCCGAGGTCGACGCTCAGCTCGCTTACACCAAGGCCCGCACGGCTCAGGCGCAGAGGGCCGCACAGCAGATTCAGCAAAATATCGATATTCTGCGCCGGGAACTGGAAGCGGGGAGCTGATCCCAGAAAGGACAAGGAGATAAGGCCATGGTACTCACTCAACGACTGAATCTCGGGATCGTGCTGCTGCTCTCGGTCCTTGTGGCTGCAGGTTGCGCCCGTCCCGAGAACGAAATGCTCCAGCAGGCACAATCCGCCTTTTCGGAGGCGCGAAACGACCCTCAACTGATCGAGCACGCCCAGGTTGAGCTGAGGGAGGCGGGCGAGGCGCTGCGACGGGCCGAAGATCTGCAGCAGGGGCGCGCCCGCCCCGAGGAGGTCTCGCACCAGGCATACGTTGCGCGCCAGCGCGTCGAGATCGCCCGCGAGACGGCGCTGTTTCATCAGGCCCAAAGGACGGTGGAAGAGGCCGAGGTCGCCCGGCAGCAGGTCTTGCTGCAAGCCCGCGAACGCGAGTTGCAGGTGGCGCGTCAACAGGCGCAGGAGCGTCAAAGAGAGCTGGAGGAGACGCGGCGCACCGCGGAACAAAGAGAAATGGCCGAGCTTCGCCAAAGGGCCGAAAGAGCCGAGCAGCTCGAGGCGCAGATTGCCGAGCTCGAGGAGATGCGCCCCGAGAGGACCGAGCGCGGTATCGTGCTGACGATGCCGGGAGTTCTGTTCGGCTTCGATGAATCGGATCTGCAGCCCGGCGCCGAGCGTTCCCTCGATCAACTCGCCGAAGTGCTGATCGAAAATCCCGATCAGCGCATCATGGTCGAGGGGTTCACCGACAGTATCGGCCCTGCGGATTACAACCTCAGGCTCTCGCAGGAGCGCGCCGATTCGGTGCGCGACGCTCTGGTGGAAAGAGGTGTCGAGCCCGATCGCATTGAAACCCGCGGCTACGGCGAAGCCTATCCGGTGGCCTCCAACGAGACAGCGGCCGGACGCCAGATGAACCGGCGGGTCGAGATCGTCATCGCCGGCGCGGCCGAGCGGATCTCGCTTCGCTAGAGCGTACGAAGGGGCGGATCACGACAAGAGGCGCACAGGGGAGGGACGTCATGCAGAGCACCTCAGCAGAAGTGCTGCCCACCGGGAGGCTGATCGGAGAGGCGGTACGCAACCCGCAGGGAGACGATCTCGGCACCGTGGAGGAGTTGATGATCGATATGGAGAACGGCGACATCGCCTACGTGGTCCTCGCTCCGGTCAGCGAGCTCGCCCGCGAGAACAGGCTCCTCGCCGTCCCCTGGGGGAGCCTGCGCCGCCGGGAAGGGGCGCTCTTCATTCTCGACGCCGACATGCGCCGCGCCCCGGCCTTCGACCGGGGGAGCTGGCCGCGCATGTCCGACCGGAGCTGGGGCGAGGAGGTGCATGACTACTACGGCCAGGTCCCCTACTGGCAGAGGCGCTATTTCACCGACGAGCCGTCGGAGCCGACGCAAAAAGGGGGGGAGAAGAAGCCGTCTTCGTTCCAGCCCTGAGCGCCTCCGTCTCCTGCGCAATCCGTTTCGCGCCCTTCGCCCGCCGCGGGGCGAAGGGCGTCTTGTTTACTGGATCACCACCCATGAACCGTCGGGCTGGCGGCAGGCGGTGCCGTAGGCCTGCTGCGGGGTGCCGCCGATGGTCACCGTCTGGGTGTACTCGCGGCAGTACTGCCCCTGGGCGGTCTGATACGTTCGGGTGGGGGTGAAGGAGCCGCTGACCCCCGAATCGGGGTTGACCCATGTCGTCGTCTGATGGGTGCGGGAGCGCTCGAGGGAGTGCTGGGCGTTTTGCTGCATCGCCAGCTGATCGGCCCGGTCGAGCGACCGTCCGACCTCCTGTCCGATGAGCGCCCCGGCCAGCGTGCCGACCGCCACCGCCACCAAAGTGCCGCGGCCCCCTCCGATCTGCGAGCCGATGAGCGCCCCGGTTCCGGCGCCGATCACGGTCCCGCCGGTCTCCGTCGGTCCCATGTGGGGCGCGCAGCCGG
>JBJHBH010000123.1:0-7139 GCA_050485365.1 Desulfuromonadales bacterium | reverse complement strand
TGCACCCCGGGGGGGCAGGCGACGATTTCGCAGATCTCGCGCATCCTCGGCGTCGCGGCCGTGGGGGCGAGCCCCCAGGTGGCGGTGGTTTTG
Source organism: Desulfuromonadales bacterium (assembly GCA_050485365.1). Classification (GTDB taxonomy): domain Bacteria; phylum Desulfobacterota; class Desulfuromonadia; order Desulfuromonadales; family JACZKF01; genus JARFUG01. The sequence continues at coordinate 7,046 of JBJHBH010000123.1, read as the reverse complement.
TGCCAGGGGGACAACGCGCGCTCGACCTTCAAGTGGGCTGGCCGACTGCAACGCCGCCCAGGAGGTGGCCGACGGCCCCAAGGAGTGCCCGGGGGGGTGTCTGGGGCTCGGCACCTGCGCCAGGGTCTGCCCGTTCGGCGCCATCGAGATGACGGCCGAGGGGCTGGCGGTGATCAGCCGCGAGAAGTGCACCGGGTGCAAGAAGTGCGTCCCGGCGTGCCCGCGCGGGGTGATCCGGATGACGCCGGCCTCGAGCGTCGTGCACGTTCTGTGCAACAGCCGCGACAAGGGGGCGCTGGTGCGCAAATACTGCAAAGTCGGCTGCATCGGCTGCCACATCTGCGTAAAGACGGCGCCCGAGGCCTACCGCATCGAGGCGAACCTCGCGCAGGTGCTCTACGAGAGCGACCGGGAGGCGGCCTCGGCGGTGCCGAAGTGCCCGACCCGCTGCATCCGCGACTTCTCCTCCGGGTATCCCCAAGGGAGCTCGTTTGCGCCTTCGACGGTGCCGCTCTCCTGCGGCAGACCGGCGGCGCCGAGCGAATCCGCCGCGCACCCCAGGACGCCACGGGGGAGGGCGCCCCTGGACGAAAGCGGGCAGGACGACGCCTCTTCGCAGCGGCGCATCGCCTGATTTCGCCATCCCCTTCGCCGGCGACTTTCCGGCATTTCTCGTTTTTCGCCAACGCCGGGCGACTCCGGCACTTTTCGCAGGCAGCATGAAGCTCAGGTCCTTCCCCGGCGGACTGCATCCGCCCGAAAACAAGCAATGGTCGGCCCACAAGGCGATCGAGGAGTGCCCTCTTCCCGAAGAGCTCGTCATCCCTTTGTCGCAGCACGTCGGCGCCCCCGCCGAGGCGTGCGTGGCCAAAGGGGCCCGGGTGAGCAAGGGGGCGATCGTCGCGCACGCCAAGGGGTACGTCTCGGTGCCGGTGCACGCGTCGACCTCGGGGGAGGTCGTCGCCGTGGAGCCCCGGCCCCATCCGGCCGGACGCCGCCTTCCGGCGGTGGTGATCCGCCCCGACGGCGAGGACCGTGCCGACGCCATCGCGCAGAGCGATCCCGACGCGCTCTCCTCGGACGACATCGTCGAGCGCATCCGGGTCGCGGGGATCACCGGGATGGGAGGGGGCGTCTTTCCGACCCACGTCAAACTGAGCCCGCCGCCCGAGAAGAAGATCGACACCCTCATCGTCAACGGCGCCGAGTGCGAACCCTATCTCACCGCCGACCACCGGCTGATGCTTGAGCAGACCGCCCGCATCGTGGACGGTGTGCGGATCATGGGGCGGATTCTGGGGGCGAAGCGCCTCACTATCGGCATCGAGGGGAACAAGCCCGACGCCATCCTTGCGATGCGCCACCACGCCGCCGGCATCGCCGAGGTCGTCCCTCTCAGGGTTCAGTATCCCCAAGGGGCCGAGCGCCAGCTCATTTATTCGCTCACCGGGCGCGAGATCCCCAACGGCGTTCTCCCCATGGAGGTGGGGGTGGTGGTTCAGAACGTCGCCACCGCCGCCGCGGTGAGCGACGCGGTGCGCCTCGGCACGCCGCTCATCGAGCGCATCGTCACCGTCACCGGCCCCGCCGTGGCCGAGCCGAAGAACCTGCGGGTGCGCATCGGCACCCCCTACGCGCATCTGATCGCGCAGTGCGGCGGCCTGACGGGTGATCCGGCCAAGATCATCATGGGGGGGCCGATGATGGGGACGGCGCAGCTCTCGCTGGAGGTGCCGGTGACGCGCGGCGCCTCGGGGGTCGTCCTCTTCACCGAGGGCGACATCCCCCTGGTCAAGGAGGGGCCGTGCATCCGCTGCGGGCGCTGCGTGCGGGTGTGCCCGGCGCGCATCGTGCCGACGGCCGTCGCCGCCTACGCGCGCCTCGACATGCACGAGGAGGGGGAGAAGCTCCACGCCACCGCCTGCATCGAGTGCGGCTGCTGCACCTACATCTGCCCCTCGGCCATCCCCCTGGTGCAGGCGATCCGACAGACCAAGGCGGCGATTGCGTCCCGAAGGAGGGAGCTGTGACGGTGCAAAAACCCCTCTACCTCTCGCCGTCCCCCCACATCCGCGCCTCGCAGACGAGCGAGGCGATCATGCGCGACGTGATCCTTGCTCTTTTGCCGGCGTGCGCGGTGTCGATCTATCTCTTCGGCTGGGCCGCCCTGACGGTCCTGGCCATCTCTACCCTGGGGTGCATGGCGACAGAGGCGCTGTGCCAGCGCCTCATGGGCAAGGCGCCGACGCTGAAAGACGGCAGCGCCGCCCTCACGGGGATCCTGCTGGCGCTGACCCTGCCCCCCCAGAGCCCCTGGTGGATTCCGCTCATCGGGGCGGTGGTCGCCATCGCCATCGCCAAGCAGGCCTACGGCGGGCTCGGCTACAACCCCTTCAACCCGGCGCTGGTGGCCCGGGTGGTGCTGCTCATCTCCTTTCCGGTGCAGATGACGAGTTGGAGCACCCCCGCCCCTCTCTTCTCCGGCCTCGACGCGGTCACCACCGCCACCCCGCTCGACGAGATGCAGACCGCCGTCATGCTCACCGGGGCGCTCCCCGAGGGGCTGCAGGCGCCGATGCGCGACTACTTTTTCGGCAACATGGCCGGCTCTCTGGGCGAGATGTCGGCGCTGGCGTTGCTGCTTGGGGCCGCCTACCTCTTTGTGCGCCGGGTCCTCACCTGGCACATCCCCGCCTCCTTCATCGGGGCGGTGGTGGTGCTCTCTGGGATCTTCTGGCTCGTCGACCCGACGCGCTACGCCAGCCCCCTCTTTCATCTTCTGACCGGCGGGGTGATCCTGGGCGCCTTCTTCATGGCCACCGACATGGTGACCTCCCCTGTCACCCCGACGGGGATGATCCTGTTCGGAATCGGCTGCGGCCTCATCACTGTGCTGATCCGTCTTTTCGGCGGATACCCCGAAGGGGTCGCCTTCGCCATCTTGCTCATGAACGCCGTCACCCCTCTCATCGACCGCTTCACCCGCCCCGAGCCCTTCGGGCACCCCGTCGCCGTGAAGGAGGGGCCATGAAGGAGATCGCGCGCCTCGCCTTCGTGCTGACCGCCATCACGGCCATCGCGGCGCTTTTGCTCTCGGTGGTCGAGGCGCTGACCCGCGAGCCGATCGCCGAGCAGCGCCGTCAGCTCACGTTGCGGGCGCTGGGGTCGGTCCTTCCCCCCTTCGACAATCACCCCGACGAGGACACCGTCACCCTGGAGGCCGGCGTCGACCGCCGCGGCGCGCCCATCGAGCGCACCTTCTACCGGGGCTCGCGCGGCGGGGTCCTCTCCGGAGTCGCCTTCGAGGTGGTGGCCCCCGACGGCTACAGCGGCAACATCCACATCATGGTCGGGGTCTACCCCGACGGGGCGGTGCGCGCCATCGAGATCCTCACCCACGCCGAGACGCCGGGGCTCGGCGACAAGATCGAGGATCTCTCCTTCCGGGAGCAGTTCGTCTCCAAGACCCTCGAAGGGGTCGACTGGCGGGTGAGAAAAGACGGGGGGGACTTCGACCAGATCACCGGCGCCACCGTCTCGGTCCGGGCCACCGTCGGCGCCGTTCGCCGCGGGCTCGCCTTCTACCTGGAGAACCTGGAGCAGATCCTCGCCAGAGAGGAGCCGGTGGAGGAAGCTCCGCCAGAAGAGCCGACCGTCGAGGAAGAGGCGGTGGAGGAAGAAGCCGTCGAGGACGAGCCTGCCGATGAGCCCCCTTCGGAAGAGGTCGAAGGGGGAGAGACGGTCGAAGAGGACGAAGAAGAATTTAAAGGCGAATTGAACGTGGATCAAATCTGATGCGCGCGGATCAAAATCGGATTTGGAAACCAAAACCTGAAAAAACCTTGAATTGAACACAGATAAAGGCGGATGCACACCGATGAAACCTTTTCAATGGCATTTGGCTTTTATCCGTTTTTATCCGCCTTTATCTGTGTTCGAAAAAAGCCTTAAGAATCAGATTTTTATCAGAGCCTTTTCCGCGAAAATCCGCGTTCCATTCGCGTTTGATTTCGCTGCGTCCTCTGCGTCCTCGAGTGAGCGAAGCGAACGGGCGAGAGATGGTTTCAGGGTTTTTCAGTCTCAACTCACGATGGAAGTGCCGCGAATGAATCTCTCCACCGAATTCGTCAAGGGTCTGTGGCGCGACAACGCCGTCTTCAAGCTCCTTCTGGGGCTGTGCCCGGCGCTGGCGGTGACGACCAGCGCGGTGAACGGTCTCGGCATGGGGCTGGCGACGACCTTCGTGCTGGTGTGCTCCAACGTCGTCGTGGCCCTTTTGCGAAAAGTGATCCCGGCGCAGGTGCGTATCCCCGCCTTCATCATCATCATCGCCTCCTTCGTCACCGTGGTGCAGCTGGTGATGGAGGCGTACATGTTCGGTCTGCATCAGGCGCTGGGGATCTTCATCCCCCTGATCGTGTGCAACTGCCTCATTCTGGGGCGGGCCGAAGCCTTCGCCTCGAAAAACCCCCTCGTCCCGGCGGTGGCCGACGGCGCCGGCATGGGACTGGGCTTCACCCTGGCCCTGTTCGCCCTGGGGGCGGTGCGCGAGATCATGGGGACGGGGGGCCTCTTCGGCGTCTCCTTCTTCGGCGAGCACTACGCCCCCTTCCTGTTGATGATCCTGCCCCCCGGCGCCTTTATCGCGCTCGGCCTTTTGCTGGCGGGGATGAACCACCTCGAGGCGCGGCGACGCCGAAGCGGTTTCATCTCGTAAAACAGCACTGCAAATCCCTGAACCGAAAGCGGAAGATCGGCAACGCGACGAAGAGGTTTTTCGGTCTGTAAGTCCTCGATAAACGACGGTTCTATCTACTGAAATTGCATACAGTATACTGTATTTTTTCCTTGACTTTGGGTTTAGTTTGCCCTAACTTGCCTACGGCCCGACTCCGCTGAATTGCGTAAGCGTTGTCCGTTCAAAACCACATCTGCGAAAAAACACCCTTGGGAGGCTGTGCATGCTGCTGGATACTTATCTGCCGATCCTGGTTCTCATTGCCATCGCCGTCGCCTTCGCTACCGGCTCGGTGGTCTTCTCTCGTCTGATCGGGCAGAAGAAGCCGACGGCGGTCAAGCTTGCTCCCTACGAGTGCGGCATGCCTCTGGTGGGGACGGCCCGCGAGAGAGTTTCGATCAAGTTCTATCTCGTCGCCGTTACCTTCATCGTCTTCGACATCGAGGTCGCCTTTCTGTATCCCTGGGCCGTCGTCTTCAAGCAGCTGGGTCTTTACGGCGCGCTGGCGATGGGCTTCTTCCTCTTTGTTCTGATCATCGGCTTTGTCTACGAATGGAAAAAAGGAGCACTGGAATGGGAGTAGAAAATACGCTGGGTAACAACGTCATCGTCACCAGCCTGGACAAGGTCGTCAACTGGTCCCGATCCAGGTCCATGTGGCCGATGACCTTCGGTCTGGCGTGCTGCGCCATCGAGATGATGGCTGCCGGCGCCGCCCGCTTCGACCTCGACCGTCTGGGCGTTCTCTTCCGCGCTTCTCCCCGTCAGGCCGACCTCATCATCATCGCGGGGACGGTGACCAAAAAGATGCTCCCGGTCATCAAGACGGTGTACGAGCAGATGCCCGAGCCCCGCTACGTCATCGCCATGGGGGCCTGCGCCTGTTCCGGCGGGGTCTTCGACAGCTACAGCGTGGTTCAGGGGATCGACGAGGAGCTCCCCGTCGACGTCTACGTTCCCGGCTGTCCTCCCCGCCCCGAGGGGCTCATCTACGGCCTGAACAAGCTGCAGGAGAAGATCATGAAGGAGCGCAACTCCTTCGGCGCCGCCATCGGCATCGGCGAGCGGATCAGCCCGGCCTGAAGGGCCGATTCCAACCACAGGGATGACACGATATGACTGAGCAAGTAGCGGTTTCCAAGCTGAAGGAGAAGTTCTCCGACGCCATTCTCGATGTGGCCGAGTACCGGGGCGAGACGACGGTGACGGTCAGGCGCGAAGACATCGTTGCGATCTGCGAATATCTGAAGCGCGATCTGGGCTTCAATTTCCTCACCGACCTGTGCGGCGTCGATTTTCTCGGCAAGTCCCCGCGCTTCATGGTCGTCTATCACCTCTACAACATCGGAAGCAAGCAGAGGCTTCGCCTGAAAGTGCCCGTTCCCGAGAACGACGCCCGCGTCGACACCGTGAGCGGCGTCTGGGGGACGGCCGGGTGGCACGAGCGCGAGTGCTGGGACCTGGTGGGGATCTCCTTCAACGGGCACCCCGACCTGCGCCGCATCCTGATGCCGGCCGACTGGGAAGGGCACCCGCTGCGCAAGGACTATCCGTTGCAGGGCCCCGACCGCGCTCCCTACCAGGGGCGGCTGTCCTGATCCGTTTGCGATTTCATTTCCCGAAAAGAGGCACGTGATGGCAACCAAAGAGACGATGACCATAAACATGGGGCCGCAGCACCCCTCGACCCACGGGGTTCTGCAGCTGGTGCTCGAACTCGACGGCGAGGTGGTGGTCAAGGCGGTTCCGCATATCGGCTTTCTGCACCGCGGCGTGGAGAAGATCGCCGAGTACCGCACCTATCACCAGGCGCTCCCCCTGACCGACCGGCTCGACTATCTGGCGCCCATGCACAACAACCTCGGCTACGTTCTGGCCGTGGAGAAGCTGCTCGGCATCACCGATGAGATCCCCGAGCGCGCCAGCGTCATCCGCGTGATCATGGCCGAGCTCACCCGCATCAAGAGTCATCTCGTCTGGCTGGCCACCCACGCCCTCGACATCGGCGCCATGACGGTCTTCATCTACTGCTTCCGTGAGCGCGAGCGCATCATGGACATCTACGAGAAGGTCTCGGGCGCGCGCATGACCTCCAACTACCTGAAGGTGGGCGGGGTGATGGCCGACCTGCCGGAGGGGATGGAGAAGGAGATCCGCGACTTCGTCAACGAGATGCCCGGCTACGTCGACACCTACGAAGGGCTCCTCACCGGAAACAGGATCTGGCAGAAGCGTATCCAGGGGGTCGGCGTCATCAGCGCCGAGGCCGCCATCGACATGGGCGTCTCGGGCCCCTCGCTTCGCGGCT
>JBJHBH010000122.1:0-7241 GCA_050485365.1 Desulfuromonadales bacterium | reverse complement strand
GGGCTGGGCGCCCCCCGCTTCTGTTCGGACTACTGGAGGCGCTTGCCCTGGATGAAGTCGTCCAGCGGCCAGGGGGTCAGCCCGCTGCGGATCTCGCGCCAGTCGGCGAAGTCCTTCTTGAACTGCTCCTGGGAATCGAGGGTTCTCTTCACGTCGGGGTGCTTCGACTTGAGGTCTTCCAGATAGGCTTTGGTCTGCTTGGCGAAGGCGGTGATCGCGTCGTCGTCCATCTTGACGAACTCGACGCTCTTTTTGTGCATGGCGATCGCCTCCATGTTGAGGTTCTCCTGCCAGTGGTTGGACCACAGCTGGGTCTGCTGCGCGGCGATCTTCACGATCCACTGCAGATCGCGGGGGAGTCTGTCCCAGGCCTGCTTGTTGATGAAGATGGCGCACTGGACCGAAGGCTGATGCACGCCGGGGGAGAGGACGTACTTGGTGATCTGGTCGAAGCCCATGGCGACGTTCATCGCCGGGGTGCTGAACTCGGCGCCGTCGATGACGCCGCGCTCCAGCGCCAGGTAGATCTCGCCGCCGGGAAGGGGGGTGACCGAGGCGCCGAGCTGATTCATGATGTCCATGTACCAGCCGACGGTGCGCAGGCGCATTCCCTTGAAGTCTTCCATCTTGGTGGCGCGCTTGTTGGAGTAGAAGCCCATCTCCTGCCCGCCGTTGCCCACAGGGAAGGCGACCAGGTTGTAGCGGCCGTAAAGCTCCTGCATCTGCTCAAGCCCGCCGCGCTGATAGAGCCAGATGTTGTATCCCTCGTTGTCGAGGCCGAAGGGGACCGAGCCGAAGGAGACGAAGTTCTCGTTCTTGCCTTTCCAGTAACCGGGCCAGTCGTGGCCGATCTCCGCCGCGCCGCTGCTCACCGCATCGAAGGATTCCATGGCACCGACCAGCTCGCCGGCGGAAAAGAGACGGATCTGCAGACGGTTGCCCGAGGCCAGGGCGACGCTGTCGGCAAAATGCTGGGCCATGTCGAAGAAGTGGATTCCTCGGCTCCAGGGCATGACCATTCTCCAGCGGACGACTTCGGTGCTCGGCTTGAGCGTACGCAGCTCCTGCTGGGCCTGTGCGCGACGTTCGTCGACGCCGAATCTCTGCTGCTGTTGACCGCGCTGCTGTGCAAAGGCGGGCGCCGCCATCAGCAGGATCAGGATCACGCCGATGAGCATTTTGACTCTCTTCATGGGTCTCCTCCGTGCTAGGGGATAAAGGTCAGCCTTATGGCTGCTCGGGAATGTAGGCCACTTATTGGTCATACCACTTGATGCTGGAACTCTAGCCGAGTTCCAGCGGCGCCGTCAACAAAAAAACAAAACATTTTTTTATTCCGGTGTTTTTTCGAGTGTTTTAATGACGGCGGAACGGTCGGATGAAGGAGGGAGGAGCGTCGTTCGCGCGGTGAAAAGAGGCTCTGGGCCGCATGGATAGGCGATCTCTCCTGCCCGCCTCCGAATGGGGGCGGGCAGGAGATCGTTGGGCTCTTCGCCGAGACGGCGTTCAGATGGGAGGGATTTGCGGCGGCTCCTTCAGGTGGCCGTCCAGCCGCAGTCCATCGTCAGGGTGGAGCCGGTGATGCAGGACGCCGCCTCCGAGCAGAGAAAGAGGACGAACTTTCCGATCTCCTCGGGCTCGATGAGGCGCTTGACGGCGGCGTTCTTGAGCATGATCGTCTCGATGACCTGCTGCGGGCTCAGGCTGTGGACCTTGGCCTGATCGGCGATCTGGTTGTCGACCAGCGGGGTGCGCACGTAGGCGGGACAGAGCGAGTTGACGGTGATGCCGAAGGTCCCCCCCTCCAGGGCGGCGGTCTTGGTGAGCCCGCTCACCCCGTGTTTGGCCGAGATGTAGGCCGATTTGAAGGGGGAGGCCACCAGCCCGTGCACCGAGTTGATGTTGATCACCCGCCCCCAGCGGCGCTCTTTCATGGAGGGCCAGCAGTACTTGGTGAGGAGAAAGGGGGCGGTGAGCATCAACGAGAGCATGAGGTCCCACTTCTCCTCGGGGAAGTCCTCCACCGGGCAGACGTGCTGGATTCCCGCGTTGTTGACGAGGATGTCGATGCGCCCCTCTGCGCTCAGGGCCGCATCGGCGAGGCGTCGGCATTCCTCGCGGCGCGACAGATCGCTGCGGACGAAGACCGCTCCCATTTCGGCGGCGTGCTGCCGGCCGCTCTCCTCGTTGAGGTCGGCCATGTAGACCCGCACCCCCTCCTGCGTCAGCGCGCGGGAGACGGCGAGGCCGATGCCGCTGGCGGCGCCGGTGACAATTGCGACTTTGTCTTTCATCCTGCCCTCCTGTGGAGAATGTCGGCGATCTCGAAGGCGCACCCCGTCTTGGCCCGGATCTCCTCCAGCGTCGCCCCCGGAGCGATCTCGACGAGGGTGAGCCCTTTGTCCGCGTCCACCTCGAAGACCGCCAGCTCCGTCACGATCATGTCGACCACGTTCTTGCCGGTCAGCGGCAAGGTGCACTCGGGAAGGATTTTCGGCGAGCCGTCCTTGGCCGTGTGGTCCATCATGACGATGATCTTCTTCACCCCCGAGACGAGGTCCATGGCGCCGCCCGGCCCTTTGACCATGGCGCCGGGGATCATCCAGTTGGCGAGGTCCCCGCGGCGCGACACCTGCAGGGCGCCGAGGACCGAGAGGTCGATGTGCCCGCCGCGCACCATGGCGAAGGACTCGGCGCTGTCGAAATAGGAGGCGCCGCCGATGGCGGTGACGGTCTGCTTGCCGGCATTGATCAGGTCGGGATCGACGCACTCCTCGGCGGGGAAGGGGCCGACCCCCATGAGGCCGTTCTCGGCGTGCAGCGTGACGGTGATCTCATCCGGGATGTAGTTGGCCACCAGCGTCGGGATGCCGATCCCCAGATTGGCGTAGGTGCCGTCGCGAAATTCGCGGGCGACCCGCCGCGCCATCCACTCGCGCTGCGCCGTGAAGCCCTTGGGCGCCCCCTGCCCGGCGAGAGTGCGCTGCTCGATCGGTTTGCGGTAGCTCCCCCCCGCCAGCAGACGATCGACGTAGATTCCCGAAAGGTGGATCTCGTCCGGTGCGAGCGCGCCGATCTCCGCGATTTCTTCGACCTCGGCCACGGTCACCCGCGCGGCCTTGGCGCACAGGGGATTGAAGTTGCGGGCGGTCTTGCGAAAGACGAGGTTCCCGGCCTTGTCGGCCTTCCAGGCCTTCACAATCGCCAGATCCGCGGTGAGGCTCTCCTCCAGCACATACTCGCGGCCGCCGAAGAGCGCCGTCGGCTTCTTCTCGGCCATGGTCGTGCCGAACGCCGTGCGGGTGTAGAAGGCGGGGATGCCGGCCCCTCCCGCGCGCAGCTTCTCGGCCAGCGTCCCCTGCGGCGTCAGCTCGAGCTCGAGCTCGCCGCTGAGGAACTGGCGCTCGAAGGTGGCGTTCTCGCCGACGTACGAGGAGATCATCTTTCGGATCTGCCGGGTCTGCAGCAGCAGGCCGAGACCGAATTCGTCGACCCCGGCGTTGTTGCTGATGACGGTCAGCCCCTTCACGCCGCTGTCGCGCAGCGCGACGATGAGGTGCTCGGGGATGCCGCAGAGCCCGAAGCCTCCGGCGGCCACGGTGATTCCGTCGCGGGTGAGTCCCTCCAGGGCGGCGGCGGCGCTGTCGAAAATAGGTTTCATTGGAAAACCTCCTGGCAAATGGGAGCTATGAGTCCCATGGGTCATATAGGTCCTGTGCTTTACACTTTCTCGATCACGACCGCCACCGCCTCTCCGCCGCCGATGCACAGCGTCGCCAGGCCGTAGCGCCCTTTGGTGCGCTGCAACTGGTTGACGAGGGTGACGAGGAGGCGCCCGCCGCTGGCGCCGATGGGGTGCCCGATGGAGACCGCTCCCCCGTGGACGTTCACCTTTTCGGGGTCGAGGTCCAAGGTGCGCTGGACCACGAGCGGGACGGCCGAGAAGGCTTCGTTGATCTCGAACAGGTCGATCTGCGACAGCGTCAGCCCGGCGCGCTCCACGCTCCGGCGGATGGCGCCCACCGGCGCTTCGGCGAAGAGATCGGGATGAAGGCTGTTGGTGGCGGCGGCGACGATGCGGGCTTTGGGGCGAAGCCCCTTGCGTTTGACCGTCGTCTCTCCGGCGAGCAGGGCGAGGGCCGCGCCGTCGTTGATGGTGGAGGCGTTGGCGGCGGTGATGGTGCCGTCCTTGCGAAAGACCGGCCGGAGGGTGGCGATGCGGCCGAAGTCGACCTTGAACGGCTCCTCGTCGGCCTCGATCGTCGTCTCGCCTTTTTTGCCCCTCTTCGTCACCGGGACGATCTCCTGAGCGAAGACCCCTTCGCTCAGCGCATTTTGCGCGCGGCGGTAGGAGCGCTCGGCGTAGGCGTCCTGATCTTCGCGGGTGAGGGCGTGGGTCTCGATCCACGCCTCGGTGATCTCCCCCATGTGGCGGCCGCTGTAGGGGTCGCGAAGCCCGTCGTGAATCATCAGGTCGACAAGCTCCCCTCCGCCGAGACGGTATCCCGAGCGGGCGCCCGGCAACGCATGGGGGGCCTGCGACATGCTCTCCATTCCGCCGGCCACGACCAGGTCGGCCTCCCCCAGAAGGATGGAGCCGGCGCCGAGCATGATCGCCTTGAGGCCGCTGCCGCACACCTTGTTGATCGTCATGGCGGCGGTGGAGTCGGGGACGTTCGCGAGGCGCATCGCCTGACGCGCCGGCGCCTGTCCGCAGCCGCCGGAGAGGACCTGCCCGATGATCGCCTCGTCGAGGGCGGCGGCCTCGATGCCGCTTCTGTCCACCAGCGCCTCGATGACCTTCGCCGCCAGATGCGGCGCGCTCAGCTCGGCGAGCTCTCCTCCCAGCGAACCGAAGGGGGTGCGCAGCGCTTCCACGATAAAGACATCCTTCATTGTTTCCCTCCCTGTTTTCGCCCCTCGGTGGAGGGTGCGCGGCTAAACAAATGTTTTATGAAATGTTGCGTTGAGAACGGCGTTACGCAGCCGGACCGGCCCCTGAGGGAGCGAAACGATCGTGCCGTGATCGGTGCGGTGTTCCGCAAAGACATGCGGTCCGTTTTGTCCATTTGCACACTGATGAAGGCTAAGTGCCGGAAAGAGGGCCGGTTTGTGGATGAAAAAAACATTGTTGCAATCTCTTGACAGGAGCTCGCTGGTACATTAGGATGAGCCTAAATGGTCAGACCATTTTAGGCAAGGATGGATTATGAGTCAAACCGTTTTATCAAACTTCGAGGCGGCCGTTCGCAAGGCCGGAGCGCAGCTTGAGAGCTGCACGAACATGGAGGCGGCCGTAGACTACATCCGTCGGTCGGCCGGCGGCACCCTCCTCGTCCCCGACTTCGGCGTCGGCCGCCGATTCGCCCTCGCCGAGTCCCTGGCAGGCGCCGGGTGCGCCCTGGCCGATCCGTCGTGCCGGCAGGAGGCCCCCCGGGCCGCCGCCGGGGTGACGGGGGCCAACTTCGCCATTGCCGACACCGGGACCGTTGTCCTGGAGAGCACCGCCGAGGCGGTGCGCATGGCGACCACCCTGCCGGAGCGCCACTTCGTCCTGCTCGATCCGAGAAAGATCGTGGCCGACGGCGCTGCGGCCATGCCGTGGATTCGTCGGATGCACCAGGAGCGCCCCCAGGCCTTTGTCGCCTGGATCACCGGCCCCAGCCGCACCGCCGACATCGAGCGCGTCCTCACCATCGGGGTGCACGGCCCCAAGGAGCTGCATGTGCTGCTGGTCGAGGGGCTCTCGGACGATTTCATGGAGATGTAAGAGGCAGAATCCAGAATCCGGGAGCCAGAAGCCACAATGGTTTCTGCCTTTCTCCTGGCTTCTGGATTCTGGATACCAAAGGATTTTTCCCATGAGCAAGGAACGCACCCGTCAATATAAAGAGCGCATCGACAAGGCCTTGGCGACGCCGAGACTGCAGGACGCCCTGCACCGCTTCGGCGACGCGTATCTGGTCTCGCGGCAAAACGCCTTCACGGGGCTCGACTTCGAGGCGCTGCGGGGGGACATCGCGGCGATGAAGGACGACGTGCGCGAAAACCGCAAGGGGTATCTCGCCGAGTTCGTCCGCAACGCCGAGACGGCGGGGGCGAAGGTCGTCGTCGCCCGCACGGCGGAGGAAGCCAACGACTACATCGCGAATCTGGCGCGTGAGCGCGGGGTGCGTCTGGCGGTGAAGAGCAAGAGCATGGTGAGCGAGGAGATCCACCTCAACGACGCCCTGAAGGACGCCGGCGTCGAGGCGGTGGAGACGGACCTGGGGGAGTGGATCATCCAGCTCGCCGGCCAGAAGCCGAGCCACATGGTCATGCCCGCCATCCACATGTTTCGCGACGAGGTGGCCGAGCTCTTCGGCAAGGTGACCGGCAAAAATGAGTCCGACGACATCCCCCACCTGGTGCAGGTGGCCCGCGAGCAACTGCGTCAGGCGTATCTCGACGCGGGGATGGGGATCAGCGGCGCCAACATCGCCGTCGCCGAGACGGGGGGGCTCGTCCTGGTCACCAACGAGGGGAACGCGCGGCTGGTGGCGACGCTGCCGAAGATTCACGTGGCGCTGGTGGGAATCGAGAAGCTGGTGCCGACGCTGGAGGACGCCGCCCGCATCGTGCAGGTGCTGCCGAAGAACGCAACCGGCCAGCCGATCACCTCCTATGTGAGCTGGATCCGCGGGGCGGTCCCCTGCGGGGAGGGCGCCAAGGAACTGCACATCGTCCTGCTCGACAACGGCCGCGAGGCGCTGGCCGAGTCGGCGCACTGCCGCGACGCCCTTCGCTGCATTCGCTGCGGCGCCTGCGCCAACGTCTGCCCCGTCTACCAGACGGTGGGGGGGCACATCTTCGGCCACATCTACATCGGGGCCATCGGGATCATCCTCACCGCCTTCTATCACGGGCTGGACAAGGCCGCCGAGATCGTGCGGGCCTGCATCGGGTGCCGGGCGTGCGTGGCGGTGTGCCCTTCGCAGATCGACCTGGAGAAGATCATCCTGCACCTGCGCGAGGCGGTCGGCGACAAGGAGGGGATCGGCGCGGGCAAGTCCCTTGTTTTCCGCAAGGTGATGCGCAACCGACGCCTCTTCCACTCGCTGATCCGCACCGCCGCCGCCCTGCAGAAGCCGGTCACGCGCGGAGAGCGCACCATCCGCCACCTGCCGATGTTCTTCTCCACCCTCACCGAGTGGCGCACCCTGCCGGCCATCGCCGAAAAGCCGCTTCGCGACCTCTGGGAG
>JBJHBH010000121.1:0-7283 GCA_050485365.1 Desulfuromonadales bacterium | reverse complement strand
CTTTCGCACGCATCCTCGTCCCCCGAGACGACGTCGACGGCGCCGCCGTGCTGCCCCACCAGCTCGAGAAACGAGACCAGTCGGTTGTGCGCGTCGTAGATCAGCGGCCGCCGCTGCCACTCCATCAGCATGCTCTTGACCATATGGCAGCCCGGCCAGTTGATCTTCAGCCGCGCCTGCCGGTCTGAAATCTTCGCCAGATCGAATCGGACGGTGCGGATCCCGGCCTGCTTCAGACAGTCGCCGAGCTGCGCCAAGCCCTGAACGATGGCGAAGCTGTTCACCCGAAGCCACAGATCCGGACCCGTGTGGGTCTCGATCTCGAGGCGAAGCCTTCGAACGAGATGCTTGCGCACCAGATCCAGGAGGTACTCGCCCAGGACGTTCTCCGTCTTGGTCTGGGCGTACTGATGCCGTGCATAGTCGGCCTTGGCGTACTGGACCTGGTCTTCGATCGCCTGCGAGGCGCGATCGATGGTGAGACGGTGCTCGTTCAACTGCTCGGGGGAGAGGTCGGGATTGCCGAGGATCGTCGAGATGGCCTGACGAATCTCCGTGGTCGAAAACCGCATCGCCTCGGTGAGGGTCTGAAACATCAGGTCGCGCTGCAACTCGGCCTCGATCTGCTGGGTCATGTTCTCGATGGCCAGGACGAAGCCCGAAATCCTGCGGCCGCCCTGCTCTTCGGTGAAGACCGGCGCCATGTTGATCTTGAGGCTGAGCCCCTCATGGATCGTCATCATGAAGTGGGTGCTCGTGGCGCTCTGCCCCTGCACCGAGGCCTGGTGCAGCAGATCGAGGGCGTGCACGATCGGTTCGCGATCGACCACGCCGAAGAGCGAGCGGCCCAGCCCGATCAGGTGCCCCGGGCGCTGCAGCAGCTTCTGCGCCTGGGTGTTGTACAGAAGGATCAGCCCCTCCGAATTGCAGACCAGCACGCCGCTCGGCAGCTCGGACATCAGCGCCGCCAGGCGGTTGCGCTCGTCCTTGAGCTGCGCCCGGGCGATCTGCACCTGCTCCTTCACCTCGGTGCGAAGCTTCTGGAACTCGGCGGCCGACTCGTTGAGGATGGCCGTCAGGTGACGGATCTCCCGGGCGCCGCGCGGCTCGATGCGGTATTCGGGGTTGACCACCGAGATCAGGCGCGTCTCCTCGGCGAGTTGAAGGATCGGGATGAT
Organism: Desulfuromonadales bacterium; assembly: GCA_050485365.1. Taxonomy (GTDB): domain Bacteria; phylum Desulfobacterota; class Desulfuromonadia; order Desulfuromonadales; family JACZKF01; genus JARFUG01. The sequence continues at coordinate 6,105 of JBJHBH010000121.1, read as the reverse complement.
GTAGTAGTGAAAGAGCAGGCTCACCATCCCCCCCAGGATCATCAGCAAAAAGATCGATCCGAGAAAGGGAAAGGGGAGGAGCCTGGAGGAGAGATCGCGCACGACTTCGCGCTCTTCGGCCGACAGATGAAACCATGAGGCGGTGAAGCTCCCCAGAATGATGCCGAAGACGGCGACCGCGATGGCGAGCAGGAAAATCCAGTACTTTAAACGAGGCTTCATGATCCCTCAAACGAAAAGGCCGCTCTTTTTTCGCATCATACGTTCAGCACGGGAAATTGACAACCATTGCGCGACGTTCGGCGCACAGGGCCGATTCTTGACAGGGGCAAGGCGCCGTTGCTATAGTCCGCCCCGTTCGGATTTTCGATTTTTCCTGCGCGATGAGGGGTTCCGATGAGTGATGCGAAAACGAAACTGACCCAGGGGCTCGTCCAGGTCTACACCGGCAACGGCAAGGGGAAGACGACCGCCTCCCTCGGGCTCTCGGTGCGCGCCGCCGGCCACGGCCTGAGCGTCTACGTCCTTCAGTTCATGAAGGGGAGCACCGTCTACGGCGAGCTCGAATCGGCCCGCCGCCTCGCCCCCGAGCTGACCATCGAGCAGGTGGGGCGCGACACCTTCGTCTCCCCCTCTCACCCCGACCCCGTCGATGTCGCCATGGCGCAGGCCGGATTCGAGAAAGCCAGACAGCTCGTCCTGTCGGGCGATTACGATCTGATCGTCCTCGATGAGATCAACTGCGCCGTCGATTTCGGTCTTGTGCCCCTGGACAAGCTCAAAGAGCTCATCCGCCTCAAGCCCCCCCACACCGAGCTCGTCCTCACCGGCCGCGGCGCCCACCCCGAAATCGTGGAACTGGCCGACCTGGTGACCGAAATGCGCGAAATCAAACACTACTACAACTCCGGTCAGCACGCCCGAACAGGGATCGAGTCGTAGCGCTTCGCCGAAGGTTTTTGTTGACAGCCATAAGGTGAATTGATATAAACCAAATCCTTCAAAGGACTTCGAAGGGCGTTTAGCTCAGCGGGAGAGCACTGCCTTCACACGGCAGGGGTCACTGGTTCAATCCCAGTAACGCCCACCATACTAAAGGGTCAGCGAGTCGATCGCTGACCCTTTTTCTCTGATCCTGCACCCTCCCAAAAAATTCTGCCTTTTCTCCTCTTTCCCGTCCGCGCGGACCTTTCTCGTCGTGATGCCTTCGTGCTAAACCTCAGGTTAAGTGCAGGATTTGCCGAACGGTTCGGTTGACATGAGGTCCAAAGTCGATAGATTGGAAACTGAAACCCGAGGGCAGGGAGAATCGGAAATCGCGAACCCTGCACGGTTGTCCTCCCTGCGCCGTCCTTTTCTTGGGTAACCGGGCGTCTTCGGGGTTCGCCGAAACAGAAGAAGGGAGATTTACATGAAAAAGTTTGGATTCATCTTTGCCTCATTGTTTGCAGCCGGCGTGCTCGCAGCGCCTTCGATCTTTGCTGCCGACAATAATGGTCTCGGTCTGTGGCAGAACGATTCGGAACACGTTGTCGCGATGGTTGCCGGAGCGGGTGGAAATGGGCTGGATCGCCTCTATTACAAGGATCGGGACAAGGACAAGGATAAAGACAAGGATAAAGACAAGGACAAGGATAAAGATAAGGACAGGGGCGGGTACTGATCGCGAAGTCCTCTTCCTGAGCACTGAGCGCAGAATTTCTGCGCGCTCAATTCGAGCCGATCGGATGCAGGTTTCCGGTCGGCTTTTTCTGTACGGGTCCGATCTGCGAGATCCATTTCGGGACATCGCTCAGATATGCGGTATCATTAATGGGTTTCGCCCCTGGCTGCAAAGACGGCAGGGGCGCACATTGTCGAATTCTGCAAGGAGGATATCCCATGAGAGACAGCTTCGGTGCCAGATCCGTCCTGACGGTCGGAGAGCGCAGCTACGAAATTTTCCGTCTGAAATCGCTGGAGGGCGAAGGGTTCGAGGTCGACCGGCTCCCGTATTCGCTGCGCATCCTGCTGGAGAATCTGCTGCGCAACGAGGACGGCGCCACCGTCAGCGCCGAGGACGTCCGGGCGCTCGCCGGGTGGAATCCGAAGGAGGCGCCGGAGCGGGAGATCACCTTTTATCCGGGACGCATCCTTTTGCAGGACTTCACCGGCGTCCCCGCCATCGTCGATCTGGCCGCCATGCGCGACGCCATGGCCGAGCTCGGCGGCGATCCGCAGAAGATCAATCCGCTGCAGCCGGTGGAGCTCGTCATCGACCATTCGATCCAGGTCGACGCCTTCGGCACGCCGCAGGCCTTCGCCATCAACGAAGAGCGCGACTACGAGCGCAACCGTGAGCGCTACACCTTTTTGAAGTGGGGGCAAAAGGCCTTCGACAACTTCAAGGTGACCCCTCCCAACGCGGGGATCGTCCATCAGGTCAATCTCGAATTTCTGGCGCGCGTCGTCTTCGGCCTCGATGACGACGGCCCGCAGCAGCGCCTCGCGAAGCCGCAGGCCTTCCCCGATACGGTCGTCGGCACCGACTCGCACACGCCGATGGTCAATGGGCTGGGGGTCCTCGGCTGGGGGGTGGGCGGCATCGAGGCCGAGGCGGCGATGCTCGGTCAGCCGATCTCGATGCTGATCCCGCAGGTCGTCGGCATCCGCCTCTCGGGCGAGCTGAAGGAGGGGGCGACGGCGACCGACCTCGTCCTCACTGTCACCGAGATGCTGCGCCGCAAGGGGGTCGTCGGGAAGTTCGTCGAGTTCTTCGGGCCGAGCGTGAGCCGCCTGTCGGTGGCCGACCGCGCCACCATCGGCAACATGTCCCCCGAGTACGGCGCGACCTGCGCCATCTTCCCCATCGACGCCGTCACCCTCGATTATCTGCGCTTCACCGGACGCCCCGAGGAGCGGGTGGCGCTGGTGGAGGCGTATATGAAGGAGCAGGGGCTCTTCCACGGCGACGATTCCCCCGAGCCGGTCTTCACCGAGACGCTGGAGCTCGATCTCGGCACCGTGGAGCCGAGCGTCGCCGGCCCGCGCCGCCCCCAGGATCGACTCACCCTCTCCCAGGTGAAAGCGGGGTTCCAGAAGGATCTCCCTTCGATGCTCCCTCCGGGGGCGAAGGATCTCGCCTCGACGCAGACGTGCCGCATCGCCGACGAGGAGCACCAGATCGGGCACGGCTCGGTCGTCATCGCCGCCATCACGAGCTGCACCAACACCTCGAACCCTTCGGTCATGATGGCCGCGGGGCTGCTGGCCAAAAAGGCGGTGGAACGCGGGCTCGCCCGCAAGCCGTGGGTGAAGACGTCGCTGGCGCCCGGCTCCCGCGTGGTGACCGACTACTACGAGCGGGCGGGGCTCCTTTCTCCTCTCGAAGCGCTCGGCTTCCACGTCGCCGGCTACGGCTGCACCACCTGTATCGGCAACTCCGGGCCTCTGCCCGACGAAATCTCCGACGCGGTGCGCAGCGGCTCCCTGGTCGTCGCGTCGGTCCTTTCGGGGAACCGCAATTTCGAGGGGCGCATCAATCCGGAGGTGCGGGCCAACTACCTCATGTCCCCGCCGCTCGTCGTCGCCTTCGCCCTCGCAGGGCGCATCGACATCGACCTGCAGAGCGAACCTCTGGGGAGTGACCGGGACGGCAATCCGGTCTACCTGCGCGACATCTGGCCGACATCCGAGGAGATCCGCCAGGCCATCGAGCAGGGGGTTCGCTCACAGATGTACCTGGACACCTACTCAAAAATCTACGAAGGTGACGAGCGCTGGAACGCTCTGGACGCGGCGCAGAGCGATCGCTTTTCGTGGCGCTCCGATTCGACCTACATCCGCCAACCGACTTTCTTTCAGTCGATGAAGAAGGAGGCCCCCGACGAGGTCGAGGAGATCCGCGGAGCGCGGGTTCTGGCCCTCTTCGGCGACAGCGTGACGACCGATCATATCTCCCCCGCGGGGAGCATCAAGAAGGATTCGCCGGCCGGGGCGTATCTCATCGAGCGGGGGGTGCAGGAGAAGGACTTCAACTCCTACGGCTCGCGGCGCGGAAATCACGAGACGATGGTGCGCGGCACCTTCGCCAACGTGCGCATCCGCAACCGCCTCGTCCCCGAGGTCGAGGGGGGATTCACCCGGCATCTGCCGAGCGGCGAGGTCATGACGATTTACGATGCCGCCGAGCGGTATCATAAAGACGGCACGCCTCTGGTCGTTCTTGCGGGCAAGGAGTACGGCTCGGGCTCGAGCCGCGACTGGGCGGCCAAGGGGCCGCATCTGCAGGGGGTCAAGGCGGTGATCGCCGAGAGCTACGAGCGCATTCACCGCTCGAACCTCATCGGGATGGGAATTCTGCCGCTGCAGTTCCGCTCGGGCGACTCCATCGAATCGCTTGGATTGACCGGCGAGGAAGTGTTCGAGGTGGAGGGGTTGCGCGAATCCGTCGCGGGCGGCGGCAGCGCGCGGCGTGTGAAGGTGCGCACTGCGCGGCAGGATGGCGAGACGGTGGAATTTCCGGCGCTGGTGCGCGTCGATACCCCCCAGGAGGCACTCTACTACCGGCACGGCGGGATACTGCAGTTCGTCCTGCGCCAGCTCCTCTCCGGAAAAGGGGGGGGAGGGGAAGGGGTCTGCGGTGCCATCGCCGCTACCGCCCAGGCGAGCCCCGAGCATACGCCCGGAGGCCGAGAGGTGGAAGAGGGGTCGAGAGAGTCGTTCCCCGCCAGCGATCCGCCGGCGTATTGAACCGACGTGGGCCGGAGACGCCTTGCCGCAGCGGCGGCACTGCGTCTCCGGCGTCCCTCCTTGTTTATACGGTGTAGGCGAGGCGCAACACCCGATAGACGCGCGTCAACAGCCTGATTCGATTGAGCGGCTTGTAGATCACGTCGAAATAGCCCATGTCGAGGGCCGCGGCTTCCTTCGCCGGAGTCGATTTCACCGAGAACGCGATAAAGGGCGTCTGGCGGATCGCCGCATGGGAGCGGTTGGAGAGCTCCGCGGGGTCGGCGATGATGACGTGGGGTTTGTGCTCTACGGCCATCCTGATCCCTTCCCGTGCGTCGGCCGCCTTCACGACGTCGAAACCCTCGTCTTCCAACTCCTGCGTCAACGCCGTGCGGTGCCGATCATTTTTTTCCACCACCAGAACCGACCACCTCCGAAGCTTTTCAGGCTCGCTCGCCTGCGGCACAAAACCGCGATGAAGCCGCATCGTACCATCATCCAGTGCGACGTTTCCCATCTCTGTCCCCATCGTGACACCCTCCTTGCGCGAAGATAGACGATCGTTTTAAATTCTATATAAACTTTAGTTAATAAAAAATCAATAGAAATAATTCATCTCAAGGGGGTGGCGGCTTCTCTCTTGACTTGCGCAAAACTTGCGCATATAAGGGGTGGAGAGATACGAGGGCGCAATGGATTGCGCCCCCGCACGACATGGCCTGCCCCGTCGTCGTCCGTAGGGGCGCGATTCATCGCGCCCCGTTCTGTCGCGCATCTGCGAAACTCCTTTTTGAGAACACAATGAGCCCTATCACGCCCAAACAGAAGAAAATCCTCGATTTCATCGAGAGCCACATCGATCAGAAGGGATATCCACCCTCGCAGCAGGAGATCGCCCGCGCCTTCGGTTTTCGCTCTTTGGGGACGGTGCAGAACTATCTGGTGCGCCTGGAGCGCGAGGGGCTCCTCTCCCGCGACTGGAACGCCCGGCGGGGCCTGCAGGTAAGGCGCCCCAGGATACAGGGGACGGAGCTTCCGCTGGTCGGTTCGGTGGCGGCCGGCAAGCCGATCGAGGCGGTGGAGATCCCCGACAGCATCGAGGTCCCCTCCTCCATGGTCGGGCCGGGAGAGAACTTCGTCCTGCGCGTGCGGGGCGACTCGATGATCGGCGACGGCATCCTCGATGGCGACTACGTCGTGGTGCGCAAGCAGGCCACCGCCGAGAACGGACAGACCGTCGTCGCCCTCATCGACAACGAAGCGACCGTGAAGCGCCTCCACCGACGCGGCAGCACGATCGAGCTTCATCCCGCCAACCCCGCCATGGAGCCGATCCCCGTCCCTCCCCACGCCGACTTTCGCATCGAGGGGGTGGTCGTAGGGGTGGTGAGG
>JBJHBH010000120.1:0-7529 GCA_050485365.1 Desulfuromonadales bacterium | reverse complement strand
GTCTTTATTGTCTTGAATAGTGCCCCATGACCTCCGTCTGCGCCAGGATGTGCCCCTCCATCGCCTCCAGCAGCATCTCCTTGCCGACCCCCGGCGGCAGTTCGAGCTTCGCATCGAGGGCGTAGAGGCGGAAGTAGTAGCGATGCGTCCCACCGGGGGGGCACGGGCCGCCGTAGCCGATTCTCTGAAAACTGTTGATCCCCTGATAGGTTCCGTTGGGCAGGATCTCGTCGCGCCGCACATCCTCGGGCAGGCGCCGCAGCGTCGCGGGCATGTTGTAGAGGACCCAGTGCGTGAACGTCCCCCCCGGTGCGTCGGGGTCCTCGGCGATGAGGGCGAGGCTTTGGGTCCCCTCCGGAACGTCGCCCCACTCCAGCGGGGGAGAGACGTTGTCTCCGTCGCAGGTGTAGTGCTGGGGAATCTTCTGGTTGCGGATCACCGGTATCGAGAGGTCGAGGGCCATGAGGGATCTCCTTCACATCGGCGGGGGCGCTTTTCGCAGGACTCGGTTCACATGTACCAGAAGGGCGCCGAGGGTCAAGCGCCCCTGCTCAGGGCCGCTGGGCCAGCAGAGCCGAAGCGGCGCGCCACAGGCGCCACAGGTCGCCCGGGCTCGGGTCGAGGTCGACGTGAAGGAGCCCCTGCACCAGGAAGACTTCGGCCTGCCCTGCCGGGAGCGCCTGCGCCAAGGAGAGGCTGTGCGAGAAGGGGATGATGTCGTCATTGCGGCCGTGAACCAGGAGCAGATCGGCCCGAAGCGCGCGCAGGTCGGCGCCGGCGAGGTCGAGGGCGCCGATCTCGCCGAGGATCTCCTCGGGCAGGCGCCGCAGCAGCTCGGGCGCCTGCTGCGGGTCGGTGTTGGTGACGAAGGCGTAGATGGCCCGCCCCTCGGGGGTGAGGCGCTCGGCGAGATCGTAGAGGTCGGCCTCCAGATCATACATCATGCGTCGGGCCATCTCGGCGACGACGGGGCGGTCCTGGGCGGGGATGCGCTCCAGGTTGCTGAGCACGAAGATCCATTTGCCGTAATCGTTCGGCCGGATGTAGCGCCACTGCCCCTCGTGGGTGAACCAGCCGGTGGTGAAGAACATGAGGACCTCCCGCAGGTCGTAGTACGCTCCGACGGCGAAGATGAAGTCGACCCTGTCGCGCAGTTCGGGGCGCAGCGAGGCGAGGATGGCCGGCCCCGCCGCGTAGCTGAAGGCGACCATCCCGGCGCCTGCGGCCGGGGCCAGATCGGTGTGCGCGGCGAGCCAGCCGAAGGTGTCGGCGATCTCGTCGATGTTGCCCGAGTGCACCTGAAGCGCCCGGAAGCTGGGGAAGTCGGGGACGAGGACGGCGAATCCGGCTCGGGCCAGAGAACGCGCGAAGGCGACGAGCCGAGGGTCGTCCTTGCCCTGTTCGGCCGCGCCGGGGATGAGCAGCAGAGCGCCCCGCACCCTTTCGGCCGGGGTGTAGAAATCCCCCCTGTAGCGCCGGGTTTCGACGTCGAAAGAAAGAGCCCTTCGGTGCGGCTCGTTGCGCAGGCGCTTCAGAAGACTCGGCTCCTGCCCCGCGGCGATATCGTGGAGGAGGAGCAGCGCTTCGGCCTCGCGCCGCGGTTCGCAGCCGCCGAGCATCGCAAGGCACAGCAGCGCCGGAACGAACCAGAGCACGGATCGCAGCGGCGTCGCGCAGCCGGCGCGATGGGGAGCATCAGCTCTTTTCGAGGGCTCTTCTGTCGAGTTTGCCGCTCGGCGACCGGGGTAAAGACGTTCGAAGATCGACATACTTGGGGACCATGAACGGCTCGAGATGCCTCTGGCAGTGGCGCAGAATCTCCCACGCGCTCAGCGTCCGTCCGTGCGCCGCAACGACGAAGAGCCGGATCGCCTGGCCGAGAATCGGGTCGGGGACGGCGACCGCGGCGGCTTCGGCCACCTGCGGCATGGCGCAGACGACGTCTTCGATCTCTCTGGGGCTGACGCGCTCGCCGCGCGTCTTGATCAGCTCGTCCTTGCGCGCCACGAAATAATAATACCCCGCCTCATCACGCCTGAACAGGTCGCCGGTGTGCAGGCGCACGTCCGAGCGGTAGCGGCCGGGGCGAAAGACGCTCGCGGTCAGCTCCGGGCTGTTCCAGTACCCCTGGGCCACGTGGGCTCCGCGAACGACGAGCTCTCCGACGGCGCCGGTGGGTGCTTCGGCGCCGTATTCGTCGACGAGGAAGACCTCGGTGTTGGGGATGGCGATTCCCACCGAGTCGGGTCGGCGGTCGATCTCGGCCGGGGGAAGGTAGAGCGCCCGGGTGCACTCGGTCAGCCCGTACATCGAGTAGAGATCGACCGCGGGGAAGAGCTCGCGGAAGCGCCGGATGTAGGGGACCGGGAGGGCCGCCCCGGCGTTGGTGACGTAGCGAAGGTGCGGCAGCGAGAAGCGCTGCAGGTCCATCTGCAGAAGCAGGGCGAACATGGTGGGGACGAAGGGGGTGCCGGTGGCGCGCTCGTGCACCATGCGCTGCATGATCCGGAACGGAAAGGCGAAGGACTTCTCCAGCACCACCGTGGCGCCGACGTAGAAGGACGCCAGGACCTGATAGAGTCCGTAGCCGAAGGAGAGGGGGAGTGCGCTCAGCACGACGTCGTCGGGCGTGTTGCGCAGATAGTCGATGATGCTGCGCGTGGCCGCCACCATGTTCAGGTGATTGGACATGACCCCTTTGGGCTCGCCGGTGGAGCCCGAGGTGTAGATGAGGGTCGCCAGATCGAGGTCGACGCCGCCCTGCGCGACCGAAGGCGCCGCGGCCACCGCCTCGGCCCACCGCACACAGGCGCGCCCCGTGGGCGGATGATCGTGCGGCCCCGGGGGCGCCCGTCCGCACCACACGATGGTCTTGAGCGAGGGGGCGCCGTGCAGCGCCTCGCGCACGACGGCCGCTTTGGCGGTGTGGGCGATCAGGATCGGGGCGGCGCAGTCTTTGGCGATGAAGGCGAGCTTGCCCGCCTTGACCCCGCTGTTCAGCAGCGCGAAGACCCCCCCGGCCTTGAGGACGGCGAAGAGAGAGACGACGGCCTCGGGGGAATTTTCGAGATGGATGAGAACCTGCTCCCCCCGACGAAGCCCCATGGCGCGCAGCGCGGCGGCGAGCCCCTCGGCCATGGCGTCGAGGTCGCGGTAGCTCAGGCGCTGCGCGCCGCACACTAGGGCGGTCTTGTCCGGGTGGCGGGCGGCGGCGCGTTCGAGGAAATGGTGCACGAGCATGGCGCGTCCCTTCTGCCGCAGGGGGTCAGCTCCCGGCCTTGACCCGGGCGCCGGGCTCCTGCAGCTTGCGCCGCAGGTAGGCCTCGACGCGCGCGATCGAATCGAGGTTCTCCGGGATGAGCTCCTCGTCGGCGACCCGGATCGAGAATTCCCTTTCGAGAAACTCCACCAGTTCGAGGATGCCGGTCGAGTCGACGACCCCCTCGTCGAGAAACGACGCGCTCTCCGACAACGCCTCCGCCTCGCCGAAAAGGAAATGGTCGACGACGAAGGTGCGGACCGTGTCGCGGATTTCAGCCATCGTTAAGCCCTCCTGGTGCGCCGTCCCCCGCCTCCCGCGGGTGCGCCTCCGAGACGAGCAGAGGGGACAGGTGCAGGTAACGGGTGGCGCGGCGCTTGCGGTCGATTTCGCGGTAGATCTGCAGCACCTCTTCGCACGACAGACCGGCGACGGGGGCCAGCGCCTCCGGCGCCACGCCGCGGGTGCGGCCGTAGAGGCACAGATCCATCTGCCGGTAGGGCAGGGTGAAGAAGAATTCGTCCTGCCCCTGCGGCAGCGAATAGGTGTCGGTGGTCGGCACACGTCGCCGGATCTCGTCGGGGACGCCGAGAAAATCGGCGAGCTGGTAGACCTGGGACTTGTACAGATGGGCGATCGGTTTGATGTCGGCCGCGCCGTCGCCCCCCTTGACGAAGAACCCCTGGTCGAACTCGAGGCGGTTGGGGGTGCCGGCCACGGCGAAGTTGAGGCGGTCGGCGTGGTAGTACTCGAACATTTTGCGGATGCGCTGCTTGAAGTTCGTCGCCGCCACGATCTCCAGATATGGGCGAAGGGGGAGGCGGTGGCGTCGCCACTGCCCGCTGGGGGAGCGGGTGACCAGGCAGAAGAGGTGAAATCCGCCGCGCCTTCCTGCGTCGAGGACGATCTTGGAGCGCCACCCCTCTGTGTAGGGCGGCACGACCAGCCGCACCGCCTCTTCGTAGCGCCGATAGAAGCCGACCGCTTCGAGGGGGGCGGTGATTTCCTCGCGCACCAGGGCGATCCCGAGGCGTTCGGCCGCCAGCGCGCTCAGGGCGAGGGACTCGGGGGCGCTCTCGCGCTCGGGCATCGCCAGGGCCAGCACACGCTTTGGCCCCAGGGCGCGCACGGCGAGGGCGGCCGTGACGCTGCTGTCGACCCCCCCGGAAAGCCCCACGACGACCCCCCTGCGCCGCAGGGGGGTCGCCAGCAGCTCGCGCAGACGCCGTTCGATGCGCAGCGCCTCGCTGCGCGGGTCGATGCGCAGCACGTCGGCGCAGAAGGGGGGTCGCAGTGCGGCGTCGTTATCCATGGCACTTTCCGGCTGTGAGAGGCGGCGCGCCCCCTGCCGGCGTCCTCGTTTCGGTCTGTCCGCAGCGGCGCACCACGCGCTCGGGGGGGGCGATGCGCTTGGGACGCAGGGAGCCGCGCACGAAGGCGTGATGGAGGATCTGCGCCGAGGCGATGGCCGTAAGGGCCATGTTGCGCCCTTCGGCGGCTGCGGGGCTCGGGCTGTCGGCGGCGAAGGTGGCGATGAGGCGCTCCACGCGCACAGGGTCGAAGAGCCCCGCCTCGCGAAGGGCCTCGGCCGACAGGAGCCCGGCGAGCAGGGAGTCCGGAGGGATGGCGCAGAAGACTTCGCGGATCGGGGCACGGTACGGCTGCTTGGCCCTCTCGACGATGGGCGGCGGGAGGTGCCGGGCGAAGGTTTTTTTGAGGATGTATTTCTCGCGCAGCGCCCGAAGTTTCCAGTGCGCCGGAAGGCGGGCGGCGAATTCGACCAGGCGCACGTCGAGAAAGGGGTGGCGCAGCTCGACGCCGTTGGCCATCGCCGAGCGCTCCGCCTGGGCGCTGAGAAGATCGCCGCACAGAAAGGTCGTCATCTCAAGCCACTGCGCGCGTTCGAAGACGCCCCACGAGTCGAACTCCGGAGGAAGGAGCTCGTGCAGGGCCGCCAGGGGATCCGCGCCCAGCGAGGCGCGCGCCTCCTGAGAGAGAAAGCGCAGATGGCGCGCCCCGCTGTGCCAGCGTATCCGGTGCGAGAGCAGGGGGTCGTCTCGGTCGTGCGGGCCGACGGCGAAGAAGCTCTGCACGAAGTGCCGCCCGCGCCCGGCGCCGCCCAGCACGTAGGGGTAGAGGCGCCTCAGCAGCAGCGGCCTTCGGCTCGACTCGGGCTCCTTCGCCCAGTACGCCCGGACCTTGGCCTCTTTGAAGATGTTGTAGCCGCCGAAGATCTCGTCGGCCCCCTCTCCGGTGAGCAGCGCCTTGCACCCCCTGTCGCGCACCAGGCGCGACAGCAGGAGCATCGGGATCGCGGCGGTGCGCACAAGGGGCTTCTCGCAGTGCAGGATCGTCTCGGCGAAATGCTCCCGGATCGCCTTGCCGGTGACGACCACGCTGGTGTGGACGCTGTTCAGGTGGCGCGCCATCCGGAGCTGGAACGCGCTCTCGTCGAAGGCCTCGTGTGCAAATCCCACGGCGAAGGTGCGCAGGCGCTCCCCCGAGGCTTCGGCGGCCAGGGCCGCCACGACGGAGGAGTCGAGCCCGCCGCTCAGGCAGCTTCCCACCGGCACGTCGGCCCGCAGGCGAAGTCGCACCGCGTCGGCGGCCAGGGCAGCGAGTCGATCGCAGGCCTCCTCAAAGCTCCCTGTCCACCGCGTCTCGGCGCACGGCGGGGGGATGCTCCACCACCTGCACATCGTCACCCCGTCCTTCGAGACGGTCACATGGTGCCCCGGCGGCACTTCTCGAATCTGCCGGAAGGCCGTCCGCGAGGGGAGGGGCGACCAGAAGGTGAAGACCTGCGCCAGCGCTTCGGGGTCGATCTCCCGCGGCGCGTCGGGGTCGGCCAGAAGCGCCTTGATCTCCGAGGCGAAAAGGAAGCGCTGTGCGGTGCGGGTATAATAGAGGGGACGGACGCCGAGCCGGTCGCGCGCCAAAAAGAGCTCCTGGCGGCGGCTGTCCCAGACGGCCAGGGCGAACTGGCCGTTGATCCTGTGCAGCGCCGCGGGTCCGTACTCCTCGTACAGGTGCAGCACCACCTCGGTATCGGTCGCGGTGGAAAAGCGATGCCCCCGCGCACGCAGATCGTCGCGCAGCTCGCGGTAATTGAAGGCTTCCCCCGCGTAGACGATCCAGAGCGTACCGTCCTCGTTGGCCAGCGGCTGCGCTCCTGTCTGTAGGTCGATCAGGCTCAGACGCACATGCCCCAGGGCGGCGCGCTCGTCGAAGTAGGCCCCCGAGCCGTCGGGGCCGCGGTGGCGCAGGCGGCCGATCATCTCGAACAGGAGCTCTTCGTCCGGCGCTGAGGGCCGATTTCGGAGATATCCAGCGATGCCGCACATAGGTATCCAAAAGATTAATGATTGTTAAGTTTGGTTTTATTATGGAGGGGAACCGGGGGATGTCAAGCCGCCCGCGAACTGGCCGACGAGGGGTCCGCACTGCCGAGGGCGCAACGCGATGGAGGCGTCGAAGACGATGGGAAGACTGATCATTCACGGCGGAGCCGGACCGATGGAGAGCCTGCGGACGCGGCAGAAGGAGTGGAGCGAGGCGCTGCGCGAGATCTACGCGGAGGCCGAATTTTCCCTTCGCCGCGGCGGCGACGCCCGCTCGGCCGTTCTGGCGGCGGTGAGGCGCCTGGAGGCCGAGCCGCTCTTCAACGCCGGCACCGGCTCGAAGGTGCAGAGCGACGGCGAGATCCGCATGTCGGCGGCGCTGATGGACGGCGAGGGGGCGCTCTTCTCCGGCGTCGTCAACGTGCGCCACATCGCCCACCCCGTCGATCTGGCCGCGCGCCTGGCGTCGGAGCCGCATCATGTGCTCGCCGGCGCCGAGGCGACCGACTTCGCCCGCCGCAGCGGTTTTGCCTTCCACGACCCGATGACCGAGGAGCGCCTGAGCGAGTATCGGCGGCGTCTGGTGGGCGACGCCGGGACGGTCGGTGCCGTCGCTCTGGACGACGCCGGGCGCATCTTCGCCGCCACCTCCACCGGGGGAGTCGGCTTCGAGACGCCCGGGCGGGTGAGTGACAGCCCCACGGTGGCGGGGACGTACGCCACCGCGCAGGCCGGCGTCTCCTGCACCGGAGTGGGGGAGCAGATCGTACATCTCGCGGTGGCGGCTCGGGTCGCCGTGCGGGTGCAGGACGGGCTCGCGCTGCACGAGGCGGTGGCCCGCACCATCGCCGAGGGGAACGCGCGCGGCTTTCGCTTCGGCCTCATCGCCCTCGACCGGCAGGGGCGCGTGCAGGTCGGCGAGACGTCGG
>JBJHBH010000119.1:0-7530 GCA_050485365.1 Desulfuromonadales bacterium | reverse complement strand
GTTGTACCCTGAGCAATCCTCAGATGATGGTGGTGTGGAGTGCGGCGAGGTTGGGGAGTTGTGCGTTGATGTCTTGGGCGAGTTGACGGGCTTCGCGCCGACCGTCGGGGCAGATGATGAAGAGGGTGCTGCCGGAGCCGGTGACATGGACGGGGAGGTCGCGGGCGATGAGCTCGAGGACGTGGATGACCTTAGGCGGCAGCCCCGCGTGGGTGATGGTGTCCTGCAGCTGCATCATGCACCCGGGGCAGGCGCTGGCGACGAGCTCGGCGCCGCTTTTTTCAATGCCGGGGGCCTTGCGCGCGCCGATCTGCTTGCTCGTCTCGTAGTGATAGACGGAGAAGGTCCCGCCGAGTCCGCAGCAGCGGTCGGCCCCTTCCATCTCGACGTAGTCGACGCCGGGCAGGGCACGCAGCAGCGCTCGTGGCTCCCTGGTGATCCCTTGGGTGCGCAGATGGCAGGGGTCGTGGTACGAGACGCGCACCCGCTTCTCCTTTTTCGGAAGGGCGGCGAGTGTCTCGGCGAGCCCCTCACGCACCAGCAGCACGAGGATGTCGGTGACCTGCGCGGCGAGCTTCGCCTCGCGCTCTCCCAACGAGCCGAAGTGCTTCCCCATCCCGACATTGCACGAGGCGCAGGCGGTGACGATGGCGTCGGCCTGACGCGTGCCGAAGGCTGCCGCGTTGCGCCCGGCAAGCTCCTCCACCGTCTTGCCGTCGCCGGAGGAGAGGGCGGGAAGGCCGCAACACCCCTGGTCGGCGGGGATGATGACGCCGATCCCCATGAAGCGGGCGATCTTGACGAGGGCGTCGCCGATCTGCGGATACATGTGGTTGATCATGCAGCCGGTGAAGAAGGAGACGACGGGGCGCCCCTCCTCGCCCGGGATGAAGGCGGGGTGCCGGTCGCGAAAAGGCTTGGCGGCGACGGGGGGGATGGTGCGGTCCGCGGTGACGAAGGGGGCGGGGAAGCGAAGACGCAGCCCCGAGCCGTCGGGGACCTGCTTGAAGAGGAATTTCGAAAAGGCAGCGGCGCTTTTTGCCCCCCACTTCATGAGGGAAGGGTGCTTGAGGGTAAAGGAGACCCCCCTGCCGAAGGAGGTGAGCCCCTTGCGCTCGGCGATCTCGCGGCGTGCCGCCATGACGATCTCGTCCGTCGGCACCAGGTTCGGGCACTTGTCAAAGCACGAGCCGCACAGCAGGCATTTGGACATATCGGCGACGAAGCGCTCGTCGAGGGGCATCTGCTGGTCGAGCAGGGCGTGGGCGAGCGCCACCTTCCCCCGCGCCACCGTCGACTCGCGCTTGTGCTCGGCGAAGACGGGGCAGTGGGCCTGGCAGGCGCCGCACTTGACGCACTGCTCGATCTCTTTTTCGTAGTCTTTCAGCTCTTTATGTCTGCTCATGGAAAATTCCAGTCAAAACCTAATCCTGAGGCCAAAATTCGAACGCGGATAAAATCTGAAAAGGCCGGATAATAAATCTGATTTAGATCCGCGAAAATCCGCGTGCATCAGATGTGATCCGCGTTCCATTTTTGCTCTTGTCCCTCTCCGCTGCCGGACTATGGAAAGATCTTCCCCGGATTGAGTATGTTGTTGGGATCGAGTGCCTTTTTGATCGCCTTCATGTAGTCGACGGCCACCGGATCGAGCTCCATCGGGATGTAGGGGGCCTTTGTGATGCCGACGCCGTGCTCGCCGCTCATGGTTCCGCCCAGGGCGAGGGTCGCGGCGAAGACCTCCTCGATGGCCTGGTCGGCCTTCTCCAACTCGCCGGGGATCTTCTTGTCGATCATGATGTTGACGTGGATGTTGCCGTCGCCGGCGTGGCCGAAGTTGACGATGGGGATGGCGTGCTTCGTCGCGATCGCCTCGATCTCGCGGATCATCTCGGGGACGCGGCTGCGCGGCACGCAGATATCCTCGTTGAACTTGTCGGGGTTGACCTTGCGAAGGCTCGCCGAGACGCTGCGGCGCACCTTCCAGATCTCCTCGCTTTCGGCGGCGTCGGCGGCGACCCGCGTCTCCACCACCCCCAGGGGGCGCACGATCTGCAGGATGCGCTCGGCCTGACGCTCGATCAGGTCCTTCTCGCCGTCGACCTCGATGATGAGGACCGCCTTGGCCTCCTCGGGGAGGTCGAGGTTCGTCGCCTTTCGCACGCACTCGATGGTCGCCGAATCCATGAACTCCAACGTGGTCGGGATGATCTTGCCCCCGATGATCGCCGAGACCCCCTTGGCCGCCCCGTCGATGGAGTCGAACAGGACGAGCATCGTCTTTTTCGATTCGGGCTTGGGCAGCAGCTTGATGGTGATTCTGGTGATGATCCCGAGCGTCCCCTCGCTGCCGCACAGCAGCTTGGTCAGATCGTAGCCGACCACCCCCTTCATCGTCTCGCCCCCGGTGCGGATGATGTCCCCCTGGGGGGTGACGACCTCGAGGCCGAGGATGTAGTCCTTGGTCACGCCGTACTTGACGCAGCGCGGCCCGCCCGCGCACTCGGCGACATTGCCGCCGAGGGTGCTGAATTTCAGGGAGGCCGGGTCGGGGGGGTAGAAGAGCCCCACCTTCTCCACCGCCTGCTGGAACTGCTCGGTCACCACCCCCGGTTCGACCTCGGCCACCAGATTCTCGGTATCGATGCGAAGGATGCGGTCCATGCGCGTCGTCACCAGCACGATTCCCCCCGCGACGGGGAGGCTCCCGCCGGTGAAGCCGCTTCCGGCCCCCCGTGGGAAGACGGGGATCTTCTGCGCGTTGGCCACCTTCAGGATGCCGGCGATCTGGCGGGCATCGGCGGGGAAGACGACGATCTCGGGGAGAAACTGCTGCTGCGTCGCGTCGTAGGAGTAGCACAGCAGGTCGGCGCGGTCGGTGGTGACGTTCTCGGCGCCGACGATGTCCTTCAGGGTCTGGATGACGATGGGATCGAGCATGCTTGTGTTGTCCTTTGTCATTTGTCACTGGTCATTTTCAAGGCAGAACCACTGACAATTTGAATACAAAAAAGCAAGTGAAGAAAGTCTATCGAGCGATGACAGGCAAAACCGTCCCCCCGTCGGGGATCACCACCGTGCGCGCATCGGGGGGGAGCTCCCGACGCGCCATGGCGAGGGCCTCGTCGAGATCGGCGGCCTTCTCCATCCCCATCTCCCGCGTCTCTTCCTCGCCGAATTCGCTCACCAGGATCACGCGGTTGCGCCGCGTCTTGAGCAGCGTCGAGTAGGCGGTCTGGCCGTTGATTTCGTAGCGCTCGCGAAGGGCCCGCTCGAATTCGGCCGGCTCCTTGTGGCGAAACCACGAGAAGAACGTCTTGTTGCCGAAGCCGTCGGGGCAGGCGGCCAGAAGGATCAGCGTGCCGCCGGGGCGAAGGGCCTGCACCCCGTAGTCGAGGGCCTTGTGGGCCTGGATGAAGTTGATGTCCTTTGGGCTCCCGCCGCAGGAGACGACGGCGAGATCGGCCGGCTCCTCCAGCGGCACCGCGTAGAGGGAGCGCACCATCTCGCAGGCGGCAAGATGGGCGACCTCGATGTGCCCGGCGAAGACGGCGAGGACCTCCTTGTGCGGCGACAGGACGGTGTTGACGAGAAAGTCGGGCTCGACCATGAGGGCCGCCTCGAGGATCGCCTCGTGCACCGGGTTCCCCTCGAGGATGCCGGTGGCGGCCTTCGGATGCCTGCCGCCGATCTGCGGCGGATTGAGTACCGAAAAGTGGGTCGCCATGCACGTCTCGCGCGAGGCGACGCCGGGGACGAGCCCCTTTCGCCCGCCGCCGAAACCGGCGAAGTAGTGAAAGCCCACCGTCCCGGTGACGATGACCCGGTCGGCCTCGGCGACGCGGCGGTTGACGGCGACGGGGAGCCCCGAGGCGGTCGTGCCGAGGGTGACGAGCTCGGCCGGGTTGTCGCAGTCGTGGTCCGTCACCCGGATGCGTCCGAAGAGGGGGCCGACGATCTTTCGGTGTTCGGCCTCGCTCTGCGGGCGGTGGATGCCGAGGGCGACGACGATCTCGATGTCGGGGTCGGGGACGCCGAGGGCGTTCAGCGCATCGACGAGGACCGGCAGGTAGTGCTCGCTGCCGGTGTAGCGGGTGATGTCCGAGGTGACGATGACGACCTTTTCGCCCGGGCGGACGATCTTCTCCAGCCTCGGCGCGCCGATCGGGTGAGCGAGCGCTTCGGCGGCAAGGACCTCGGCGCGCTCCGGCGGAGCGGGGGGAGTCGCCGTCAGGAGGCGGGCGACGGGGAGGGTGCAGGTGAGCTCGGAAGAGCCGTATTTGAGGACGAATCGGTCCATCGGTGTCGGTCGCGGTGAGTTGTCGGAATCAGGTCGGGTCCATCATACGGTACGAAGGTGATAATGTGCAAGAAAACACATTTACTCTTCAATTGGACATTCAAGATCATTTTACTTCAAGACCGCGGGCGCTGCGCCCCGCACCCCGCCTTACTTCTTTTGCTCGCCCGGACTCTGGTACCTCCCTCCCATCTGACGCCGCCGGAGCGAAGTGGACGTTTGGCGATAAAGGCGGAAAAACTGTCTGAGCGAAGCGAGTTTTTTTCCGCCCGACAAACGTCTGCTTCGCGGAGGGAACCCGAAGGGCAAGTCAGTTGGGTGCCCTTTCTCTGCTTACTCTCTTTGGGCAAGCAAAGAGAGTAAGTCGTCGTCGGGGGGCGAAACCCCCGGACCTTGATTTTTCCACTCAAACCCCTTCATCCCTCCCCCAAAGAAGCCGCCCGCCGAGAATAATCATCAGCGACGCCCCCAGCCCGAAATAAAGCGATGCGAATCCCGGTCCGCCGATGAGCCCTGCCGCCAGGACGCACGCCGGCGCGATGAAGATGGAGAGGGTGACGGCGCGTCTGGGGATCGCTTCGCGCAGGAAGATCGCCGCCATGAGGGGGAGAAAGAGAGTCGCCCCGCGCAGCCCCATGGAGAGAAAGCTCCAGGCGATGATGGCCGAGCCGAGATTGCCGAGAACGAGAAGGAGCGCCGCGGCCAGCACCGCCAGCGTCAGCATCCGGTAGAGGGCGAGCTCGGAGAGGCGCCCCGGCCGAAGGCGCGCCATGACGTCGAGGCGCAGGGTCGTCGTCACCCCGAGGGCGAGCCCCGCCGCCGTCCCCACCGCAGCCAGCAAAAGGGTGGCGAAGGCCGCCCCCGCCAGGACGGGGGGGAAATAGAGGTGCAAAAAGGCGGGGAGGGCCTGGACGCTCTCGATCTGCGGCGCTACCTGCCGCATGTGCACCCCCACCGCCACGCCGAAGAGCCCCAGCGGGGGGATGAGGAGCGCGCTCAGAAAAGCGCCGGTGCGGGCGGCGCGCCGGTCGCGGGCGGCGAAGACCGCCTGGAGGTAGGTCTGGGTCGAGACGACTCCCACGAGCATGGAGAGAAGGTCGTTGATCCCTGCGGCTGTGCCGTAGCCGAAGAGGCTCAGCCACGGCTCGCGGGGCAAGGCGCGCACCCCTTCCCATCCCCCCAGAAGGACCCAGGCGCCGATCCCCGCCCCCGCCATCGTCAGGTAGAGGAGGAGGAGCTTTGCGAGCCCGAAGGGGCCGGCCCCCTTCATCCCCCCACCCACCACGGCCAGAGCGATGAGAGCGAAGCAGACAATCGCGGCGGTGGCGGCCGAAAAGCCGAAGAGGGCCGTCAGGATCGCCCCGCCGGCCAGGACCTGGGCGACGATGTGGACGAACATCCCCGCCGAGGAGAAGAGGCTCGCGGCGCTGCGGGCGCCCTCGCCGTAGCGCCCGGCGATGAATTGCGGGATCGTCTCGACCTGCGCGTCGCGCAAAGGGCCGGTCAGAAAGAGCCCCATGAAAAGGCACGAGAGCCCCGCACCCAGGGTGAACCACCACCCCGAGAGGCCGAAGAGAAAGGCGATCTGCGCCGTGCCGATGGTCGAGGCCCCCCCCACCAGCGTCCCCATGATCGCCCCGGCGACGCTCCACGCACCGCAGGCGCGCCCCCCCAGGGTGAAGTCGGCGGCGTTCGTTGCGCGGGCGCCGAAGAAGGCCAGGGCCCCCATTGCCAGGATGGTGAGGGCGAAGGCGACGGCAAAAGAGGGGGGGAACGACATCGGGACCTCGCAAGGGGGTGCTGGAGACGAAAAAAGCGGAGTCGTCGTCGTTGACTCCCGTTTCGCCACCGCCTAAAATAACTTCTTTTTCGAAAAGAGGGGAAGCATTTTGAAGGCGAAGACGGTCTACACCTGCCAGCAGTGCGGGCACCAGAGTCCCAAATGGATGGGGAAGTGCCCCGACTGCCGGCAATGGAACACCCTCTCCGAAGAGATCGTCCCCGCCGCAGGCCCCAAGGGGAGAGCCCCCGTCGCCCCCTCCGCCCCCGTCCCTCTTCGCGAGGTGGCCGCCGCCGAGGAGGACCGCATCCCCTGCGGCATCGGCGAGCTCGACCGGGTCCTCGGCGGAGGGGTCGTCCCCGGCTCCTTCATCCTGATCGGCGGCGATCCCGGCATCGGCAAGTCGACGATCCTGCTGCAGGGGGCCGACCGCCTCGCCTCTTCGGGCGTCGTCCTCTACGTCACCGGCGAGGAGTCGGTGCGCCAGGTCAAGCTGCGCGCCGAGCGCCTCGGGGTCTCGGCGCCGTCCCTCTACCTGCTCGCCGAGACGTCTCTGGAGGCGATCCTCGAGCGGGTGCGCGAGCTCAAGCCCGCCTTTTTGGTCGTCGACTCCATCCAGACCGTCTTCACCTCGGCCCTCGAATCGGCCCCCGGCTCGGTGAGCCAGGTGCGCGAATGCGCCGCGCGCCTGATGCAGGTCGCCAAGGGGGAGGGGATCCCCGTCTTCATCGTCGGGCACGTCACCAAGGACGGCGCCATCGCAGGGCCCCGCGTCCTGGAGCATCTGGTCGACACCGTCCTGTACTTCGAGGGGGATCCCGGCCACCCCTACCGCATCCTGCGGGGGGTGAAGAACCGCTTCGGCTCCACCAACGAGATCGGCGTCTTCGAGATGAAGGAGGCCGGGCTCGCCGAGGTGGCCAACCCCTCGGAGCTTTTCCTGGCCGAACGGGCCCAAGGGGCCTCGGGGAGCGCGGTTATCCCCGCCATCGAGGGGAGCCGGCCGATCCTCGTCGAGTTGCAGGCCCTCGTCTCGGGGGCCTCCTTCGGCACCCCCCGGCGCACCGCCATGGGGATCGACCATAACCGCGTCTCGCTGCTGGTCGCCGTTCTGGAGAAGAAGGTCGGGCTTTCGCTGCTGGCGCAGGACATCTTCGTCAACGTCGCCGGCGGGGTGCGCCTGGTCGAGCCCGCCGTCGACCTCGGGGTCGTGGCGGCGCTCGCCTCGAGCCACCGCAACCGCCCCGTCCCCGAGCGCAGCATCGTCTTCGGCGAGGTCGGCCTGGCGGGGGAGGTGCGGGCCGTCTCGCGCCCCGAGCTGCGGGTGAAGGAGGCGGCGCGCCTCGGTTTCGACCGCTGCATCCTTCCGGCCGGAAATCTGAAAAACCTCGAAGCGCCTCCGGGAATCGAGCTCGTCGCCGTGCGCCAGGTCGCCGAGGTGCTCGAGGCC
>JBJHBH010000118.1:0-7577 GCA_050485365.1 Desulfuromonadales bacterium | reverse complement strand
GGGTGAGCGTCGATCGCGGCCTGCGCGATGTGGCGATCGTGGGCGGCAGCATCCGCCAGGGGAGCGGCGCGCAGGAGACGAATCCCGATCACCGGGGGTGGCACGGGATCTTTTTTCCCTTCCGACGTGCCGGGGTTCAAAGTGGCGGGGGTCAAGATCGAATACCGCACCCCGGAGACGTCGGCGATCCACGCGCAGTGGGGCAAAGAGGGTGAGATCCATCACAACGACCTCAACGATACCGGCTCCCACATCCTCAACCGCCATCAGTTGATTTCCGTCATCAAGAACAACCGCGGCTCGGGGGTGCACATTCACCACAACCGCATCGTGCGGGCGCGCCAGGGGGGGATCGACATCGGCAACGACTCGGTGACGAGCCACAACGACATCGTCGTCCACAGCCAGAGCACCAACTCCTACGGCGTCTCGGCCTACGGCATCGACGGCTTCGTCATCCACAACAACGTCGTGCGGGGGACGGGCGAGCACCCTATCGGCATCGGGATGGTGTCCAAATCGCGCGGCGGCAAGGTTCACCACAACCGCATCGAGGTGCAGAACACCGAGGGGAGCGCCGAGTACGGCGCCACCGGTTCGGCGGGGCTGCGCATGACGTGGGGGACCGACGAGGTCGAGCTGTGGAACAACCACGTCACCGTCAAGGCGCAGGCGAATCTGGTCGGACCCGGCCTCGACAGCTGGGGGCGGGGGCTTTGGGTCGGGCTCCCCGACCCCGAGGCGAAAGTCCTTTTCCGCAACAACACCATCATCGCCCGCAACAACGACGGACGCGCCAAGGCGGCGGGGATCGCCGTGGTGTGCGGCAACGAGTCGCCCGGCCTCGTCTTTCGCGACAACCTGGTGGTGAGCAACTGGGGGAACGTCGTGCTCGCCGACGACTACGGCAAGGGGGACGGCTATCCCCAGTTCTTCGGCAACATCTTCCGCAAGGAGGATCAGCACGAGAACTACCGTACCGTCAAGAGCGATTACAGGGGATACGTCGCCACCGGCGTCTTCGTCAACAACCGGTATGAGGGGGGAGCTTCGCGCGAGTCGATCGAAGGGGAGTTCGAGTCGCGCGAACTCAAGGAGATGGCCTTCGGCTGGGAATACGACCTGCGCGTTTCTTCCGGGGGGCGGGCCATGGAGGGCGCTTCGGTGCGCATCTTCGACAACACCGGCGCCCAGATCTTCAGCGGCTCCACCGACGCCGAGGGGCGCGTCTCGGCCGTCCTCATCGAGTACTGGGCGACCAACAGCGGCGACAACCCCGGCGCCCCCGAGGCCCTCACCCAAGACGCCTTCGGCACCTACGGCAACCGCATCGACAAGAACCCCTACCGCGTGAGCGTCAGCGCCGGGGGCGCGACGAAGGAGCAGTCGGTGACGGCGACCGGCAACATCCGCGCCGAGCTCGAACTGTAAACAAAACCGACACCGGCAAAACGAAAAAGGGCGGCGTTCCGATGGAACCCGCCCTTTTTCCATGCGCGAAGGGGAAGACGAGCGCCCTTCGTTCTTCTCATGAAAGTGTCAGGCATCTTTACAGTGGAGGCTTCGAGGCTGAAAAGGGACGTAAAAACAACATCCTGCATCCTGGTCCGGGTTTTGCTCCAATGAAAGCAAACCCACTCACCCAAGGAGGTAGAGATGAAAAAATGGCTCACTGCATTATCGGTCGGCGTCCTACTATGCTTCTCGTCGACGGCGTTCGCGCTCACCTATTACTTCGACGTCTCCAACGAGTTCGGCAGTTGGGACGGCGCGGTCCCTCCGGGCTACGGCTCCGTTGACATCGCGAAAGGGGACGACGGCTTCATCTACTTCACCGTGACGGCGAACGAGAGCTACTTCAACCCCGCCGGTCCCGGGCTGACCTGGGACAAATTCTACTTCAACTTCAACGATGCCAAGACCCTCAACGCCGCCGACATCAATGTGACCGCCGATGCCGGCAAGTGGAACGTCGTGACCGGGCAAAACGTCTCGATGTTCGGGCGCTTCGACTACGGCACGCACGGGACCGCCATCGGGGGCGAGTTCGTCAATCCCCTCACCTTCTTCATCGCCGACTCGTCCTTGGTGGAGACCGACTTCGCCTTCGCCAACGCCGACGGCTACCTCTTCGCCGCCCACCTGCGGCGGTTCGATGCCATCAACGGCCAGGACAGCACCTTTCTCGCCGTGCGCACCGAACCGATCCCCGAGCCCGCGACCCTGCTGCTTCTCGGTTCAGGACTTCTGGGTCTCTACGGAATCCGCAAACGTCGCAGCTGATCGATGCAAAGGGGGCACGGCGACACCGGCGCCGTGCCCCTACCAAAGAACACTTCCATTGAAACCTTTGAGCTGATCTCCGCTCCAACTCCTCCCTAAGTAGACGAAATAAAAGAAGAATTAATTTTCAGAGAGGCGAAAAAATATTCGCCCGCAGCGGTTTACAACGGGAGGACCCTTACTATAATTAGCTTTGAATTATTAATAACATTAATTTTTATTGGACGATGCCGTCACGAAAGTTGACACCCCCACCGCCCCCGTTCGATCCCGCAGTGAGAGGACCCTTGATGAACGCGTTAAAAGGAGTGATCTGTCTGATTCTCGTGATCTGTCTGCTGCCGGGGTGCCGCGCCCAAACGCGTGAGGCCCTGCTGGAAAAAGGTGTCGGCCTCGCGCTGGCCGGCGACTATGACGGCGCCATCGTCTGCTTTCGAAGCGCCCTTGACCGGGACGCCAACTTCACCGAGGCGCGTTACGAGCTGGCGGTGGCGTATCTGAAGACCGGCCGCTTCGAGCGGGCCGAAAACGAGCTGGAGAAGGTGCGGCGCCAGGACGGCTCGTATCCGCGGCTGCCACTGCACATGGCCGAGGTCTACCTTCACACCGGCCGGTCCGCGCAGGGGATCGACAAGATCGAGCAGTGGCTCTCGAACCATGGACAGGATGCCGATGCCCTCGATCTTCTGGGGCGCGGAAAGATCGCCGTGAAGGACTACGCAGCCGCGGAGGAGTCGTTCAGGGCGGCGCTGCGGGTCGCTCCGGGGCACGCCCCGGCGCGCATCCACCTCGCGTCGCTCCTGTTGAATCTGGAGCGCACCGACGAGGGGGTGGCGATCCTGGTGCGCCTGGTGGAGGAGGCGCCCGACAACATCACGGCCCGCAACCTGCTCGCCGGAGTCGAGATGGACGCGGGGAGGGCGGAGGCGGCCCTCGAACAGTTCGAATACCTGGCCGGGATCGATCTCTCCACCCCCAACGCTCTTTACATGAGCGCGCTGCTGCACCTGCAGATGGGGAACCTCGACGAGGCGAAGAAGATCTCGCGCCTGCTCGACGAGCGCTTCCCCGAGCACAATCTCCCCCTCCTGATGAGGGGGCTCATCCTCTACCGCGAGGGGAGCTACACCGAGGCGAGCGTCGCCTTCCAGGCGGCCAACCGGATTCGCTCGGACCTGACGGCCTTTTACTTTCTGGGGCTGAGCTACTACCACCTCGGCAACTTCGAGCTGGCCCTCAGCGAGATGCAGCGCATCCTCGACTATCGCCCCGAGTCGGTGCAGACCCGGCTGATGAGCGCGGTGATCCTGCTGCAGCAGGAGCGCACCCGCGACGCCGTGCGCGAGGCCGAAATCGCCCTGACGCACGATCCGCAAAGCGGCATCGCCCACAACGTCATCGGCAGCGCGCTGATGGCGCAGGGGCGCTACGACGAGGCGATGATCCACCTGAACCGGGCGACGGCTCTCGATCCGAACCTCGCCGATGCGCATCTGAGGCGTGGGCTCTTCAACCTGGGCAAGGGGCAGAGCGCGGCCGGGGAGGAGGCCATCGTCCAGGCGCTGAGCATCGCGCCCGAGGTGCTCGACACCCGTCTGATCCTGGCGAGCCACCACCTGCGCCGCCAGAACTATCCCGCCGCGCTCTCCATCCTCGAAGAGGGGCTCGGCGCGGGGCGCAGCGACGCGCTGCTGTACAACGTCATGGCCGGAGCCTATTTCGCCATGAACCGCCCCGAAGAGGCGGTGACGGCCCTTGAAGCCGCCCGAAAGGCCGATCCGTCGTATCTGACCCCCACCTTCAATCTCGCCTCCTACTACGCATCGAGCGCGAAGACCGAGCGGGCGGCCGCGCTGTACACCGAGATCCTGCGCCGGGAGCCCGCCAACGTGCGCGCGCTGATCGCGGCGGGGCAGCTCGCGGAGGCGGGCGCAAAGAATAAGGAGGCTCTCGGCTTCTATCAGCGGGCGCGGGAGACGGGGGCCGCCGAGGGGATCGTCGCCCTGGCCCGTTACCGCCTGAACGCCGGGGAGGAGGGCGCCGCCCTGGCGCTGGTGGAGGAGGGGCTCAGGCGCGAGCGAGGCAGCGCCCCCCTGCTCGATCTTCGGGGGATGATCCTCCTTCGCCAGGGGCGTGCGGAGGAGGCGGCGACCGTCTACCGCGAGCTGGAGCGGGCGAGCCCCGGTCGGGGGTATCCGGTCGTGGTGCAGATCCATCTGCGCACGGGAGAGCGGGAGAAGGCCGAGCAGACGGCCCGCGAGGCGATCCGGGACAACCCCGAGCGCGCCTACGGGTATGTGCTGCTGGCGGGAATACACGAAAAGTTCGGCGAACGGGACGAGGCGCTCAAGCTGCTCGAAGAGGCGCGCGCGCGGGTCGCCGATCCGCAGCTGGAGATGCAGATCGGACTTCTGCATGAGCGCCGGGGCGATCTGCAGCGCGCGAGGCAGAGCTATCGGCGCGTGCTCGAAAAGGCGCCGCGGCATCACCCCGCCATCTTCGCCCTCGGCGCCCTGGAGGACAGGGCCGGCGACAAGGCAGAGGCGATGGCTCTTTACCGCCGCGCTTTGGAGATCGAGAGCGACTACACCCCCGCCCTCAACAACCTGGCGTATCTGCACGCGGAGAACTACGGCGATCCCGCCGAGGGGCTGCGCCTCGCCTTTCAGGCGTACCGCAACGATCCGCAGCGGCCCGCGGTGCTCGACACGCTGGGCTATCTACTGGTGAAAAACGGCCGTGCGCCCGAGGCGATCCCCCTGCTGGAGAGGGCGGCGACCCTCCTGCCCGATTCTCCGACCGTCCTCTATCACCTGGGGCTCGCCTACCACGAGGCGGGCAAGAGGGAGAAGGCCCGTTCGGTGCTGAGCCGCTCGCTGCAGATGGGCGACTTTCCGGAGCTTGGCCGCACGCGCACCCTGCTGGCGCGGCTGGAGATCGACTGATGGCCCTGCACGTTCTGCGCGTTCACGACCACGACCCCCGCTGGGACGCCTTCGTCGACGCCCACGCCGAGGCGACCAACTACCACAGGCTCGGCTGGAAGCGGGTGGTCGAGAAGAGCTTCGGCCACGAGGGGGTCTATCTCGCCGCCCGCTGCGACGAGGGGCGCGTCCACGGCGTTTTGCCGCTGATCCACCTCAGAAGCCCGCTCTTCGGCAACGCTCTGGTGTCGGTCCCCTTCTTCAATTACGGCGGGCTGCTGTGCAACCACCCCGAGGCCGAACAGGCGCTTCTGGCCGAGGCCGAGAAGATCCGGCGCGCCCTTCGCGCCGACCACCTGGAGCTTCGGCACGTGGGGCGCGGCATCGAGGGGCTCGTCACCAAAAACCACAAGGTGACGATGATCCTCGAGCTCGCCGACGACGAGGCGGCCCAGTGGCAGGGGCTCAACGCCAAGGTGCGCAACCAGGTGCGAAAGGCGCAAAAAGGAGGGCTGGAGGTCCGCGCCGGCGGACTCGAGCTGCTCGACGGGTTCTACGAGGTTTTCTGCCGAAACATGCGCGATCTGGGGACGCCGGTCTACGCGAAGAGCTTTTTCCGCAACATTCTGCGGGGCTTCCCGGAGCACACCCGCATCCTGAGCGTCGTGCTCGGCGAGAAGGTCGTCGCCTCGGGGCTCCTCACCTGGTACCGCGGCCGTGTCGAAGTCCCCTGGGCGTCGTCGATCCGCGAGTATCGGGAGATGTGCCCCAACAACCTTCTGTACTGGGAGGCGATCCGCACCGCCATCGGTCGGGGCGCCCGCAGCTTCGACTTCGGCCGCTCGACCCCCGACGAGGGGACGTTCCGCTTCAAGAAGCAGTGGGGGGCGCTGCCGGTGCCGCTCTACTGGCAGTATCTGCTGAACGACGCGGCGCCCGTGCCGGAGGTGAGCCCGTCGAACCCGAAGTACCGTCTGGCAATCCGGATCTGGCAGAACCTCCCGCTGGCGGTGACCAAGCTGCTCGGGCCGCCGATCGTGCGCAGCATTCCTTGAGGGCAGGCGATAGGGCATCAGGTGAAAGCGCAGTAGGCGGGCGCTTCGAAACGAATTCCACCTCGCGAGGGGTCGCAGCTCTCATGACAAGGGTGTCTGGCGCCATGGACGGCGACAGTCAAGCGGCCATGGACTGCGTAAAGCGTTCCTTGGCATGGGAGTTGGGACCCCATGCTGAACAGTAACTTCGAAGCAGGGTTATTCCGCGTGACGAATAGAAGACCCATCCGCATAGGCCGCACCCTCCCCCCCGCCGCGGCGCCGATCGCCCTTCGCGACATCGCGTGGGGGCTCAAGGGGTGGGTTCGCGCAGAAGAGGCCGTTCGGGAGGTGGAGACGGAGGTGCGCGCCTATTTCGGCGTGCGCCACTGCTTCGCCGTGTCGTCGGGCAAGGCGGCCCTGTGCCTCATCCTCAGCGCCCTGAAACAAAGGAGGCCCCAGCGCGACGAGGTCCTCATCCCCGCCTTCACCTGTTACTCGGTCCCCTCGGCGGTGGTGCGCGCCGGGCTCAAGGTGTCGCTGTGCGACATCGACCCCGAGACCTTCGATTTCGATCCGCGCTCCCTGGCGAAAAAGCTCGACAACCCGCGCCTGCTCGCCGTTGTGCCGACCCACCTCTTCGGTCTGCCGGCCGACGTGCCGCGCCTACGGCGGATGCTGCGCGACCCTGAGGTGGCCCTCGTCGAGGACGCCGCCCAGGCGATGGGGGGGGAGTGGCGGGGGCGAAAGCTCGGCACCCTGGGCGACGTCGGCTTTTTCAGTCTCGGTCGCGGCAAGGCCCTCTCCACCGTCGAGGGGGGAATCGTCCTCACCGACTGCGACACGACGGCCCGAAGCCTCAAGGAGAAGATCGCCGGGCTGGACGATTACGGCACGGCGCAGGTCGCCTCCCTTCTGGCCTACGCCCTGGTGCTGGCCTTTTTCGTGCGCCCCCGGCTCTTCTGGCTGCCGAGCGCGCTCCCCTTTTTGAAGCTGGGGAGCACCGTCTTCGATCCCGATTTCAGAATGAAGCGGATGAGCGGCTTTCAGGCCGGTCTCGCCCACGACTGGCGCGCCAGGCTTCAGCGCCTGCAAAGCGGACGGCGCGAGGCCGTCGGCGCATGGCTCGAAGCCCTCGGCCCGCGCAGACTCCAGAACCCTCCCTCCCTGCTGCGCCTGCCGGGGATGGCCGCCACCGCCGAGGGGGCCGGGCGCCTGCGCGCCGCCGGGGCGCGAAAAGGGCTCGGGGTCTCGGCCGCCTACCCGGACGCCGTTGCCGCCATCGACGCGCTGGCGGCGCAGTTCGCCAAGGAGGCGTTCCCGGCCGCCGCACAGG
>JBJHBH010000117.1:0-7769 GCA_050485365.1 Desulfuromonadales bacterium | reverse complement strand
GACTGGCGCCGTCCATGGCGCCAGACACCCTTGTCATGGGAGCCGCGACCCCACACATAGGTGAATTGATAGGGCTGAAGAAGCGTTTCCGTTCGGGGTTTGAATGTCCAGCAAAGGGATTGTCTATCTGATCGGCGCCGGTCCCGGAGACCGGGGGCTCATCACCGTGCGGGGGCTCGAGCTTCTTCGCCGCGCCGAGGTGGTGATCTACGACTACCTGGCCAATCCCCAACTCCTGGCCGAAGCGCCCGAGGCCGAGCACATCTACGTCGGCAAGGCGGCCGGGCGTCACCACACCCCGCAGGAGCAGATCAACGCCCTTCTCCTCGAACACGCCGGCCGCGGAAAGATCGTGGCGCGCCTCAAGGGGGGCGACCCCTTCATCTTCGGCCGGGGGGGCGAGGAGGCGCTGTGCCTGCGGCGCGCCGGCATCCCCTTTGAAGTCGTGCCGGGGGTGACGGCCGCCTTCGCGGCGGCCGCCTACGCGGGGATCCCCCTGACGCACCGCGACTACACCACCTCGCTTGCACTCGCCACCGGACACGAGCATCCGGCCAAAAGCGAGTCGTCCCACGACTGGGACGCGCTGGCGGGGATCGGCACCCTCGTCTTCTACATGGGGGTGACGAATCTGCCCCTCATCGCCGCCGAGCTCATCGCCCGCGGACGCTCCCTCCAAACGCCCGTCGCCCTGGTGCGCTGGGCGAGCACCCCACGCCAGCAGACGCTGACGGCGACACTCGAAACGGTCGTCGCGAAGGTGAGGGAGACGGGTTTCCAACCCCCGGCCGTCGTCGTCGTCGGCGAGGTCGTCTCGCTGCGCCCCGAGCTGCGCTGGTTCGACCGCAGACCCCTGTTCGGCAAAAACGTGCTCGTCACCCGCGCGGCCGATCAGGCCGGCGAGCTCACCTCGCTGCTTGAAGCGCAGGGCGCCCGCGCCGTCGAGTGCCCCACCATCGCGATGGCCCCTCCCGAGAGCTGGGTGGCGGTCGACGAGGCCATCGAGCGCCTCCCCTCGGTCGACTGGACGATCTTCACCTCGGTCAACGCGGTGCGCTTCTTCTTCGATCGCCTCGCCTATCTGGAGCGCGACACCCGCGCCCTGGGCAACTCCCTGGTCTGCGCGGTCGGACCGAAGACGGCGCTGGCCTTGGCGCGCCGGGGCATCCGGGCCGATCTCGTCCCCCGCGACTACAAGGCCGAAGGGGTCGTCGATGCCTTCGCGCGCATCGACCTCGAGGGCAAGACCGTGTTGCTGCCGCGGGCCGACCGCGCCCGGGACGTCATCCCGACACACCTCGCGCGCAAGGGGGCGACGATGCTCGCCCCGGTCCTCTACCGCAACGTGACGCCGCAGGCTCTCCCCGAAGGCGTTCTGGAAACCCTTCGCGCTCGGGAGATCGACATCGCGACCTTCACCTCCTCCTCGACGGTGGAGAACCTCGCCGCCATCGTCGGCCCCGAGCGCCTGCCCGAGCTGCTCGACGGAGTCCTCATCGCCTCCATCGGGCCGATCACCTCGGAGAGCTGCCGGCGCCTCGGACTGACGGTCGACATCGAGCCGGCGGCCTACACCCTCGACGCCCTCACCGACGCGATCGTCGCCCACTGCGGGGCGAGCACCTCCAGGAGATCGCCGCAATGACCGACCGCACGGGCGCGCTTCCCATCGCCGAGCGTATCGACTGGATTCTGGAGCTCAGTCGCCGCCATTCCCAGGAGTACTGCAGCCCCGACGCGCAGCTCGCCCGCAAGCTCTACCTGGCCCGCCACAACACCGTCGTCATCGCCCTCAAATGCATGGACGGGCGCATCCACATCCCCTGCGCCACCGAGAAGCCGCTGGGGATCATCCTGCCCATCCGCAACCTCGGCGGGATCTTCGACCTGGGGTGGCCCCATCTGAGCGAGGTGATCTTCGACGCCGTCGACGAGGCGATCGTCGAGGGGAAGAAGGTCCTCATCTTCATCACCTATCACTTCTCGAAAGGGAGCCGGCACCGCGGCTGCGCCGGCTTCGACTGCGACCGCGACGCCGCCATGCGCCACACCTTCGGCATCAAGCGCCAGCTCGAACAGATCTTCGGCGCCGCGCGCCAGAGCGTCTATCCGATGGTGTGCGGCTTCGAAACCGACGAGGACGCCCTCATCTTTCACGGCGAGGGGGACGCGACGCTGGAAATGGCCGCCCTTCGCGAGAAGGACGCGCAGGGGCTTCACGACGCCATCCGCACCCTGTGCCCCGACATGCCCCTCAAGATCGTCGACGATCTGCTCCCCCTGGCCGAGGGCAACCTGCGCCACATCGCCAAGGTGCGCCAAAGCGCCCGCGAGCTCAACATCGATCACCAGGAGTGGATGATGTGCATCGGGCGGGGGTTCGACTCGCTGCACATCCCCAACGTCGCCCTCATCGTCGGCCCCTACAGCCCCGACCTGAGCCGCCCCATCGCCAAAGCCGCCGGCATCATCCAGGCCAACATGGAGCAGGGGCGCATCGGCGACGACGGCTTTTTTCTCCTCGCCTCCTCCCCCTACCGCGAGGTCGGGGTCGATCGGGCGCGCGCCGAGCTCAAAGCCCGCTTTCTCGGGGACTTCGCCGACAAGGTCGTCGCCCAGAGCTTCCCCGATCTGCACCGAAAAATGGTCCGCAAGACCGCCGTGCTCAACTGGCGGACCCGCGCCATGGAGATCATCGACCACCACGACGGCTCCGGTCCGAGCGCCGCGCGCCAGCCAAGATAACAACTTTCGAACGTTCATTTTCTTTCAATGGAGACCCCCATGTTCTTTCCCGAATACCGCGCCCGGCGCCTGCGCCGCAACGAGAACATCCGCCGCATGGTCCGCGAAACCCACCTGCGGGCCGAAGACCTGATCTATCCGCTGTTCAGCGCCTTCGGCACCGGAGTGCGAAAGGAGATCCCCTCCATGCCGGGGATCTACCAGCAGTCGATCGAGCACATCGTCGCCGAGTGCAAAGAGGTGTACGCCGAGGGGATTCCGGCCGTCATCCTCTTCGGCATCCCCGAGGAAAAAGACCCCGTGGGGCAGGACGCCTACAGCGAGACAGGGATCATCCAGGAGACGATCCGCGCCATCAAGAAGGAGCTCCCCGAGCTGACCGTCATCACCGACGTGTGCCTGTGCGAGTACACCGACCACGGCCACTGCGGCGTGATCAAAAACGGCGACGTCGACAACGACGAGACGCTCAGGCTCCTGGCCGCCGAGGCCCTCTCCCACGCCCGTGCCGGCGCCGACATCGTCGCCCCGAGCGACATGATGGACGGACGCGTGGCGGCGATCCGCGAGATCCTCGACGCCAACGGCTTTTCCCACATCCCCGTGATGAGCTATGCGGTCAAGTACGCCAGCGCCTACTACGGCCCCTTTCGCGACGCCGCCGACTCGACGCCGCAGTTCGGCGACCGGCGCTCCTACCAGATGGACCCGGCCAACCGCCGCGAGGCCTTCCGCGAGGCGGCTCTCGACGTGCAGGAGTGCGCCGACTTCCTCATGGTCAAGCCCGCCCTGGCCTACCTCGACATCCTGCGCGACCTCAAGGATCGCTTCGACCTCCCGCTGGTCGCCTACAACGTCTCGGGCGAGTACTCCATGGTCAAGGCCGCGGCGAAGATGGGGTGGATCGACCACGACCGGGTGATGATGGAGACCCTCATCGGGATGAAGCGCGCCGGGGCCGACCTCATCATCACCTATCACGCCCGCGAGGCGGCGCGGCTGCTCAGAGGATAGGCAAAACCGGTCTCACGCGACGACGCGACGAAAATGCCAGGTTTCCAACCGCACGCCTTTGCGTTAATCTTGTAGTGTTTCACTGCATTTGCGCGAGGACGCCATGGCCGACCCCCTGAAGCCGGAGCAGAAACTTAGCCGCGGCGAGGCGATCACCGCCCTGTCGCACTACTATCGGGCCGAGGTGACGCGCTCGCTGGCGTGGCGCGAGCGCCTCGACCTGACGACGAACTGGGCCGTCGGCGCCTCGGCCGCCTTTCTCGGCTTCTCCTTCGCGCACCCCGAGATTCACCACAGCCTCTTTTTGTTCGCCCTGGCGCTGGTGTACATCCTGCTCTTCGTCGAGGCGAGGCGCTACCGCTTCTACGACGCCTACGAGTACCGGGTGCGCCTGATGCACCAGAACTTCATCTACGGCGTGCTGACCGGAAAGGTCGATCTGGCCGAGGATTCGTACTGGGTGGCCGAGCTCGCCTCGGATCTTCGCTACCCGCAGTACAAAATGGATTTCTTCTATGCGCTGGCCCGGCGCTTTTACGCCAACTACTTGTATCTTTTCACCATCCTTCTTCTGGGATGGCTGGTAAAGATCAAGATCCATCCGCAGACCGCCGACACATGGGCGCAGTACGTCGACCACGCCGCTCTCGGGGCGATCCCCGGGTGGGTCACGTTTATCCTCATCGCCCTCTTCGTCGCCCACGGCGCGGTCCTTTTCCACACCGGCCGCCGGCGGCGCGGAGGACGCGACGTCCTTTACTCCGGACCGCAAAAAAAGAGCGAAATCTCCGACATCTGACGTAACCTTCGACCCTTTTCCCTTTCCCGGAAACCGCCTCCCTGCCATGAACCACAGCGAATACCTGAAAGAAACCCTCCCCAACGGCCTGCGCATCGTCACCGTCGAGATGCCCCATCTGCACTGCGTCGAGATGATGTGCTACGTAGGGGTCGGCGGGCGCCACGAAGAGGCGCATCTCGGCGGCATCTCCCACTTTCTCGAGCACATGCTCTTTCGCGGCACCGACGATTTTCCGACCAGCCGCCTGCTGGAGGAAGCCTTCGAGAGGATCGGCGGGGCGGTGAACGCCTCCACCGACTCGGAGACGAGCGTCTACCACGCCCGCTTCCACCCCGACCACGTGCGCGAGGGGGCGTCTCTGTTCGCCTCCATGCTCCAGCGCCCTCGGCTCAGCGATATCGACACCGAGCGCCGCATCATCCTCGAGGAGGTCCTCGAAGACCTCAACGAAAAAGGGGCGGAGATCAACCTCGACAATCTCACCGCCGCCCTGCTGTGGCCCGACCATCCTTTGGGGCGCCCCACCATCGGCACCCGCGAGTCGATCGGCTCCATCGCAGAAGAGGATCTGCGCGCCCACTACCGCGCCTTTTATACCCCTTCCAACTGCGTGATCGCTTTGGCTGGGCGCGTGCGCCACGACGAGGCGGTGGCGGCGCTGAGAAAGGAGTTCGGCCTCTGGCAGGGGGGGACCGCCCCGCGCGCCCTCCCCTTTTCTCCCCCCGCCCAGCAGGGGCCGCGCTCGGTGTGGGTGCGCGACTCGGCCTCCCAGGTCTCGCTCCAGCTCGTCTTCCGCCTCCCCGGCCGCCACGATTCGCGGGCGGCGGCGCTGCGAGTGCTGCGCCGGGTGCTGTGCGGCGGCGGCACCTCGCGTCTGATGCAGCGCCTGCGCGAAGATCTCGGCCTCGTCTACGGGGTCGAGGCGCACCTGGCCCTCTTCGACGACAGCGGCTGCCTGAGCGTCGAATTCTCCGTCGTCCCCGAGAGCCTCGCAGAAGCGGTTCGGGAGCTGCTGGCGATCTTCGAGGAGCTGTGCCGCACCCCCGTGGGGGAAGAGGAGCTGGCGCGGGTGGTGCGTACCTTCCTGTTCGACCTCGATTTCAGCCGCGACCACACCGACGAGATGGCGACGCGCTACGGATGGGGGGAGCTGGTCGACGCGGTGCGCACCGTGGCGCAGGACCGCCGCGACGTGGCCGCCGTCACGAGCGATCAACTGCTGCGCACCGCCGCCGACCTCTTTGTCCCCGGCGCCTTGGGGATCGCCGTGACCGGCCCCTTTCACGCCCCGGAGCGCCGGGAGGTGGAGAGGCTGCTGCAGCGCTACCGTCAAAGCCGTTCTTGACATCCGCCCTTTTTTCCGAATATCATTTGGAAAAAATTACGGATTAGAGAATGATCGACCAAACTGATCTTCGAATTTTGAAGATTCTTCAGGAAAAAGCCCGCATCTCCAACGCCGAGATCTCCCGTCAGGTGGGGATGGCGCCTTCGGCGGTTCTGGAGCGCATCCGAAAGCTGGAGCAGCAGGGGATCATCGAGGGGTACGAAGTGCGGATGAACCCGCGCTGCGTCGGCCTCGGGATGATCGCGTACGTGCGGGTGGAGACGACCGATGGGTGCGACCGGCTGGGCGAATCGCTCGCCGCCATCCCCGCCGTGCAGGAGGTCCACCAAGTGGCCGGAGCCGACGGCTATCTGGTAAAAATCCGCGTGGCCGATCCGGCGGCGCTGGGGAGAGTCCTCAACGAGGAGTTTCGCCTCCCGGGGGTGCGCGCCACCCACACCGACGTCGTTCTGAACACCCTGAAGGAGACGCTCAACGTCCCTCTCGACTCCCTGGGCGCCTGCGCCGCGCCCTGACCATCGACCGATTTCGCCCGAAGCGGGTTTACTTTTTTCTAGGAGGTTCTCACCCATGCCCATGTCCGAATCGTTCCAGCAGCGCCTCTTCCCCCACCTGGAGAAGATCGCCAAACACTACGGCACCCCCTTTCACATCTACGACGAAGCCGGCATCCGCGAAACCGGCGAGACGCTCAAGAAGCTCTTCGGCGGCATCGAGGGTTTTCGCGAATACTTCGCCGTGAAGGCGCTGCCGAACCTGCGCATCCTCGAGCTGTGCCGCGAGCTCGGCTTCGGCTTCGACTGCAGCTCCATCCCCGAGCTGATCATGAGCCGGCAGATCGGCGCCCGGGGCGAGGACATCATGTTCACCTCCAACAACACCGCCCCCGAGGAGTTCGACGCAGCCGCGGCGCAAGGGGGGTGCATCCTCAACCTCGACGACATCTCGCTGATCCCCAAGGTCCCCGAGTTCCCCGAGCTGATCTGCTTTCGCTACAACCCGGGGCCGCGCCGCACCGGCAACGTCATCATCGGCCACCCCGAGGAGGCCAAGTACGGCGTCTCCCACGACCAGATCGTCGACGCCTATCGCCAGTCGATAGCGCGCGGCGCCAAGCGCTTCGGGCTGCACACCATGGTCGCCTCCAACGAGCGCGACTACACCTACATGGTGCAGACCGCGGTGATGCTGCTGGAGCTGGTGGAGATGGTCGGCAAGGAGCTCGGCATCCGCTTCGAGTTCGTCAACATCGGCGGCGGCCTCGGCATCCCCTACCGCCCCGGCGACAACGCCCTCGACCTTACCTCGATGGCCAAAGAGATCACCGAGCTCTTCGACGCCTTCAAGGCGAAAAACGGCTACGCCCCGAAGATGTACATGGAGAGCGGCCGCTTCATCACCGGCCCCCACGGCGCCCTTGCGACCCGGGCCATCAACCACAAGGACATCTACCGCAAGTACATCGGCGTCGACGCCTGCATGTCGTCGCTGATGCGCCCCGCCCTCTATGAGGCCTACCACCACATCAGCGTCCCCGGCAAGGAAGATCTCCCCAAGAGCGAGGTTTACGACGTCGTCGGCTCGCTGTGCGAGAACAACGACAAGTTCGCCGTCCAGCGCGAGCTCCCCCCCATCGCCGAAGGGGATCTACTGGTGATGCACGACACCGGCGCCCACGGCCACGCCATGGGCTTTCAGTACAACGGCCGGCTGCGCCCCAAGGAGCTGATGCTGCGCACCGACGGCACCGTCGAGCTCATCCGCCGCGCCGAGACGGTCGAAGACTACCTGGCGACGCAGACGTTCAAGGAAGACAAGATCACGATCTGATCAACAGCGAAGCGGCCGATCCTTTTGGAT
>JBJHBH010000116.1:0-7799 GCA_050485365.1 Desulfuromonadales bacterium | reverse complement strand
GTCGCGTGCCCTTCTGACGGCGGTGGCGATCCCCCCGGCGGCGGCGATATGGTTCTCCTTGATCAGCACGCCGTCGTACAGCGAGGTGCGGTGATTGCGCCCTCCCCCCATGCGCACCGCGTACTTCTCCAGAATCCGAAGCCCCGGGGTCGTCTTGCGGGTATCGACGATGACGGCCCCGGTCCCCTCGACCGCCTTGACGAACTGGGCCGTGAGGGTGGCGATGCCGCACATGCGCTGCAGAAGGTTCAGCGCCACGCGCTCGCCCTGCAGCAGGACGGCCGCCTCCCCCTTGATCCAGGCGAAGACCTCGCCGCGGCGCACCGGGCGTCCGTCGCAGCTCAGGCTCTCGAAGGCGACTTTGTCGTCTAAACGATAGAAGACGCGACGGGCGACGTCAATTCCGGCCAGGATGAAATCTTCCTTCGCCACCAGCTCGGCGCGGCTGACCGTACCGGGGTCGATGGTCGCTGCAGTGGTGATGTCCCCCGATCCGATGTCTTCCTGGAGGGCGTTCTGGACGATGCGGTCGATCTCGATCATCGAAGACCTTTCTGGAGGGTGGATCTCTCAGACGCCGCCGCTCCCCGCTTTTCGGCGGGAGGATCGGGTGCGGCAGGCGTGCTGAGCGACCGGGTTGAGAGCCTTGAGAGGAGCTTCTTTATATAGCATACGCCAGAAAAGACCCGCAACCGAAAAGCCCTTTACATTTCGGCCCGTTTTGGCCGAAAATCGGCATCGTTTCCGTTCATCCCACCAACCAGTCATGGAGAACTGCTGTGCGCTTAATCATCATTGTGCTTGGAGTTGCGGCATCGGTGTGGCTTTCGGGCTGCGTGAGCAAATCAAACTACCAGTTGAAGGTCGACGAGGCGCACCAGCTCGGCGAGCGGGTCGCCGAGCTCGAAATGCGCAACAGCGAGCTGCACGCCCAGATCGCCGCCCTCAGCGGCGAGCGCTCGAACCTTCGTGGAAAGCTCGCCGAGAGCGAGGAGAGAAACGCGGGTCTTCAGCAGGATCTGCGCAGGGCGCGCGCCGATCTCGACCGGCTCGAAACGGTCCTTTCGGCCCGCAGCGCCGAGGCCGGGGCGGCTCTTTCCGAGTTGCGCCGCACCGTCGATCGGCTGCAGGAGGAGAACCGCAATTTGGCCATCCTCGTCGAACAAGAGCGCATCGCCCGCGAAGCGCGCATCGCCCAGATGACGAGTACCTTCGACGAGTTGGTGAACAAGATGGAGGCGGAGATCGAGCGGGGCGAGATCACCATCAGCGAGCTTCAGGGAAGGCTCACCGTCAACCTGGTCGACCGCATCCTCTTCGATACGGGGAAAGCCGAGATCAAGCCCGCCGGGCTGGAGGTTCTCAAGCGGGTGGGGGATATCCTGAAGCAGGAGCAGGACAAGGAGATCCTCATCGAAGGGCATACCGACAACGTGCCGATCAGCGCCAGGCTGCGCGAAACCTTCCCCACCAACTGGGAGCTTTCTGCGGCCCGCGCCATCAACGTCGTTCATTATCTGCAGGGGCGCGTCGGCATCCCGGGCGAGCGCCTCTCGGCCGTGGGGCTCGGCCCCTATCGCCCCGTCGCCCCCAACGACGTCCCCGAGGGGAGGGCGCAGAACCGCCGCATCCAGATCATTCTCGTGCCAGCCGAGGCGCGCCAGACCCCCTGATCGCACGAAAAACCGGCGGCTGCCCCGCACCAAAGGGGGGAGCCGCCGGCTGCGAGAAGGCCTTTTCAGCGAAGGGCGCCGACGCCTCTTCTCATCGCATCGAGCATGGCGTCGACCGCCGCGGCGGGGGCGAGAAGCCTCGCCGTGCGGGCGATGGCGCAGCAAAACGCCTCCAGAAACTCCTCATCGATCTCCCCCCTGCCCTGCAGCGCATTCTCGAACTCCTTCTCCGCCAGCGCCACCCCCCTCTTGCCGAGGTGAGCCTCGGCGGCCCCCTTGAGCAGCGCAAGCGCCTCTTCGCGACGGCGCTCTTCCCGGCGCTCCCTCTTCTGCCGCGCCTCCTGGCGCCGCATCCGCATCCGGCGCTCTACTCCGGAGCGCGCCTCGGTCCACAGCCCCACGAGATCGACGCCGTCGAGCAAATCCGGCAGATCCCCCTCGGCGGCTGCGTCCAGCAGGCTGAAGCGGGCCTGCGCCATGCGGGCGACGGAGTTGGAGAGATCGACCTGCGTCGCGAGATCGGCCGTGCCGTCGTCGAAAAATCCGAGGGGACGCCCCTCGCGATAAAAGATCAATGCGGCCCTCTCGGCAGCATGGACGGCGATCCCCCCTGTGAACCGCTCGTCGCGAAGGGCCGCGAGCAGACCTCGAAAGTCGACCCCCTCGACCGCCCGTTCGCCCTGGCGCACCGAGCCCAGAAGGAGGCGGCACAGATCGAGGGCGAGGGGCGGGCCGAGCCGATAGATGCTCAACGCCGAGCGCCCCTCTATGGCAAGCTCGAACAGGGCGCCAAGGGCCTCCTCTCCCTCCTTCGCTCCAAGATCCGTGCGAAACGAAGCGACGTGCACCCGCCCCTCGACGAAGGCGACGACCCCTTGCGCATCGGGCGCTTCGAAGCGCAGGTAGCCGCTGAAGCGCGAAGCGCGCAGGCGCTTCAGAGACTCCGGGAGGTTCACCCTGGCCGGGTTGATCTTCTCTTTGACGGGGACTCCGCGGGGGAGGACGATCATGGATCTCTCCGGTGAATGGTCGCCGCTTTTCCCGGCCGCCCTCGCCTCACGAGGCGCTCAGGTCCCGCAGCACCGCACGGCGAAGGCGGGCGAAGGACGCTTTACGCTCTGCGCGAAGGAAGCGTTCGGGGAGCTCGAGGCGCAGCGAAATCAGCACCGTCTCGCGCGCCAGGTCGCAATACGGGGCATCGATCACCCCCTCCAGAAGGCGCTGCCAGGCCGGCGGCGCCCCCCCCTCCTCCACCACTTCGGCGACCCGCGCGCCCGAAGCGTCGTAAAAAAAGCGCGCGCACCTCTCCATCCCGGCGAAGGCCGCCCCTTCGGCCACGAGCACCAGAAGGTCCGCCCCGGGGGGGATATCCGCCGTGTCGTCCAGAAGGGGTGCGAGGCAGCCGGGGTGAATCGATCCGAAGCGCCGCCTGGAGAGGGCCTGGTAGACGTGCCCTTCGCCTTCCGACGCCTCCTTGCAGCGGGGGCAAAGGGAGCGAAAGCGGCGCATCTCCCCCGTTCCATCCCCTTTCGGTTCGACGCCCGGTCTCCCCCCTTCGGCGTCGGCGCGCTGCAGGACGAATTCGGCCAGGGCGCGCATCTCCAGGTGGACCGCCGTGCCTGAGGCGTGGGTGATCACCGGGTGGACGCGGCTGGTGAAGCTGGTGGTGAGGCGCTCGACGCGCGGGCTCTTCGACACGGCGATATCGAGCACCTGATATCCCCTGTCGCGGGCGCTGAAGGTGAGAAAGTCGGCCATCCCCACCCCCGGACGCAGCCGCAGGCGACGGTCGATGAGGCTGGGCAGGAGCCAGACGCGCTCCCGTTGGGCGCCGGCGTGCTGCAGCAGGCGATGGATGGAGGCGGCGTTCACCAGAGAGGGGCGGTCCTTGACGGGGACGAGGACGAGGTCGGCGGCGTGCAGGGCGTTGCGGGTGAAGTAGTCGAGGACGGGGCGGGTGTCGAGGATCAGGACGCCCTGAAGGGACGATGCGGCCAGGGCGCGGGCGAGGTGCAGCGGATCGTCGTTCGGCGCCGCGAGGGCGTGGTCCGAGGCGATGAACTGCACGCCGTACTCCCCCATCGTCAGCAGATCGTGAACGGCGCCCCCCTGAAAGAGCTCGGCGACCGTCCCTCCACGGCG
This sequence comes from Desulfuromonadales bacterium, assembly GCA_050485365.1. Lineage (GTDB taxonomy): Bacteria > Desulfobacterota > Desulfuromonadia > Desulfuromonadales > JACZKF01 > JARFUG01. The sequence continues at coordinate 3,984 of JBJHBH010000116.1, read as the reverse complement.
CCCGCCGATGGCGAACATGCTCTCGACGGTGAAGTGGTTGTCGAAGGAGGCGATGGCGACGGGGAGATCTTCGCGCAGCGCCTTGAGGTAGACGGCGAGGTTGGTGGCGACGGTCGTCTTGCCCACCCCCCCCTTCTCGCTCGCCACCGTCACGACGAATAGCCGCTCATCCTTCATCCATCATCCTTCGTAACAACTCAGCGCGGGCGAGAAGGGTCTCGCGTCCCCCACTCCGAGGGCCGCCATGAACCCATCCCTGGGGGCTTGGCTGGCGCCATCCGGGCGCCAGACACCCTCTACGTAGGCGCCCCGAGACCCTTCGGCGAACAGTAACCATCCTTCAGCCTTCGACCTCCTCCGGCTGCAGCTCTTCCCAGCGCCGGTAGAGGTCCTCGATCTCTTGCTTCACCCCCTCGTAGCGGGCCGAGATCTCCCGCCAGCGCTCGGGGTCCTGGTAGAGGGCGGGGTCGGCCATCTGCATCTCCAGCGCCCCTTGCGCCTCCTCCATTTCGTCGATTCTCTGCTCCACCTCGGCGAGCTCCTTGAGGCGCTTTTTCTCCAGGCGCTGCTGATCCTTGCGCTCTTCGTGTCGGCGCCGGCGCTCCTCCTTGTCGGCGGCGGGCGCTTCGGCCGCGTCGGAGAGGGTCTCGACCCGCAGCGACGAGTGGGTCTGGTCCCCCTGCGCCGCCTTGGCTCGGAGAAAATCTTCGTAGTTGCCGAGCCACGAGGTCGCTTCGCCTCCCCCCACCTCGATGACGCGGGTGGCCAGGGCGTCGACGAAATAGCGGTCGTGCGAGACGAAGACGAGGGTCCCCCGATAGGTGCCGAGCGATTCGAGCAGGACCGCCTTGGACTGCAGGTCGAGGTGGTTGGTCGGTTCGTCGAGCAGCAGCAGGTTCGCCGGTCGCAGCAGCAGGATGGCGAGGGCCAGGCGGTTGCGCTCGCCGCCGGAGAGGACGGCCACCTTTTTATGGACGTCGTCGCCGGTGAAGAGGAAGGTGCCGAGGATGTCGCGCAGGCGCGGCACCATGTCGAAAGGGGCGGCGGAAGTGATCTCCTCCAGCACGGTGCGCTCGGGGGTGAGGACCTTGGCCTGGTCCTGCGCGAAGTAGGCGAGCTGAAGGTTGTGCCCCTCTTCGCGTACCCCGGCGGCCGGGGGCTCGGCGCCGGCCAGCAGGCGCATCAACGTCGATTTGCCCGCGCCGTTGGCGCCGACCAGGGCGACGCGTTCCCCCCGTTCGATCTCCAGATCGACGCCGCGCAGGATCGTCTTGTCGCCGTAGCGCTGCTGCGCCCCCTTCAGAGTGAGGGCGACGCGCCCCCCCTTGGGGGGATCGGGGAAGCGAAAGGCGATGCGCTTGCGGGCGGGGGGGACCGAGATGCGCTCGATCTTTTCGAGCTGCTTCACACGGCTCTGCACCAGCGACGCCTTGTTGGCCTGGTAGCGGAAGCGGCTGATGAAGGCCTCGATGCGCTCGATCTCCTCGTCCTGGCGCCGCTTGGCCTCCTGCAGGGCGGCGACGCGCCGGTCGCGCTCTTCGAGGTAGCGGCTGTAGTTGCCGGGGTACTCGGTGAGGGAGCCGTTCCAGACCTCGACGATGCGGCCGACGACCTGATCGAGAAAGAAGCGGTCGTGGGAGACGAGGACGACGGCGTCGGGATAGGCGCTCAAGTATCCTTCGAGCCAGTCGCGCGCCGGCAGGTCGAGGTGGTTGGTCGGCTCGTCGAGCAGCAGCAGGTTGGGGCGCTGCAGCAGCAGCCGCGCCAGCGCGATGCGCATCTGCCACCCCCCCGAGAAGTGCTCGCACGGCTTGTGCCAGTCGTCCTCGGCGAACCCGAGCCCCTTGAGGACCTTGCCGATCTCGGCTTCGGCGGTGTACCCCCCGCGGTGGCGAAACGCCTCCTGCAGCGCGGCGTAGCGCTGCAGGTCGGCCGGATCGTGGGTCGAGGCGATCGCCTCCTCCAGGCGCCGCATCTCGACCTCCATGGCGAGAAGCTCCGACAGGGCCTCGCGCATCTCTTCGAAAAGAGAGCGCCCCCGGTGCTCGAGCCCGTCCTGCGGCAGATATCCGAAGGTCGTCCCCCGGGCGATCTGAACCTCGCCGCCGTCGGGGGAGACCTCGCCGGCGAGAAGACGAAGCAGAGTCGTTTTACCCGCGCCGTTCTCGCCGCACAGGCCGATGCGGTCCCCGGGGCGGATGTGCCAGTCGATCCCGGCGAAGACGGCCCGCCCGGCGTAGTCCTTTTTGATGTTTCTCAGCTGCAGCATGGGGTGTTTATAGCACAAAGGCTCACAGCCATAAAACCGCTAAATAGGGGAAACCTCGCCTTGGCACTATCAAAAATTAAAGGGATCTGTTATAGTTCATCCGTTTTGTGAACGTATGACTTTCAATGCCGGGGAGACGGGGCACGACGACGAGCGCCGCACGGATCGTTCCCCCCCGTCGAAGACCAACGAATCTCCAGAGGTCCCTTAAGAAGCGGGGGCCTCCAGGATATAAAAAAGCCGAATCGGCGGCCCGAAGACATCCGCGTCTTTGCCGTGAACAGCACGCTGCTCACCCTCGGGTTTCGCCATTCGAACCAGTCGAACGCGCCGCTTTTTTCGCCTTTCGGCACGCGCCCACCCCCTTGAGGGGAGAGGCCCCGTGCGCGACAGGCGAAGACGAGGCGCAGCGGGGCGCTGCATCGACCCCGCTCACATCATTGCAGGCGCGCCCGCCGGGCCGCCGGAAGGACTTCACGCTTTTATGAGCAAGAAAATGCTGATCAACGCCACCCATCCCGAAGAGAACCGGGTGGCCATCGTCGAGGACGGCATCCTGTGCGAGCTCGACATCGAGATCGCCGGGAAGGAACAGACCAAGGGGAACATCCACAAGGCGAGCGTGGTGCGCATCGAGCCGGGCCTGCAGGCCGCCTTCGTCGACTACGGCGCCGAGCGCTTCGGCTTTCTGCAGCTGGGGGAGATCCACCCCTCCTACTTTCCCAAGAGCGAAGGGGGGGACAACCGCCGCCCGCGCATCAACGACATTCTGCGCCGCGGGCAGGAGCTCCTCGTCCAGATCGTCAAGGAAGAGCGGGGGACGAAGGGGGCCGCGCTGACCACCTTCCTGTCGCTCCCCGGGCGCTACATGGTCCTCATGCCCGAGAGCGACACCAAGGGGGTCTCGCGCAAGATCGAGGACGAATCGCAGCGCAAGAAGCTCAAGGAGGCGATGGCCTCCCTCGATCTCCCGGCGCAGATGGGCTACATCGTGCGCACGGCGGGGATCGGACAGAAGAAGGAGGAGCTCAAGCGCGACTTCGACTACCTGGTGCGCGTCTACCACTCCATCAAGGAGCAGGCGGCCCGAACCAAGGCCCCGGCCCTGATCTACAAGGAGTCGAACCTGGCGATCCGCTCGCTTCGAGACTACTTCAGCGCCGACATGGACGAAGTTCTCGTCGACGATCCGAAGGTCGCCGACGAAGCGCGCGAGTTCTTCCAGCAGGTCATGCCCGAATACGCCCGTCTGGTGAAGCTCCATCAGGAGCGGCGCCCCATCTTCTCGCGCTACCAGATCGAAGAGCAGATCGATACCATCAGCAAGAACAAGGTCCAGCTCCCCTCCGGCGGCTCCATCGTCATCGACCACACCGAAGCGCTTGTCTCCATCGACATCAACTCAGCGCGTGCCACCCGTGGCAGCGACATAGAGGAAACGGCGCTCCAGACCAACCTGGAAGCCGCCGACGAGATCGCACGCCAGCTGCGGCTGCGCGACATCGGCGGCCTGGTGGTCATCGACTTCATCGACATGAGTCCCGCGCGCAACCAGCGCGACGTCGAGAACCGCATGCGCGATGCGCTCAAGCTCGACCGCGCCCGGGTACAGATCGGCCGCATCTCGCGCTTCGGCCTGATGGAGATGTCGCGTCAGCGTCTGCGCCCCTCACTGGGCGAGACCAGCGGCGTGGTGTGCCCGCGCTGTAACGGCC
>JBJHBH010000115.1:0-7833 GCA_050485365.1 Desulfuromonadales bacterium | reverse complement strand
ACGGGCTCATTCAGGCTGCCAAACGGAGAGCCCGGGGGTATCGCACCACCAAGAACCTGATCAACATGGCTTACCTCATTGCCGGAAAGCTTGATTTCAGGCTACCCACTTGAAACAGCGAGGAGCCATTCTCAGTGGGGACAAACATCTTCTCGATGTCAATGGCTACCGTGGGCTTGAAATACTCAAGCCGAGGCCATTTGTTGAAAAGTATTTGATCGACTGTCCCAGAGGGCGTTGTAGGGTCAGCGACGCTGAGTTCTTGTTCGCCAGGGGTTGTGGGAACCGAGGCGCCATACCCCCTGCTTTCTCCATTGGAGATCGGGGAAGATTTATCGGACATCCGAAAAAGTTGACCGCTTGTCCCTACTGGGCTAAGTTGATGCAGTCATATTTTTATCGGCATCCTGGAGGCGAAGGATGGCCGCGAGGCCCAGCCCCCATCCGCATCGAGTACTTGGGCTGAAAAAGGCCCAGAATGTGTTCTCGTTGGAGAAAAGCCTCCAGCGACTCATGACCCCCTCCTTCTCGGGCTTGAGAAACTGCCGGGGGACGAACTTTTCAAAGACCTCGCCGGTCTGCTTGAACGACTTCTGCTCAAGAAGAGCCCACTTTCCGATTGAAGACCAAAAAGACCTTCCGAACAAAAAACAGGAATTTCAAATGCAAAGCTATGAATCCCGGTTTCGGGACTTGGTCCTCTGCATGGGGGGCTGGTTCTGGGAAATCGATGCGGATGGGGCTCTGGTCTATTCCTGCTCCGAGGTGCAGAGCCTGCTCGGCTACTCGCCGGAAGAACTGATCGGCACCTCCATTTTCGATCTCGTAAAATCCGAGGATGTGGAAGGTGTCCGGGAATTTCATACTCTATTGGCGGCCACCGCAGCACCAATCCGGAACCGGCAGATTTCTTTCCGCCATCGCGATGGGCATACGGTAGTTCTCCTTGTCAACGGCATTCCGGTTGTCGATCCGGACCGAGTGCTGCGGGGGTACCGGGGAGTGTCCCAGGATATCTCTGAATTTCTCAAATCGCACGAGGAGATCGGGCACCAGAAGGAGGTTTTGCAGGGGCTTCTGGATTGCATTCCCGTCATGGTCAATCATCTTGGTCCGGACGGGCAACCGCTCTACGTGAACCGGGCTTGGGCAAAGACCCTGGGGATGAGCCTGGAGGAAGCCAGAAGCAGAAACTTCCTGGACGAATTCATCCCTGACCCGGAGGCCTGCCGTCGGGCGCAAGAGTTCATCGTGGCATCGGAAGAGCGCTGGCAGGATTTCAGGATTCACCTGCGCGACGGCCGTGTTCTGGATACGGCCTGGGCCAACATCCGTCTGTCGGATGGGAGTATCATCGGCATCGGCCAGGACATCACCGAGCGCAAGCAGGTGGAGGAGGCTCTGCGCGAGAGTGAGGAGCGGCTCAACCTCGCCCTGAAGGCCGCGGGGCTCGGCACTTGGTACTGGGATGTGGTCGAAGACCGCTTGGTCTGGGACGACCAAACGTGCCTTCTTTTCGGGCTGGAGCCCGGGATGTTTCCTCCGGGCTATCCGGGGTTTCTCGCCCTGCTCCACGAGGAGGACCGGTCGCGCGTCGAGCAGGACGTGGCCCAGACCTTCACCATGGAAGCTCCCTACGAGACCCGCTTCCGGGTGCGATGGCCGGACGGGAGCCTGCACTATCTGCATACCCGGGGGAAGCTCTACCGGGACCATGCGGGCAATCCCCAGCGCCTCACCGGGGTCTCCTGGGACGTGACCGAGAAAGAACTCGCCGAGAGTCGCCTGCGGGAAAAGGAGGAGCACCTTTACTTTCTGGCCCATCACGACGTTCTCACCAACCTTCCCAACCGCCGCCTCCTCCAGGACCGGATGCAGCATGCTCTGGCGAAGGCGCGGCGCAGCGGTGGCCTGGCGGCGCTGATCTATTTCGACCTCGACCGTTTCAAGACCATCAACGACTCCCTCGGGCATGCGATCGGGGACCGGGTTCTGAAGGAGATCGCTTCCCGGCTGGCCCGGCAGGTGAGGGAGACCGATACCGTGGCGCGGCTCGGGGGAGACGAATTCGTCGTTATCCTCGAGCAGGTTGAGGAAGCGGAGAAGGTGGCGGGGGTGGCGCAGAAGCTCCTTCTGGAACTCACCCGGGAGGCCCTGGTGGAGGGGCACCGCCTCTACGTCACCGCCTCGGCCGGCATCAGCCTCTTCCCCACGGATAGCGTCGATTCCGAAAGCTTGATGAAAAACGCCGAAACCGCCATGTATCGGGCCAAGGAGCGGGGCAAGAACACCTGCCAGTACTTTACCCCGGACATGAACGCCCGGGCCCGGGAGCTGTTGCAGTTCGAGAGCGGCCTGCGCCAAGCCTTGGAGCAGCAGCAGCTAGTGTTGCATTATCAGCCACAGGTCGATCTGATGACCGGAGACCTGATCGGGGTGGAGGCCCTGGTGAGATGGGAGCATCCCGAACGCGGGATGGTGCCGCCTGGGGATTTCATTCCTCTGGCGGAGGAGACGGGGCTCATCGTCCCCATCGGCGAATGGGTCCTGCGCACCGCCTGCGCCCAAAGCCGGGCATGGCGGCAAGCGGGATTTTCTCCAGTGCGGATGGCGGTGAACATCTCGCCGCGCCAGTTCCGTCAGTCCGACCTGACCGCCCGGGTCGACGAAATTTTGCGGGAGACGGGCCTGGAGCCGGGCGCTCTGGAACTGGAGGTCACCGAGGGAATGATCATGAATGACGTGGAGGCCGCGATCGCCACCATGGAGGAGCTCGGAAAAATGGGAGTGCTCCTCGCCATCGACGACTTCGGCACGGGGTATTCCTCCCTCGGTTACCTCAAGCGCTTCCCCATCGCGGGTCTGAAAATCGACCGCTCCTTCGTTCGCGATATCCCCGGCGATACCAACGATGCCCAGATCGCCGCCTCGGTCATCGCCCTGGCCCACAACATGAATCTGCGGGTGGTGGCCGAGGGGATCGAAACCGCCGATCAGCTCTCCTTTCTGAGGGACAAAGGGTGTGAACACGGACAGGGATATTTTTTCAGCCCCCCCTGCACCGCTGAGGAGCTCGCTGCCCGCTTTCTGGCGGCGTAAGTTCTTTTGTCCCCAGGGCAGCTCTGCTCGAATTCCGAATTCGGAATTCGGAATTCCGGAGGCACCATAAGAGCCTGTCCCATAACTCACTCTCTGTAAAACACGAAACGCCCGCGATGACCATCTCGTGGGCGTTTCTGATTTTGCGCTATTTTTCAGACAGTTCAGATGGTGCTGGAAAATGCTATTTAAGCGGCAGCAAAAATGGAGCTAACGGGATGTTTTTTCTAGTTTTTCTGCTATCCATAGTTTGATGATTGATTGCCTGGGAACACCAAGCCGTTGAGCTTCTTTATCAAGGGAGTGGATCATCCAGACGGGAAAATCAACATTGACCCGCCTCTGCTCATGCTTTGGGCGACGAGCCTTGGAGAGATCGAGGTCATCAATAATGGATTGGCCGTCATCAAACTTTTTGTCAAAATCTTTAGCTTTCATAACGTCCGATCTCCTCTGGCCGGGAACGCCTGACTGAAATGAGGCGAATGGTGTTGTCTCGATAGGTGATGACTGCTGACCAGTGTTTACCGTCGATTTTACCGACAACAAGATACCTCGGCTTATCGGTGGTTTTTGCTGGTATTTCCAGCAGGTCTGGATCGTTCCACAAGCTTTGAGCGACGTCGAAATCAATGCCATGTTTCGAGAAATTCGAGAGACTTTTATTGGGGTCGAATTCGAATCGCATGTATAAAAATTATACCTTTGTTGTATCATTGTCAAGATTGAGGCTTGTTGCCGTCGGGGAAAGCAGGCATTGTAAGACTATGGAGCAGGGCAGCAATAAGGGGCTTCGAGAAAAAATCAGACGGGAAACAAGACGAAAGACGTGTCACAGCCAATCCGGTCGCAAGAGACGTATTTTCGATGACCAACGGGACTCCAGCGCTACGCATGCGCCAAATTCGCAGTAGTCCCATCTGCGATACATTTTTCTTGACTAAAAAGATGTATTACAATCCCCTCCAGACTCAGCCCTCATGTTTTTTCCCGTCTCTGCCCCTCCTGTTGAAGGGAAAGTAAATGTCACCAAGAAGCCTATCGCCGGATGCCTACCAGGCGCTCTTCGAGAGCAGCATCGATGCCGTCCTGCTCACTGTCCCTGGCGACAGGATCGTCGCGGCGAACCCGGCGGCATGCGCGATGTTCCAAATGACTGAAGCCGAACTGTGCGTTGCGGAACGAGATCGACTTGTCGACATGTCGGACCCGAGATTTTCCACTTATCACGAAGAGCGGGCGCGATCGGGGAAAGCCCGGGGGGAGCTGACCTTCAGAAGAAAGGACGGCAGTACATTCATCGGTGACGTATCTTCCGTCCTCCTTGACGAGGGCCAAAGGGCTTTTGTCATCGTTCGGGACATCACCGAGCGCAAGCAGCGCGAAGAAGACTTGCGGCGGGCGCATGCGCTGCTGGAAGGGATCACCAGCGGGACCGAGGACATGATCGCCGCCGAAGACGGAGAATTCCGCTACCTCTTCTTCAACGAGGCCTACCGGCGGGAGTTCAGGAGCCTGTGGGGGCGAGACCTTGAGGTTGGCACGAGCATGATCGAGGCGATGGCCTCCTGGCCGGAGGAGCAGCGCAAGGCCCGCGAACTGTGGAGCCGGGCCCTTTCCGGGGAGTCGTTCAGCATCCGGATGGAATTCGGGACGGACCTCGACAAGCGATTTTACGATCTGCGTTTCAATCCGGTTTTGGATACCGAGGGGCGACAGATCGGCGCCGCCCACATTCTGCGAAACGTCACCGAACAGGTGCGGATGCAGCAGGCGCTCGCCGAGAGCGAAGAGCAGGCCCGCCGCATCATCGACAACACGGTGGCGCTAGTCGGTATCATGACCCCCGACGGCACTCTGATCGAGGCCAATGCCACCGCCCTTCACGCAGGAGGGTTACAGCGAGAGGATGTGGTCGGGAAGAAGTTCTGGGACTGCTACTGGTGGAGCTATGACGTACAGGTGCAAGCGCAGTTGCGCGACGCAGTTGCCAGGGCCGCCCGCGGAGAGACTGTGCGCTACGACGTCGTCGTGCGCACCGCCGGCGACGGCCGCATGACGATCGATTTCATGATCGCCCCCGCCCGAGACAGCGCCGGCCGGATCACGCACCTGATCCCCTCGGCTATGGACATCACCGAACGCAAGGAAGCGGAAGAGGCCCTGCGCGTCAGTGAGGCAAAGTTCCGCGCCGTTTTCGAGCAGGCGGCGGTAGGGATTGGTCGGGTCAGCTTCGACGATGCACGATGGATCGATGTCAACGCGGCTTTTTGCCAGATGCTCGGCTACACCCACGAGGAGATGCGCGCCACCCCATGGCCCCAGATCACGCATCCGGAGGATCTCGACCTCGACCTTATCCCGTTTCGGCGGATGGCTGCCGGCGAACTGGAGAACTATTCGGTCGAAAAGCGCTTCATCCACAAGAACGGCCACCCCGTCTGGGCGCGTCTCACCCTGGCTCTCGTGCGCGATGCCGAGGGTCGCCCCAACTACGAAGTCGCCGTCATCGAAAACATCACCGAACGCAAGCGGGCGGAGGAGGAACTCAAGGAAGCCGTTGCCGCCGCCGAAGAAGCCAGCCGCGCCAAGAGCGAGTTCCTGGCCAACATGAGCCACGAGATCCGCACGCCGATGACCGTCTTCATGGCAGCGGTTGAGCACCTGCTGCAGATCGATCGCAACCCCGAGCGCCGCCACCTGCTCGCGATGGCCGATCAGTCGGCCGCGCGCCTTCGCGCTCTCATCGACGACATTCTCGACTTCTCCCGCATCGAGGCACGTAAGATCGATCTTGAGGAAGAACCATTCGGCCTTGGCGCCTGCGTACGCGAAGCGGTGAACATGTTCTCCCTGCAGGCGAAGAAAAAGAAGATCCGACTTGAATGCGAGTTGGCGCCGGGGCTTCCGGAAACGATCGTCGGCGATTCCGACCGGATCTCTCAGGTGCTCATCAACCTAATCGGCAATGCCGTCAAGTTCACCGGGGAGGGGGAGGTCCGTGTCTGCGTTCAGCCCCGCGGGGATTTCGTTGAGTTTGCCGTGGCCGATACCGGCATCGGCATTCCCGAAGAGAAGCGCGAGTTGCTCTTCGAAAGCTTCACACAGGCGGACAGCTCCTTTACCCGAAAGTTCGGCGGGACCGGTCTGGGTTTGGCGATCTCGAAGGGTCTGGTCGACTTGATGGGCGGAGAGATCTCTGTCCGGGGCCGGGAAGGACAGGGAAGCGTCTTTTCCTTTACCATCCCCTTGAAGCGTGCTGGTACGCAACCCGGCGCCCCGGTCGAAGAACTGCCCGGGGAGGCCGACACCGTATTCGCCGCCCGCATTCTGCTGGCCGAAGACGATCCGATGATCCGGGACATGATCGCCCTGATGCTGGCTCATCGCGGGTGGCAGGCGGAAGCCGCTGAAAACGGACGGGAAGCTGTCGAAAAATGGGAAAGAGGTGACTTCGACCTTCTACTCATGGATCTGCAGATGCCTGAGATGGACGGGCTTGAAACGACCCGAACGATCCGCCAAAAGGAGTCCGGAGGTGAAAAGCATACCTGGATAATTGGCCTCACTGCTCATGCCCGGCGCGAAATCAAAGACGAGTGCCTGAAAGCGGGAATGGACAAGGTATTGACCAAGCCCATCCAGTTGAACGATCTATATTCGGCGATTAGCGATTGTCTGAAGTAAAACGCGCATTCGCATAACTCACGGTCTATCAGGCGCAAAAACGCCCCCGATTACCAAATCGGGGGCGATCTCATTTGTCGCTATCTTTTGCACAGATCCCGGGGCCGCAGTTTTCCAGTGCCTGATAATAGGGACCATTAAATTCCATTGCTCACAGAATCGATTTTTGATAGTATGTATCGCAAATGCAACGCAAGGAGGTTCGTGATGAAATCAGCAACAATTCCTTCTCTGCGGGTTGAACCCGAACTTCGCCAAGCCGCTGAAAGCGTATTGCGTGAAGGAGAAACCTTGTCCAGTTTTATGGAAGAGGCATTGCGGTCTGGTATCCAGAACCGGAGAATCCAGCGAGAATTTATTGCTCGTGGTTTGGCCGCAAGGGACGAGTCTCGACGGACTGGGGAATATTATTCGGCAGAAGATGTCTTCAATGAACTGAGAGGGATGCTTGCTCAGGCAGAGGCAAAGAGCAGAGGCAAAGAGGAATAAGTGAATTATCGGATTCGCTATACACGAGCAGCTAAGGACGATCTTGTTCGGCTCTATGGTTTCCTTGTTGAACGGGACGTTGATGCTGCACGTAAAGCCCTAGATTCCATTCAGAAGGGCATAGAATTTCTACAGGAATTCCCCTTCACCTGCCGGAAGGCAACGCCCGAAGATCCTCTGTTGCGCGAAATGATCATTTCTTTTGGTGCAATGGGGTATGTCGTTCTTTTCGAAATTGAGAACAGTAAGACCGTAACCATTTTAGCGGTTCGGCACCAGCGCGAGGAGGACTATCACTAACCCCTAGGAAAATTGACCGGTTCGATAATGCACCCCCTGCCATACACAAGAACGCCCTCGGTCACCAAATCTTGTCGCTATTTTTTTTGCACGGCTCTGGCTGCAGTGGTTTTCCCCCTGCCCGACATTGGAGGGATTGTCGGATTTCGACTCGGGTCAGCGGCGATGTTGAATGGAGAAGCTGCGAGACAAGAAATGGGACAAAGAGGCACTCTTGGCTACCGAACGCCTCCTTTTGCGAAGTGGAGCAAGATGATA
>JBJHBH010000114.1:0-7967 GCA_050485365.1 Desulfuromonadales bacterium | reverse complement strand
GCTGCAGTGGGAGAAAATTTCCGAGGACTCCGAGATCATCGGCGACCTCTTCCGCCACATCCACAGCTTCAAAGGAAACTGCGGCTTTTTCGGCTTCTCCGACATGGAGCAGCTCGCCCATCAGATGGAGACGGTCCTCGACGCGGCCAAGTCGGGGCAGCGGCTCGACGCGAAGGTCGGAGAAAACCTCCTCGCTCTCGTCGATGTCCTTCGGGGAGCGGTGGTCGATCTCTCGGAAGGGGGCAAGGGGGCGATCGCCGACCTCCCCAGCCACATCAACGAGTTGGCCGCCCTGCTGCTCGATACCGCACCGACAGCCGACGACAAGGGGGTGAAGATCGGCGATCTTCTGGTGGAAAAGGGGATCGTCGAGACCGAAGTCGTCGAGCTCGCGCTGAAGGCGCAAAAGAAACCTCTCGGAGAGATCCTGGTCGAGATGGGGAAGGTCACCCCCGACCAGATCGCCCAGACCCTCGAAGAGCAAAAGTCGCGCAAGCCCGCCGCGCCCCCCCCGAAGAAGGCTCCCCCTCCCTCGAACAACCAGGCCCAGGGGATGACCCAGGCGCAGGTCAAGCGCCAGGATATCCGCGTCGACCTGGAGAAGCTCGATCATCTCATCAATCTCATCGGCGAGATGGTCATCGCCGAGAACATGCTCATCCACAACCCCGATCTGGCCGGGCTCGAGCTCGAAAGCTTCAACCGCTCGGCGCAGCAGATGAGCAAGATCGTGCGCGAGTTGCAGGAGCTCGCCATGATGATCCGGATGGTGCCGGTCTCGGGGCTTTTCCGCCGCATGATCCGCCTGGTGCACGATCTGTCGATGAAATTCGGCAAGAAGGTCGACTTGCAGCTGCAGGGCGAGGAGACCGAGCTCGACAAGACGGTCATCGAGACGATCACCGACCCGCTGGTGCATCTCATCCGCAACTCCCTCGACCACGGCCTGGAGCCGCCTCAGGAGCGCCTCGCCGCCGGCAAGCCGGAAAAAGGGCTCATCCGCCTGTCGGCCCGCCACGAGGAGGGAGAGGTCTGGATCACCCTGGAGGACGACGGGCGGGGGCTCAACCGCGAGAAGATCCTCGCCAAGGCCGCCGCCAACGGAATCATCGAAGGGGACGGATCGGATCTGTCGGATCGGGCAGTGGCCAACCTCATCTTCATGCCGGGCTTTTCGACCGCCGAGAAGGTCACCGACGTCTCGGGGCGCGGGGTCGGGATGGACGTCGTCAAGCAGAATCTCGAAAAGATCAAGGGGAAGATCGACGTTCAAAGCCGCCCAGGCGGCGGGACGTGCTTCACCCTGCGCATCCCCCTCACCCTCGGGATCATCGACGGGATGATGGTGCGGGTCGGCGACGCCAAGTGCATCGTGCCGACTCTGGCGATCCGCGAGGCGTTCCGCCCCGTCGCCGAGGCGATCACCGTCACCCCCGACGGCACCGAGCTGGTGCGGGTCAGGGAGAACTTCTTCGCCGTCACACGCCTGCATCAGGTACTCAAGAAGGAGCCCGATTCGCGCGAGTTGCCCGACGGCATCCTCATCGTTCTCGAATACCAGGAGAGTCGCTGCTGTCTGTTCGTCGACGAGATCCTCGGCCAGCAGCAAACGGTCATCAAGGGGCTCTCCGACTACATCGGAAACGTACGCTGGGCCTCGGGGTGCACCATCCTCGGCGACGGCGAGGTCTGCCTCATTCTCGATGTCGGGGCCCTGGTCGAATCGGTGGAATCGCAAGAGGCAAACGCCGGCTGAACACGTCGAGGTTTTTCCATACCAAAGAGCAAAAAGGAGTGAACCGGTCATGTTGAACAACATGAAGCTTTCCGCAAAGATCCTGGCCCTCACCTTCATGGGGATCGTGGCCTTCTCCGTGGCGCTCGGCGCCGTCTACCACATCAACAGCGGCCATATGGTCGAGATGCGCCAGACCGAGGTGAAAAACCAGACCGAGACGGCCTGGAACGTCATCAACTACTTCGTGCAGCAGGCCGCCACCGGCCAGCTCACCACCGCGGAAGCGCAGCGCCAGGCACGCGAAACCGTCAAGGGGCTGCGCTACGGCCAGAACGATTACTTCTGGATCAACGACATGCACCCGCGCATGGTCATGCACCCGGAGCGTCCGGCCCTCGACGGCAGCGACCTTAGCCAGGTGCAGGACCCCAACGGAAAGCGCCTCTTCATGGCCTTCGTGGAGACCGCCCGCAGCAAAGGCGAGGGCTTCGTCGAATACGCCTGGCCCAAGCCGGGGCACTCCGATCCGGTGCTCAAGAGCTCCTACATCAAGATCGTCCCCGAGTGGGGGTGGATCGTCGGGACGGGGCTCTACATCGGTGACTTGCAGGATGAGATCTTCAAGGTCCTCTTCTCGGTCCTCGTGATCCTGGTGATCTTCTCCGTCGGGGGGCTCGTCCTGTCGTGGATGTTCGGCCGCCGCATCGGCGCGGCGATGGGACAGACCGTCCAGATGCTCAAGGAGCTTGAGAAGGGGCGCCTTGATCACCGCCTCAACTTCACCCGCAAGGACGAGATCGGCGAGATGGCCGCGGCGATGGATTCCTTCGCCGACAGCTTGCAGAACGAGGTGGTGGCCGATCTGCAGCGCATCGCACAGGGCGACCTGACCGTTTCGGTCCGCCCCCGCGACGAGCGCGACGAGATCCGCCGCACCATGCAGACCGTGGCGGACAGCCTCGGCAACCTCATCGGCGAAGTCCAGGCGGTCGCCGAACAGATCGCCTCCGGGTCGAACCAGGTCGCCCAGGGGAGCCAGTCCCTTGCCGACAACGCCACCCAGCAGGCGAGCTCCATCGAGGAGATCAGCAGCTCCATCACCGAGATGGCCTCCCAGACCAAGCTCAACGCCGAGAACTCGGCCCAGGCCAACGCCCTCGCCACCCAGGCCCGCTCCTCCGCGGAGCGCGGCAACCAGGAGATGAACCAGATGGTTCAGGCGATGGCCGAGGTCAACGAGGCCGGGCAGAACATTTCGAAGATCATCAAGGTCATCGACGAGATCGCCTTCCAGACCAACCTGCTCGCCCTGAACGCCGCCGTCGAGGCGGCCCGGGCCGGCGCCCACGGCAAGGGCTTCGCCGTGGTCGCCGAGGAGGTGCGCAACCTCGCCGCCCGCAGCGCCAAGGCCGCCAGAGAGACGGCCGATCTCATCGCCGGCTCGGTCTCCAAGGCGGAAAACGGCGCGCAACTGGCCAACCGCACCGCCAACGCCCTGACCGAGATCGTCCAGGGGGTCGCCAAGGTCAGCGATCTGGTCGGTGAAATCGCTGCGGCGTCCAACGAGCAGGCACAGGGAATCTCTCAGGTCAACCTCGGCCTCGAGCAGATCGACCAGGCGACGCAGCAAAACACCTGCCACGCCGAGGAGAGCGCCGCGGCGGCCGGCATCCTCAACGGCCAGGCGAGCCACCTGCGCGAGTTGCTGGGGCGCTTCCGGGTACGGGGCTCGTTCGCTTCGGCGGCGGCCGCTCCCGCTTCGCCTTCGCGCAAAGCACCCCCCAAGCAGAGAGTGCTCCCCTCGAGCGCCGCTTCGCCCAAACCCGCCGCGGCGGCCTCTGCGGACAACTGGGGGAATCCCCAGCCGTCGTCGCCAGCGCGCAAGAGCGCGAATCCAGACCCCAGCGCGCTCATCGCTCTGGACGATTCCGAATTCGGCAAGTATTGATCGCAGGGCATCCGGGCCGGACGTCGGCCGGGAGCGCTCCCAATGCATTCCCATATCGGGGGGAAGGCCTCCTCCCCAGGAGTTCGCTGCATGAGCATTCAAGTGAAAGTCGCCGGATTCGTGATGCTGGTCCTTTTCGCGGTCAGCGCGGTCAGCACTCTCATCACCACGCGCCAGGCCGCCCAGGGCCTTCAGGACTCGAGCGCCGCGGCCGTCGCTGCGCTTGAGCAGGCCTCCAGGGAGGAGGCGCGGGGGATCTTCATGAGTCTGGACATCGGCACGGGGGGGACGATGGAGCTCGGCGAGATGGATCTCTTCCAGGATCTCCTCACCGAGCTCGGCTCCATCCCCAACGTGCGCGAGATCGGGCTGACCGATCCCGAGGGGATCACCCGCTACGCCAACCGCCCCGATCTTCTCGGCAGGCCGCTGGGGCCGAACTTCTTCAGGGAGGCGGCGAACCGCCCCGAGATCGTCGAGATCGTCGACAACGGCTCGGTGATGATTCTTCGCGGCCACCGCTTCGACGCCGCCTGCCTCGACTGCCACCCCGAAGGGCACGTCGGCGGGCTCTCCGGCGTCATGTACGTGCGCTTCGGCCTCGACAAGCTGCAGGCCGTCACGGCCGACATGGCGGCGCTGGCCGCTTCGGCCACGAAGAAAAACCTCACGGTAGGCGTCGGCACCGGGCTAGTCGGTCTCCTTGTCGCCTCGCTCGGCATCTATCTGCTGCTCGGCGCCATGGTCCGCAAGCCGCTGCTGCAACTGCAAAGCATGATGGAGTCTCTCGGCCGGGGGCAACTGGTCAATCGCCTCGGCAACACGCAGAACGACGAAGTCGGCCAGACCGCCCGCGCCATGGACAACTTCGCCGACAGCCTGCAAAACGACGTGATCGCGCCGCTGCAGCAGCTTGCCGCGGGGGACCTCACCTTTCGCGTCACCCCCCACAGCGACGAAGACATGCTGCGCACCGCCCTGTTGCGCGTCGGCACCAACCTCAACGAGCTGATGGCCCGGGTGCGCAGCGCCGGCGACCGCATCGCCTCCGGCGCCACTCAGGTCTCGGATACGAGTCAGGCCCTCTCCCAGGGGGCCACCGAGCAGGCCAGCTCCCTTGAGGAGATCTCCGCATCCATGCACCAGGTGGCGTCGCAGACGAAGCAGAGCGCCGAGAACGCCACCCAGGCGAACAACCTCTCGACCCAGGCGCGTCTCGCCGCCCAGAACGGCAACAGCCACATGGCCGAGATGGTGACGGCCATGGGCGAGATCGGCGCCGCAAGCCAGAGCATCTCCAAGATCATCAAGGTCATCGACGAGATCGCCTTCCAGACCAACCTGCTCGCCCTGAATGCCGCGGTCGAAGCGGCGCGAGCCGGCGCCCACGGCAAAGGGTTCGCGGTCGTCGCCGAAGAGGTGCGCAACCTCGCCGCCCGCAGCGCCAAAGCTGCAAGGGAGACGGCCGAGCTCATCGAGGGGTCGGTCGGCAAGTCGCAAAAAGGCGCTCAGATCGCCGACCGCACCGCCGCCGCCCTGCAGGAGATCGTCCAGGGGATCACCAAGGCGACCGATCTCGTAGGTGAGATCGCCGCCGCCTCCAACGAGCAGGCGCAAGGGATCTCGCAGATCAACATCGGGCTGAGCCAAATCGATCAGGTGACCCAGCAAAACACCGCCAGCGCCGAGCAAAGCGCCGCCGCCTCCGAGGAACTCGCGGCCGAGGCCGAAGAGCTTCGCCGGATTCTGTCGAGCTTCCGCCTGAACCAGGGGAGCGCCCCCGCCCTCGGCTACACGCCCCCCCGCGACAGCAACGTGCTGATGCAGTGGAGCGACTCGCTGAGCGTCGGAGTCGATCGCTTCGACCGCCAGCACCGAAAGCTCGTCGACCTCGTCAACGAGCTCTACGCCGCCCTGCGCGCGGGCAAGGCGACCGAGGTGCAGCGCAAGATCCTCGATTCGCTGGTCGAGTACACGGTGAGCCACTTCGCCGACGAGGAGCGTCAGATGGCCGCCGCCGGCTATCCCGATCTTGAGGCGCACAAGGCCTATCATGCGCAGCTGATCCGGCAGGTGAGCGACTTCAAGACCAAGCTCGACCAGGGGCAGACGAGCATCTCGAGCGATCTCTTCAATTTCCTCAAGAGCTGGCTGGTCAACCACATCATGGAGCAGGACAAGGCGTACGGACCGCACCTCAACCGTATCGGACACCGCTGAGAGCACATCCGGCGCTATACACGTCCAAGGAGGCTTCAATGGCAGAGAATCTCGCAAAGGCGGCCCACGACGAGGGCCAGTACGACGACAACGAGGACACCCAGAAGGGGAAATTCCTCACCTTTCGCCTCGCGAGCGAGGATTACGGCATCGAGATCCGCTACGTGACGGAGATCATCGGGATCCAGAAGATCACCGACGTGCCCGACATGCCCGATTTTGTGCGTGGTGTCATCAACTTGCGCGGCAAGGTCATCCCCGTCATGGACGTGCGCACGCGCTTTCACCTGCCGCCGCGCGACTACGATGAGCGCACCTGCATCATCGTGGTGAACATCAACGAGATGGCCGTCGGGCTCGTCGTCGACAAGGTGAACGAAGTCGCCGACATCCCCGACAAGCAGATCGAGCCGGCGCCGCGCTCTGGCCAGGGGAGCACCCGCTTCATCAAGGGGATGGGGAAGATCGGCCATGAAGTCAAGATCCTTCTCGACGTCGGCCGCCTTCTCGGAGAAGGCGAAATGGTTCAGCTCGAAGACGGCGTTTTCTGAGCCCGTCTCGTTTCGGAGCAGCGATGCTGAAGAAGTATCCCAGTGATGAGGGGCGCGCCGGCGGCGGCGCGCCCCTGATGAACATCAGCGATGAGGAGTTCGCCCTCATGCGCGAGCTGATCTATCGGCGGGTCGGAATCCATCTGACCGATCAGAAGCGCTCGCTCCTGGTCGGTCGGCTGCAGAAGATCCTGCGCGGCTCGGGCTTCGGCTCCTTTCGTCAGTACTACGAGCACCTCACCGCCGATACGACCGAGCGGGCGCTGAGCGAGTTGGTCGACGCCATCTCGACGAATCACACCTATTTCAACCGTGAAAAGGCGCATTTCGACTTTTTCGTCGAGACGGCTCTGCCGACGGTGACCGAGCGGCTGAAAAAGGAGAACCGGCGCGACCTTCGCATCTGGTGCGCCGGGTGCTCCAGCGGCGAAGAACCGTACATGCTGCTGATGCTGATGCAGGAGTTTTTCGGCTCCGAGTACGGCCGCTGGGACGCCGGGATCCTCGCCACCGACATCTCCGACCGCGTTCTCGCCATCTGTCGTGAGGGGATCTACCCCGAGGAGCGCATGAACGCTCTGCCCGATGGGCTCAAGCGCAAGTACTTCACCCCGGCGGGTCCCGGCCGCTGGCAGGTCAAAGATGCGCTGCGGCGCGAGGCGACCTTTCGGCGCTTCAATCTGATGAACGAGCGCTTTCCGTTCAAGAAACCGTTCCAGATCATCTTTTGCCGAAACGTCATGATCTACTTCGATCAACCGACCCGCGACGCCCTCGTTCGCCGCTTCCATCAGCACACCGAGCCGGGGGGCTACCTGTTCATCGGCCACTCCGAGACCCTCGGCCGTCAGCAGGATCTTTACAAGTATCTGATCCCCGCCGCCTATCAGAAGGAAGGTGCCGTATGAGCAAAAAGGTGCGCGTTCTCGTCGTCGACGATTCGGCGCTGGTCCGCCAGATCCTGACCCAGGGGCTGGCCACGGATCCCGGCATCGAGGTCGTCGGTTCGGCATCAGATCCCTATATGGCCCGCGACAAGATCGTGCAGCTGCGCCCCGACGTCCTCACCCTCGATGTCGAGATGCCGCGCATGGACGGCGTCGAGTTCCTCAAACGCCTGATGCCCCAGTATCCGATCCCCGTCGTCATGGTGAGCGCCCTGACGCAAAAGGGGAAGCAGATCACGCTGGAGGCCCTCGACTCCGGCGCCGTCGATTTCGTGACCAAGCCCTCCTCCAACGTCGCGGCGGGGCTCAGCGCCATGATCATGGAGCTGCGCACCAAGGTGAAGATCGCCTCCACCGCCAACGTCTCGCACTGGAAGTCGAAGCGCGCCCCTGCCCCGGTGCCCCGTCCCCCGGGACGCTCGGTGGGGGCACTTTCGGAATCGACGGACAAGGTCATCGCCATCGGCGCCTCCACCGGAGGGACCGAGGCGATCAAGCAAGTCATCACCGAATTCAGCCCTGCCATGCCGGGGGTCGTGATCGTGCAGCACATGCCGGCCGGA
>JBJHBH010000113.1:0-8039 GCA_050485365.1 Desulfuromonadales bacterium | reverse complement strand
ACCGTTATCATCGTCGCCCCATCGACGCCGCCGACGATATGCGCTACGGAGTCGTCGACGACGAGCGCACCCGGGTGCAGTACCGCGTCGATTTCAGCCGCAGGAACTGGGAGTGGGGGGTGGGATACCGCTTCACCTCCTACGAGGACAACACCGCGCCGTGGCGCGACGCCGACGAGCGCAGCGTCAACCTGCGGGCCGAGACCCGCATCGCCCAGCGCCTCTTTCTGGCGCCGTTCGCCGAATTCGGGTACAGGGAGAGCGGGGGCGAGGAGTACCGGATGCACCGCTGGGGGCTCAAGGGGGACGTGACGCTCGTCCCGGAATGGCTGCGGGGAGGGTGGAACGCCCAGTTCGCCTATCGGGAGCTGCCGGCCCGCCGATGGGAGCGCAGCACCTCCTTCGGCGGCAACCTCGTCTGCACCCTGCGTCCCCCGACGCCGGGGCGCCCCGGGCTCTCCCTCTCCCTCGACGGTCAGTTGAGGAGCTGGGAGTACGAACACCTGCCGACCAACAAGGAATACCGGCTCTTTCTGAATCTGCGCTCGACCCTCGGCTAGTGTTCCGTGCGGCCCAGGTCGTCAGGGGCGATCGAGCCGCGTCAGCCCGAGAGCCCTGGCGGCCGCCACCGCTTCGCGAAACTCGGCCCGGGTGGGGCGGCGGTCGAGGGGGGGATACGCCTCGGCCCGGTAGCAGGGGCGGTACTGATCCATCAGGTTGAGATAGGTGCGCACAGAGATCTCGCGGGCCACAAAGGCCAGGACGACGTCGGTCCCCGCGACGTTGTGCGGCAGCACCAGATGGCGCACCAGCAGCCCGCGGCGCGCGATCCCCGAAGGGTCGACCTCGAGGTCGCCGACCTGACGATGCATCTCCGAGACGGCCGCCCGGTTGATCTCGGCGTAGTCGTCGACCCCGACAAAGGGGCGGGCCGTCGCCGAGTCGGCGAACTTCATGTCCGGCATGTAGAGGTCGATCACCCCGTCCATCAGCGCCAGGGCGTGAGGGGTGTCGTACCCTCCGGTGTTGTAGACCAGCGGGAGCCTCAGCCCCTCGGAGGCCGCCAGCGCGAGGGCCGCCAGGATCGGGGCGACGACGTGACTTGGGGTGACGAGATTGATGTTGTGGCACCCCCGCTCCTGCAGCTCGAGCATCATCGCGGCGAGCTCGGCGTCCGAAACCTCCCGCCCCTCTCCCCCTCGGCTCAGCTCCCAGTTCTGGCAAAAGACGCAGTCCAGATTGCACCCGCTGAAGAAGATCGTCCCCGATCCGCGGATGCCGCTCAAGGGGCGCTCCTCGCCGTGGTGGGGACCGTAGCTGTAGACGATCGCCCTGGCGCCAACGCGGCACGGGGGCGATGAGCCCGGCCCGCGCGCGGCGCCGCAGGCGCGCGGGCACAGATCGCAGCTCTGCAGGTGGGCCTCGGCGCGGCGTGCCCGCGCGCGAAGCTCGGCGGGTGGAAGCCCGAGGTAGGCGGGTGTGAAAGACGTCTGCATGTCCGTACTCCCAAACGACGACGGCCCCGCCGAAGCGGGGCCGTCGTTTGTTGTGACGCGCCGGAATTATTTTTTGGTCGCCGACGCGGTGTGCAGCGAGGTGGAGAGAATGTCGGCCAGAACCGCCATCGCCTCGCGGGCGTAGGCATCCTTGCGGATCTGCTCGATCCACTCCTTCTGGCGCTCCTCGGCCGTCTGGTTGGGATCGCGGTTTCTGCTGCGGCCGAAGGCGTGGGGGGCGCCGCCCCCTTCTTCCTCGAGCGCTCGCGCTTCGAGGCGCTGCGCGCGGTACTCCTCGATGTTGAGCGTCTGCCGGGTGTTCTCGGTGCGGATACGGGCGCGTTCCACCTCCTCGCGGATCTTGGCGAACTGCTCATCGGCCTCGACGCGCTCGCGGCTCCTTTCGCGCAGAAGCTCCAGATCCAAGCTCTCCTGCCAGCGCGAAAAGCGCGTCGGCCTGATCGTATCCCAGGGCAGGGCATAGTCGTTGTGGCGCTCTCCGGTCCTGAAGTGCTTGAGCCGGTCGGGGAGGATGATGTCGGGGACGACGCCGCGCGACTGGGTCGATTCGCCGCTGACGCGGTAGAACTTCTGGATGGTGACCTTCAGCGCGCCCAGCGGCTGGTAGCGCTCCATGCCGGCGAAGGGGAGCGAGCGGTCGAGATCGAGGATCGCCTGGACCGTCCCCTTGCCGTGGGTGTGCTCGCCGCCGATGATGACGGCCCGGCCGTAGTCCTGCAGCGCTCCGGCGAGGATCTCGGAGGCCGAGGCGCTGAACTCGTTGACCAGAACGGTCAGCGGGCCGTCGTAGACGATCTCGCGCGAGTCGTCGGCGAGGACCTGCACGTTGCCGTTGCCGCTTCGCACCTGCACCACAGGTCCGGTCTTGATGAAGAGCCCGACGATGTTCACCGCGTCGGTGAGGGCGCCGCCGCCGTTGTTGCGCAAATCGAGAACGATCCCCTCGACGTTTTGGGCCTTGAGGTTCTCGATCTCGCGGCGCAGGTCGTCGGTGACGTTGCGGCCGCTGCCGCCGCGCCGCTCGTCCTTGAAGTCGCGGTAGAAGCTCGGGATCTTGACGTAGCCGAAGCGCTCTTTTCCGTCACGGCCCGGGATCACCGCCGAGCGCACGAAGGTCTCCTCGATCTGCACCACGTCTCGGATGATGGGGATGACAAGGGAGGTGCCGTCGGGCTTGCGCACGGTCAGGCGCACCTCGGTCCCCTTCCGGCCGCGGATCAGAGAGACGGCGTCGCGGATGCGGGTGTCGGTGATGTCGACCGGCTCGCCGGCCCCCTCGCCGACCTTGAGGATGATGTCCTCGGCTTCGAGCTGCCCCTGCCGCCAGGCGGCGCTTCCGGGGACGACGGTGACGACCTTGATAAAGCCGTCCTCCTCGCGTAGCGTGGCGCCGATCCCTTCGAGGGAGCCGCTCATGCTGATGTCGAAATCCTCCTTTTCCGCAGGGGCCAGATAGTTGGTGTGCGGATCGAAGGCGCGGCTGACCGCCTCGAAGTAACGGTTGTAGATCTCTTTTTGCGCATCCTCGAGCAGACGCTCGAAGAAGGTCTCGTAGCTCTTCTTCACCCGCTCGCGGGCCTCGGCCTGGGTGAGGGGGGCCGCATCCTTTTCAAGGGCCGGGTTCTTGCCGCGCTCCTCCTCCATGTCGAGGTAGCGCGAGAGGACCTGCAGCTTGAGGATCTTGCGCCAGCGCTCGCGCAGTTCGGCCAGATCGGCGCTGAATTCGAGCTTCTCGGGGTCGATCTCGATCGTCTCGTCGCCGTGGAAGTTGAAATCCGAGGCCAGCAGCTCATCGACCATCTCCTTGACCTGGGCGATCCGCACGCTGAGCAGGCGGGTCGCGGTCAGGGGGAGCTGGATGCGCCCCTGCACCAGCTCGTCGTCGATGCGGTTCGCAAAGGGCTGAAGCTGGCGGATGTCCTGCTGCAGCAAAAATCGCTTCTGTCCGTCGATCTGCTTGAGATACAGACCGAAGGCGGCCCGTGAGAACGTGTCGTCGATCGGCTTCTGGCTATAGTGGCTCGCGCTGAGCTGTTGGCGCAGCAGGTAGCTCAGCAGCTTGGCCCGGGCGGCGGCATCATCGTCCTGCCTCTCGGCTGCGAGAAGGCCGGCGGGGAGGCCGACGAGCAGAACGAGAAGAGCGATCAGTATGCGCGCAAAGGGGAACCTGGACATCAATCATTCCTTTCGCTGCCGGAGGCGATCGCTTTCGCCCTCCGGAAGCCGTCTGTCATGAAGGGTTGGTACGGGTGAACTGCCGCTTGAAACAACGCCTACTCTAACACATTCTGCGCCCTCGGGGTCAAGGGCCGGCTCGATTTTCCGACCTTCGGACCCATCGTCTGTCCCCGGCAGGAAAAACCCGGGGGGCGGTAGGGAGATTCAGCGCTCAAGGTGTCTGTTTGACGAGGGTTTTGCGCGTTCTTGCGCAGTGAAGGGCGGGCGGTACAATGCAAGACGAAACCCATCCCGAAAAGGAGAGAGCAGATGGCGAATTCGATGCGAAGCGGTTCGGGGCCGGGGCCGGAGGTCATGAGCGCCGATTCCCTCATCGGCGACAGGGTCGTCAACACCCGGGGCGAGGATCTCGGAAAGATCGAAGAGCTGATGATCGACATGGAGAGCGGCCGGGTCAACTACGCCGTGCTGTCCTTCGGCGGCTTCATGGGGATCGGCGACAAGCTCTTCGCCGTGCCGTTCAAGATGCTCCACCTCGACCCGGACCACAAGCACTTCATCCTCGATCTCGACAAGGAGAAGCTGCGCAACGCCCCGGGCTTCAACAAGCACGACTGGCCCAAGATGGGGGGGCGCGCCTGGGGGGAGCAGATCCACCGCTTTTACGGCCAGACCCCCTACTGGCAGACCGAGATGGGGCGAACCGTGGAAGAGCCGCCGCCCCCCGAGGAGCCCCGGCATTGAGGAGATCGTGAGGAGCGGGCGGTGAGGTGCGGGGCGGGGTTGAAGGGCGGCGTTCGGCCGATCCGGGTGCGCTTTCATTTCGCCTCCCCCCTGCTCTTTTTGTTTCCGCGCTGGGTCTCCGGCGTGACGCTCGGCCGCCACATCTTTTTCCGCCGCCCCCCCGCCGAGGTCGTGCCGCGCCTGGTGCGCCATGAGCTCATCCACGTCTGCCAGTACGCCCAGTACGGGTTCTTCGGTTTTCTGTGGCGCTATCTCTGGCGCGAGCGAAAGCTCCCCTATCGCTGGAAGAGCTTCGAGCTGGAGGCCTTCGCCTACCAGGACGATGAGGGATACCCCGTGCGCAGATGGCCCCACCTGCGCCTGGAGCTGCCGCCGCAGATCGGGGAGCCGTAGCGAAGGCTTCAGCTCTCGATGGCGGCGCGATGTCCGCGGAAAAAGGCGTCGATTTCGCCCAGAATCTCCGCCGCAGGGGCGGCGACGGTGCGCGCGGGGGGGAGCGATCTCAGGAAGATGCGCCCGTACCCCTTCTTCACCACGCGGGTGTCGAGAATGAGAACGACGCCGCGGTCGTCGCGGTGGCGGATCAGGCGGCCGAACCCCTGCTTGAACTTGATGACCGCCTGGGGGACGGTGTATTCCATGAAGGGGTCTCCCCCGGCGCGCTCGATCGCCTCGGCCCGCGCCTCCAGCACCGGCTCGGTGGGGACCTTGAAGGGGAGGCGCGAGATGATGACCTGCTCGAGGGCGCGCCCCGGCACGTCGACCCCCTCCCAGAACGAGTCGGTGCCGAACAGGACGCTGGTGGCGTCGTCGGCGAAGGTCTTCAGGAGCCGGTGACGGTGGTCTTCCCCCTGGCGCAGGGGGCGGTAGCCGCGGGCCTGCAGCATCGGGGCGAGCTCGCCGTGCACGCGGCGCAGCAGCGAGTAGGCGGTGAACAGAACGAAGGTGCGTCCGTCTGCCAGCAGGATCGCCTTTTCGCTCAGATCACGCACCGCCTCGGCGTAGCCGGGGCGCCCCGGCTCGGGCAGATCGGTGGGGATGGCCAGCAGCGCCTGGCGGGCGAAGTCGAAAGGGGAGGCGAGCAGCAGCTCGCTCAGCCGCCCCCTCTCGCAGAGATCGAGGCCGACCCGGCGCCGGAAGTGCGCGAAGCTCTCCCCCACCGCGAGGGTGGCGCTCGTCATCACCACGGTGCGAAAGCGCTCGTAGACCGATTCGTTGAGTGCGCCTGCGACCTCCAGCGGGGCGGTGCACAGGCGGGTGACGACGCCGGTGCCGCGCCCGATGCGCCCGCGCGTCACCTCGAACCAGGCGCAGACCGTCTCGTCTTGGGCGACGAAGAACGTAAGGTCCGAGGCGATGGCGTCGAGGCGCCCCGCCGCGCCGCGCAGATCGAGGAGGTGGGAGGCGACCTTCTCGGCGACCGCCTCGGGGAGGCGCTCGGCGCTCTTGAGCAGGGCGCGCAGCGCCTTGGCCAGATCGATCGTCTCGCGGGCGAGATCGCGCACCTTCTCGGTCGTACGTCCCCACGCCTCCCCTTCGGAGAAGGGGGGGACGATGCGTCGGCGGATCTCTTCGCGCTCGGCGATCGCCTTCCCCTCGGCGGCCGCGAGCTCCTCGCCGATCGCCTCCAGATCGCGCACAGCCCGATCGAGCAGAACATGGCAGCCCCCCTGCAGGCGCTCGACCTCCTCGTACAGCGCGCGGTACAGGGTGTCCTCGCTGTCGGGCAGATCCCGCGCCAGGGCGTTCACGAAGCGCATCAGCACCCCCCTTTCCGCCTTTCGCGGGTGGCGCAGCCGGTTCAGGGTACGGGCGAAGGCGAAACGGGTCACCTGTGACGAGAAGTGGGAGGTGGCCACATCCTCCAGGTGATGGGCTTCGTCCAGGACGATGCGTTCGAAGGGGGGGAGGACGGCGGCGGCGCTGTAGTTGTCGGTCTGGCGCCGCACGGCCAGATCCGAAAGGAGCAGCGCGTGATTGACGACGAGCAGGTCCGCGTTGGCCGCCTGCCGGCGCGCCTTGTGGAAGAAGCAGGCGGAAAAGTGAGCGCAGCGCGCCCGGGCGCACCCGTCGAGCTCGCAGCGCACCTCCTCCCAGACCGAATCGCTGGGGATAAAGGAAAGGGTCTCCTTCGAGCCGTCGGCGCTCGACTGCGCCCAGGCGAGGATGGCGGCGATCTCCCCGGCGTGCTCGTCGTCGAAGAGCCCCGGCTCTGCCTTCGCGGCATCGGCCCTGCGCAGGCAGAGGTAGTTTCCGCGCCCCTTGACCAGCACCGCCCGAAAGTCGATCTCCATGGCGCGGCGCAAAAAGGGGAGATCCTTGCGGATCAGCTGCTCCTGCAGGTTGATGGTGTTGGTCGAGACGACGACCCGCTCCTCGTTCTGGCGCGCCCACAGGATCGCCGGGACGAGGTAGGCGAGGCTCTTGCCTGTGCCGGTCCCCGCCTCGATGGTCGCCAGGCGTCCGGCGTTGAAGGCCTCGGCGGCGGCGAAGGCCATGCGAAGCTGCTCGGGGCGCTCCTCCCACCCGGGGAGGTGGTTCGCCACCGCCCCGTCGGGGCCGAGGACGGCGGCGATGCGCGAGGGGTCGAGGTGCTTCTCGCTTCGGGGGGCGAAAGCCTCCACGACCTTGTACACATTTTCCACAGGGTTATCCACAATGTGGAAACCGACGCCGAGGGCGCCGAGACGCGACGCGATCTCCAGATCGGCCCCCGAAGGGTCGAGGACTCCGGAGGGGTGGTTGTGGATAACGACGTCGCCGTAGCGGCACACCTGCACGATGGCCGGGACGGCCTCGGCCGATCCGCGGGCCAGCACCTCCACCGAGGCGACCTTGAGCGCTTCGTCGGTGCGGCCGAGAAAAAAGACTTCGTTCCCCCGCGCCTCGGCGATCGCCGCGCGCATCTGCGCCAGCGCCTCGGGGGAGTAGAACCGTTCCATCGCGTCTCCTTGAAAAGGAGGCGATTATAGGGGAAGGGGGGTGTGGGGGCAAGGAGGGATTCAGAATCCGGGAGGCGGGAGCTAAATACTCCTCACTCATCGCTCCTCACGATTCTATAGATCCCTCCTGCGCCGAAATCGAGGAGATAGACTTCCCCGTCGTGCCCCTGGGCGAAGGAGGAGATGCGCGCGCCGCTCTGAAACAAAAGCCGGTGCGCCTGCACCGGGGTGCCGTCGTCGCCCAGGGGGAGGGCCCAGACCTTGCCGCTGCAGAAGTCGCCGAAGAGATAGTTCCCCCGCAGGGCGGGGATCGCCTCGCCGCGGTAGACGTAGCCGCCGGTGACGGAGCAGTCGCCTTCGGCGTTGGGGTATTCGGTCACCGGGTCGATGAGCCCTTCGGTGGGGCAGTTTTCGGGGGGATCGAAGCAGTGGGCCCCCTCGCGGATGTTCCAGCCGTAGTTCCCCCCCGTCTCGATGATGTTCACCTCTTCCCAGGCGTTCTGTCCGACGTCGGCGGCCCACAGCAGGCCGCTGTGCCGGTCGAAGCTGAAGCGCCAGGGGTTGCGCAGCCCCCAGGCGTAGATCTCGGGGGCGCCGCCCCCTTGAACGAAGGGGTTGTCCGGGGGGATGCCGTAGGGCGAGTCCGCGCCTGCACGAT
>JBJHBH010000112.1:0-8146 GCA_050485365.1 Desulfuromonadales bacterium | reverse complement strand
GGCATCCGAGCTGCGGATGCCCCTTCGGCGTTCAGGGCGGGGGCGAATCGCGACACGAGGTCGGGCGTCATCCGGGCGGAGCGTCGCTTTTCGGGAGAGTCATCTCGATCTCCTCAATGCGCCGGTCGACGACGCGGCGCACGGTGAAGATGGTTCCGTCGGACTCGCAGCTCTCGCCCACCAGGGGGATGCTCCCCATGGTGCGCAGCAAGAATCCGGCGAGGGTGTTGGCGTGCTCCTCCGAGAGGCTCAGGCCGAAGCGACGGTTGACGGTGCGCAGCGACGCGCTGCCGTCCACAAGGTAGCGCCCGGGGGCGATCTCGCGAAAGAGGACCTCCTCGACGTCGTACTCGTCGCGGATCTCGCCGACGATCTCCTCGACGATGTCCTCCAGCGTCACGATCCCCTCGACTCCGCCGTACTCGTCGATGACGATCGCCAGGTGAATGCGCTTGCGCCGGAAGGCCTGAAGGAGGGTGCCGATGCGCTTGAGCTCGGGGACGAAGTAGGGGGCGCGAACGATCTTGCGCAGCGAGAACTCCTCGGGGCGCTCGACGCAGTTGAGGATGTCCTTGGAGTGGATGATCCCCACCACGTTGTCGAGACTCCCCTCGTAGACGGGGAAGCGCGAGTGGCGCGCCTGCTGCACCTGGTAGAGGACCTCGGGGAAGGAGGCGTTCACGTCGAGGGCGACCATCTCGGTGCGCGGGATCATGATGTCGCGCACCCGCGTCTGGGAGAGCTCGAAGATGCCGTGGAGCATGCGCTGCTGCTCCTTGGCCACGACCCCCGTCTGCTCGCCCACCGAGATGATGGAGCGGATCTCGTCTTCGGAGATGATGGGGCGATCGCCCCGCTTGCCGATGAGGCGGGTGAGGGTGCGCGAGAAGGCGGTCACCAGCGTCACCACCGGCGAGAGAACGAGGAGCACCGCGAGGATCGGGCGCAGCACGGCGAAGGAGACCTTCTCGGCGTTGGTGGCGGCGTAGGCCTTGGGGGTGATCTCGGCGAAGATGAGGAGGAGCGGGGTCAGGATGAGAATCGTCATCAGCTCGCCGCGCTCGCCGTACATGTCGACGAAGAGGGTGGTGGCGAAGACCGACAGGGCGATGTTGACGACGTTGTTGCCGACCAGTATCCCCCCCAGAAGCCGCTCGGGCTGCTCGATGAGGGCCTCCAGACGCTCGGCGCCGGCCTTCTTCTTCTGCACCAGATAC
This sequence comes from Desulfuromonadales bacterium, assembly GCA_050485365.1. Taxonomy (GTDB): domain Bacteria; phylum Desulfobacterota; class Desulfuromonadia; order Desulfuromonadales; family JACZKF01; genus JARFUG01. The sequence continues at coordinate 6,929 of JBJHBH010000112.1, read as the reverse complement.
TTGATGCGCAGCCGATCCAGGGACATCATGGCCGTCTCCGACCCCGAGAAGAAGGCGGAGAGGACGAAAAGGATGCCCAGGCCCAGCAGGTGCATCCAACGATCTTCGAACATGCGGATTTCTCCGGAGAGTGGGGACGCAACGAGGTTGGATTCTATCCCAAGGCTCCCCGGAATTCAAATAGAGTTTGAGTCGATTCAGGCAGATAGCGCGGGCGCCCTCCCCTCGGCGGCGTTGAAATGGGGGCTCCCCTGTGATATAAGGCCCTTGCCCCCCTCCCCCGTGTGCTTTTTCGCCGCACGCCCCCGTTGCGAAAGGATCTTCGATGGACCGCGACATGGCCCGCCGCCTCCACCAGGAGCTCAGCGGTGAGCTCCACCGCCACAACCATCTCTATTTCGTCCTCGACGTCCCCGAGATCTCCGACGCCGAGTACGACCGGCTCTTTCGCGAACTGCTCGATCTGGAGCGCGCTTTCCCCGAGCTCGTCACCCCCGACTCCCCCTCCCAGCGCGTCGGCGCGGCGCCCCTGGCCCGCTTCGAGCCGGTGCGCCACACCCTGCCGATGCTCTCGCTGCAAAACGCCTTCGACGAGGCCGACATGCGCGACTTCGACGCCCGCGTGCGCCGCTTTCTCGCCACCGCGGAAGAGATCGAGTATGTGTGCGAGCTGAAGATGGACGGGGTGGCGGTCGAGCTCGTCTACCGCGACGGTGTGCTGGAGGTCGGATCGACCCGGGGCGACGGCACCACGGGGGAGAAGATCACCGAGAACCTCAAGACCCTCCCCACCGTCCCGCTGCGCCTGCACGGCGACTATCCAGCGCTCATCGAAGCGCGCGGCGAAGTCTACATGGAGTTGCAGGGGTTTCAGACCCTCAATCGGGAGCGCGAGGATGCCGGGGAGCCGGCCTTCGCCAATCCCCGAAACGCCACCGCCGGAAGCCTTCGTCAGCTCGATTCGCGCATCACCGCCCGGCGCCCCTTGAGCATCGCCTGCTATGGCGTCGGCGTGGTGGAGGGCTCTTTGCCGCCGACCCACCACGAGGTATTACTACAGTTGCAGGGATGGGGCCTGCGCGTCCTCACCGACACGGTTCGCCTCGTGCGCGGCATCGACGGCGCCCTCGGCTTCTACGCGGAGATGGCTGCGCGCCGCGACGAGCTGCCGTACGAGATCGACGGCGTCGTCGTCAAGGTCAACGAGCTCGCCCTGCAGCGCGAGCTCGGGGAGAAGAGCCGCTCGCCGCGCTGGGCCATCGCCTACAAATTCCCACCCCGCCAGGCCGAGACGATCATCGAGGAGGTTGCGCTGCAGGTCGGGCGCACCGGCGCCATCACCCCGGTAGCCCGCCTGCGACCGGTGGAAGTCAGCGGCGTCACCGTCTCGCGCGCCAGTCTGCACAACTGGGACGAGATCGCCCGGCTCGGCGTGAAAAAAGGGGATCACGTCGTGGTGGAGCGCGCCGGCGACGTCATCCCCGACGTCGTCAGGGTCCTTTCGGAGAGGCGCAGCGGCGCCGAAGAGGAGATCCCCTTCCCCGAAACCTGTCCCGAGTGCGGCTCGCCGGTGAAGCGCCTGGAGGGGGAGGTCGTGCCGCGCTGCCAGGGGCTCGCCTGCCCCGCCCAGCGAAAGGAGTCGCTCAAGCACTTCGCCTCGCGCGGCGCCATGGACATCGACGGGCTCGGCGACCGCTACATCGACCAGTTGCTGCGTCTCGGCCTCGTCGGCGACGTGGCCGATCTCTACCGGCTTGGGCGCGACGACTTCTTTCGCTTCGAGCGCATGGGAGAGAAGCTCGCCGAGAACCTGCTGGCCGCCATCGACCAAAGCCGCAGCCGCCCCCTGTCGCGCCTGCTGTACGCCCTTGGCATCCGCCACGTCGGGGAGCACACCGCCAAGATCCTCGCGCGCCAGTTCGGCTCTCTGGAAAACCTGGAGGGCGCCTCGCGCGAAGAACTTATGGCAATTCACGAAATCGGCCCCCAGGTGGCCGACAGCGTGGTAAACTTTTTCGCCTCCCCCCAGAACCGCGCGATCCTCGAGCGCCTGCGCGCCTCGGGGGTTTCGCCCAAGGCGCAGGAGCGCCGGGCGGGGGGGAGCCTTTCGGGAAAGACCTTCGTCTTCACCGGCGCCATGGAGCGCCTCGGCCGCAAGGAGGCCCAGGAGATGGTGGAGCGCCGCGGAGGGCGCGCCGCCGGATCGGTGAGCAAAAAGACCGATTTCGTCGTCGCCGGCGAAGAGGCCGGAAGCAAGCTCGCGCGGGCGAAAGAGCTCGGAGTCGCCATTTTGAGCGAGGAGGAATTCCTTCAGATGATCGAACAGGAGGAGGGCTGATGAAACAGATCCGCGCCGGAGTCCGCATCCGCGGCGTCGTCCAGGGGGTGAGCTTTCGCTATTACACGCGCCGCACCGCCGAGAGTCTCGGGGTCAGAGGGTGGGTGCGCAACCTGCCGGACGGGGACGTGGAGGGGGTTTTCGAAGGGAAGGAGTCGCAGGTGCGCGAGTTGGTGAACTGGTGTCGCCGCGGCCCCGAAGGGGCGAGGGTGGAAGAGCTCTTCATCGACTGGGAGGAGCCGACGGGGGAGTTCGCGGATTTTCGCGTTCTGCGCTGAGAGGCGCTATCTCTTCTCCTCCCGCAGTTTCAGCGCCTCTCGGTAGACCTCGCTTCCGGGGAGGCCGAATTCCCTGGCCACCTCCCGCACGATCTCCTTCATCGAGAGGTCGCTCTTTTCCCGCCTGCGCTGCAATAGCGCCTCGCGCACCGTTCCGGCCGGCTTCTCCTCCGGCGCCGGTGCCACCAGCAGAACGATCTCCCCCCGAACCTTCTCCCCCCCGAAGCGCTCCAGCGCCTGCGCCGCCGAGCCGCGAAAGAGCTCCTCGTGCAGCTTGGTGAGCTCGCGCGCCACCGCCACCTCCCGCTCCTCACCCAGCTCCGCCGCCAGATCCCGCAACGACGCCGCAAGCCGGTGCGGCGCCTCGTAGAAGATGGCGGTGCGCTGCTGCTGCGCCAGGGCGCGAAAGGCCGCGCGCCGGGGAGTCGATCGGGCGGGGAGAAACCCCTCGAAGACGAAGCGGTCGGTGGGGAGCCCCGAGATGCACAGGGCGGCGACGGCCGCCGAGGGGCCGGGGACGGCGACGACGGCGATCCCCTCGTCTCGGCAGCGCCGCACCAGAAGGTAGCCGGGGTCGGAGATGGCGGGGGTCCCTGCGTCGGAGATGAGGGCCACCGATCTGCCCGCGCGAAGCTCCTCCACCAGACGCTCCCCCTTGGCCGCCTCGTTGTGCTCGAAGTAGGAGGTGAGCCGGGTGCCGATGCCGAAGTGGGTCAGCAGACGCCGACTGTGGCGGGTGTCTTCGGCCGCCACCAGGTCGACCTCCTTGAGGACGCGCAGAGCACGCAACGTGATGTCCTCGAGGTTGCCAATGGGGGTGGCGACGATGTAGAGGGTTCCGGGCATAGAGGGGTCTTCAAACGGTAGGGGCGGAATTCATCCCGCCCTGCTTCATTTTCGGGGATGGGCGCAATGAATTGCGCCCCTACGGCCCCTTCTCCAGGCGATCGATCTCCGCCAGCCAGAGGGCCGCGCTGGCATCGCTCGGCATGCGCCAGTCCCCGCGCGGAGAGAGGGCGACGCTGCCGACCTTCGGCCCGTCCGGAAGGCACGATCGCTTGAACTGCTGCGAGAAGAAGCGCTGATAGAAGATCCTCAGCCACTCGAGGATCTGCGCTTTGCTGTACGCGTCGCCGAAGGCGTGGTGCGCCAGATAGACGATCTTGGCGGGGGAGAAATTGAGTCGCACCACGTGGTAGAGGAAGAAGTCGTGCAGCAGGTAGGGGCCGACCCGATCCTCGGTGACCTGCAGGATCTCTCCCGACGCGCTCGGCGGCAGCAGCTCCGGCGAGAAGGGGGTGTTGCAGATGTCGACGAGGATGGCGGCGGTCTCGCCGCAGAACTCTTCCTCGGCGCACCACGACACGAGATAGCGCACCAGCGTCTTCGGGACTCCGGCGTTCACGCCGTACATCGACATGTGATCGGCGTTGTAGGTGCACCACCCCAGGGCGAGCTCCGAGAGGTCCCCGGTGCCGATGACGAGCGCCCCTTCCTGGTTGGCCACGTCCATGAGGATCTGGGTGCGCTCGCGGGCCTGGGCGTTCTCGTAGGTGATGTCGTGCACGTCCTCCGGGTGGCCGATGTCGGCGAAATGCTGCCGCACCGCCGCTTCGATGGGGATGACGCGCAGCGTGACCCCGAGGCGCTCGGCGAGCCCCTCGGCGTTGTCGCGGGTGCGTCGGGTGGTGCCGAAGCCGGGCATCGTCACGGCGACGATCCCCTTTCGGTCGAGCGCCAGGGCGTCGAAGGCCTTGACCATCACCAAAAGAGCGAGGGTCGAGTCGAGCCCACCCGAGAGCCCGACCACTGCGCGCCGCACCCCGGTGTGGCGAAGGCGCCTGGCGAGGCCGGTCGTCTGCAGGGCGAAGATCTCCCGGCACCGCTCCTCCTGCGCCTCCTCCCCTGAGGGGACGAAGGGGGTCGGGGTGATGTCGCGGCGCAGCGTACGGGCCGGCGTCTCGGGGAGGGTGAATGGAATCCGGCGGAAGGGGCGCGGCGCCGCGGCGGCGAAGCTGTTGTTGCGGCGGCGCTCGCAGAGCAGCCGCTCGATGTCGATATCCGCCGTCGCGATGCGCGTCTCGAAGCTGTAGCGCTCGGTCTGCGCGAGCAGCGCCCCGTATTCGGCGATGAGCGAGTGCCCCGAGAAGACGAGGTCGGTGCTCGACTCTCCAGGCCCCGCCGACGCGTAGGCGTAGGCCGCCAGGCACCGTCCCGACTGGGCCTGCACCAGCGCGCGGCGGTACTCCATTTTCCCGAGGGTTTCGGGGCTCGCCGAGAGATTGAGCAGCACCGTCGCCCCGGCCGTCGCCATCGCCGAACTGGGGGGAGCGGCGACCCAGGCGTCCTCGCAGATCTCGACCCCGATCACGCACCCCTCGAGGTTTTCGGCCCCGAAGAGAAGATCGGCCCCGAAGGGGATGCGCTCGCCGCGCCATTCGATCTCGTCCCAGGGCGCATCGAAGGACGAGGAGAACCAGCGCTCCTCGTAGAACTCCGAGGTATTGGGGAGATAGGTCTTCGGAACGATGCCGAGGATGCGCCCGGAGGCGATAAAGACGGCGCAGTTGAACAGACGCCCCGCGTGCTCGACGGGCGCCCCCACCACCAGGACGCTTCGCCGTTCGCGCGACGCCTGCGCGAGGGTAAAGAGGGCCTCCCTGGCCTGCTCCAGAAGTGGCGCCTGGAAGAAGAGATCAGCGCAGGTGTAGCCGCTCAAGCACAGCTCGGGGAAGAGGAGAAAGCGGCAATCGAGCGCCGCCGCCTCGTTCATCGCCTCGACGATGCGCGCGGTATTGAAGGCGACGTCGGCGACGCGCAACTCCGGGGTGACGACCCCGAGGCGCATCATGCCGTAACGGCTGAGAGTCTGGTCCATCCTGGCTCCTTTTGAATCCGAGCGCCGCCCTTCAGCCCCCCAGACCGAAGGCGTCGGCGATGTGCTCGATCTGCGCTCCGCCGGGCGTGGCGTGCACGGCGACCACGTCGAAGCGCGGCTGCACGTCCTTTGTCTTCCCGTCGGCCATGTACCACTGGGCGGCCCGCAGGATCTGGCGCTGCTTGGTACGGCCCACCGCCTCCTGCGGCGTTCCGAAGCCGAGCCCCCGCCGCGTCTTGACCTCGACGAAGGCGAGGATCTTTCCCTGCCGCGCGATCAGGTCGATTTCGCCGACGGGGGTGCGCACGTTGCGCGCCACGATCTTCATCCCGCGGCTCTGGAGAAACCGCGCGGCCTCCTCCTCCCCCCAGCGTCCGAGGGACAGGCGCTGCTGCGTCACGACGCCGCAGCGTGTTCGCGCACCCCGCCGAAGGTGCGACGGTGCAGGGGCGTGGGGCCGAGGCGGGCGATGGCCGCCAGGTGTTCTGCGCTGCCGTACCCTTTGTTGCGGGCGAAACCGTAGCCGGGGTGGAGCCGATCGTATCCCTGCATGATGCGGTCACGAAGGACCTTGGCGACGACGGAGGCGGCGGCGATGGAGGGGGAGCGGGCGTCGCCCTGCTTGAGGGTGAGCTGGCGCAGGGCGAGGGGGACCGGGGTGATGCCGTCCACCAGGAGAAAGTCGGGCGACCTGTTGAGCCTGCGCACCGCCTCGACCATCCCTTGCAGGGTCGCCTGCAGGATATTGACCTCGTCGATTCGACGCGGCGGCACGACGCCGACGCCCACGGCCAGGGCTGTCTGTCGGATCAGCGGGTAGAGGCGCTCGCGCTGCGCGGCGGAGAGCTGCTTCGAATCGTTGAGCCCGGGCAGTTCGAAGCGCTCGGGCAGAACGACCGCCGCTGCGACGACCGGTCCGGCCAGCGGCCCTCGCCCCGCCTCGTCGATCCCGGCCACCACACGGAAGCCGCGGCGGCGCGCCTGGTCTTCGTGATGGGTAAAAGCGACGTCCTGTGGGGGGAAGAGGTCGAGCGTCACCGGAGAGCCTCCTAAATTGCAGCTGGATTTAAAAAATGCCTTAGTATAATATACCGACGGAATTTTCCCAGATTTAATTGCAAAGGAGGAGAGAGAACATGACAGGCGTGGTTCTTGCGTTGTTCGTACTCGGCTACCTGATTTTCCTGGTCGACTGGAAAGGGCTCAGGGCCGTCCTTGCCGAGGGAGGGTGGGCGACGGCCTGCTTTCTCGCCGTAGTGACCATCCTCATCGTCGCCGTCGTCGGCACCACCGGCGCACCGCCGACCGGATTCAACTGAAAAGATCGCGCAGCACCCCCACCGCGTGGGCCATAAGGCCCCGGGTTTCCGGGGGGTTTTTTGGAGGGGTGGGGGGGGTGGGGGGGGGGGTGTTACTGGGTTGGGTCGGGGGCTCG